>NZ_JAHDIW010000011.1:0-147926 GCF_018531165.1 Geobacter grbiciae | reverse complement strand
CTGACCGACCTGCACGCCCAGCGGGGCTTCCAGTGCGCCGCCTGCCACGCCAGCACCAACACGGCCATAACCGCGGCTGTTCAGAAAGGTCTCGGTGGCCAACCGGTTGTCTGTGCCGACTGCCACAACGCCATCGGCGGCTTCGGCAACCATGCGAAGCAGCACGACATGGTCACCCTCAACAGCACCACCGGCTTCATCGCCGCCCATGAAGAGAAAATGGTTTACTGCTTCACCTGTCACAACAACACTAACGCCGGCTACCAGAAAGCCATCAACGATGGCATGGCCGGCATACCGCAGACCTGCACCTCCTGCCACGCCGCTTACGGCAACCAGCCTCCGGTGGCCAACGCCGGCGCCAATGTGACCACCACCGTCAACAAGGCAGTGACCCTCTCCGGGGCCGCTTCCAGCGACCCGGACGGCACCATCGTATCGTACGCCTGGACCTTCGGCGACGGCACCACCGGCAGTGGCGTCTCCGTCACCAAGACCTACGCCACGGCCGGCACCTACACCGTGACCCTGACCGTCACCGACAACGCCGGCGCCAGCGCCAGCGCCACCACCATCGTCACCGTCCAGGCGGCCCCGACCAGCAGCTCGGTCTTTGCCGACCAGGTTCTGTCCATGCAGCGGCTCTACTCCGTCACCTCCTCGGACAGCAACAGCAGCGACGTCACCGCCAACTTCCGCGACGGCAACACTACCGACCGCTACCTGCTGCAGTATGGCAGCAGCGGCAGCAACTACGTCATCGCCATGAAACTGAACCGCGATGCCCTGACCGCCACCAAGGTGGTGCTGCGGGTGTATGTCTCCTCCATCAGTTCCTCGCGGACCTTGAGGATCTACCCGTACCAGTCCAACGGAACCTCGGTGAACACCCGCTACTACACGAGCTACAGCACGAGCAGCACCGGGTGGAAGGATATCGACGTCACTTCCATCGCCCAGCAGATGAACGGCTACGGCTGGATGAAGTTCCGTGTCACCCCCACTTCGAACAGCCTCTACGTTGCCGAGGGTGCCTTCCAGGTACAGTAACGTAGTGAGACTAATCAGAGTCCAGGAACTGAAAGGAGAAACGAAATGAAGCGCATCGGGATCACATTCATCGCGCTCCTCGCTTTGGCCGCTCCGGCCATGGCGGGACACGTGGCAACCATAGGGACGGGCACGTGCGGTTCCTGTCATCGAACCAATCTGGTCACCCAGCACGGCGGTTTTGTCGCCACCGTCTGCCAGACCTGCCATGACAGCACCGTTGCTGCCGTCAAGGATACCATTGCCACTGGTGTGGCGGGACAGCCCTATACCTGCTCCAACTGCCACGGGGCCGAGACGCATTTGAGCAAGCATGGTGATTACGCCGCGAATTTCGCCGCCTATAACGGCGTGGAACCGGTTACCAGTGGGATCTGGACGGCACCGTCATCGTACACAAAGGTTACTCCTGCAACCAAGGAGTACCAGGTATGCGTCAAGTGCCACTCATCCAACGGTCTTGGTTCAACCACCAATAGCGTGAGCGGCGTGACGGGACCGTCGGGGCTGCTTCTTACCGACCAAGCCATGGAATTCAGCCAGTATAACCGCTCCGGCCACCCCATTGTCACCGGTCTCAACAATTACCCCAATTCTCCCGCGCCCAAGGCCCTTGTGAAGACTCAACTGTCTTCGCCCTGGAACGTCAACATGGGCAAGCAGACAATGAAGTGCTTCGACTGCCACGGCGCCGATGGCAAGTTGGTTGGCGTCGGCAGGGACTGGCCCTACAACTCCGCCACCGGCCAGCTCTGGAAGCTCGGTGACGCCAGCAACAGCAAGCTGTTCTGCAAGAACTGCCACCCCCTCGTCAATACGAACAACACGCACTCGGAAAGCAACCACTCTAAATACCCCTGCGTGTATTGCCACACGCGGGTACCCCATGGCGGCAAGGTAAGCCGGTTGATTGTGACCTTCACTTCGGGACTGCCAAGCCGGTACTATCCTGACGGGAAAGGTGGCGGGACCCCCAGCTTGCAGGACAAATTGTTGCGCTACACCAAGGCGACATCGGCAAGCCGCTATGACACGCCGTCCTGCGACGCGGATTGCCACGGCTCCCACCAGAACACAACCGGTGAGGCCTGGTAGGTCCTCTGGCCGGACAGTGAGGGTTGCCTTGCTGTTTGCCGGCGGTATTTAAACCCGGGGCGTCTGTCGTATGCGGCAGGCGCCCCTTTTACGTCATCCCTTCCCATTGGTCTGCCCCTTCCCAATGCTCAATTTTCCTGCAGCTAATCAGGGTCTCCCCCTCGTTTGGGCTGATTTCACTTTGCCGGTTTTTTGTTGACAACAGAGACTTTGCTCAATAGCATTAAGTACTTTTGTATATTTCTTGTGCGGGGGTGTAGGGATGTCTCAGGTGTTCAAGGTGGCGGTTCTTCCCGGTGACGGCATCGGTCCCGAGGTTATGGCCGAGGCGCTCCGGGTGCTGGACGCCATAGAGAAGAAGTACGACGTGAAATTCGAGCGGACCCACGCCAATGTCGGGGGCGCCGGTATTGACCTTGAAGGGAAGGCCCTCCCCGAAACTACCATTACTATCTGCAAGACGTCCGATGCCATCCTCTTCGGCTCCGTGGGCGGCCCCAAGTGGGAGACGCTTCCCCCGGATGAGCAGCCCGAGCGGGGCGCGCTCCTTCCCCTCAGAAAGATCTTCGGTCTCTACGCCAACCTGCGGCCGGCCATCATTTTCCCGTCCCTGACGGGCGCTTCTTCCCTCAAGGAGGAGGTCATCGCCGGCGGTTTCAACGTGCTGGTTATCCGCGAGCTGACCGGCGGCATCTACTTTGCCCAGCCCAAGGGGATCGAAGGCGAGGGGCGCGACCGGGTCGGCTTCGACACCATGCGCTACAGTGTCCCCGAGATCGAACGGATCACCCACGTTGCCTTCCAGGCGGCTCGCAAGCGGGGCAAAAAGGTCTGCTCCATCGACAAGGCCAACGTTCTCTCCTCGTCGGTCCTCTGGCGCGAGGTGGTCACCGGCATTGCCAAGGAATACCCGGACGTGGAGCTCTCCCACATGTACGTGGACAATGCTGCCATGCAGCTGGTCCGCTGGCCCAAGCAGTTCGATGTCATCCTCTGCGAGAACATGTTCGGCGATATCCTCTCCGATGAGGCAGCCATGCTGACCGGCTCCCTGGGGATGCTCCCCTCCGCGTCGCTTGCCGAGGGGACCTTCGGCATGTACGAGCCCTCCGGCGGCAGCGCCCCGGACATTGCGGGGCAAGGGATTGCGAACCCCATCGCCCAGATCCTCTCCATGGGGATGATGCTCCGCTTCTCCTTCGGCATGGTGGACGCGGCCGATGCCATTGACAACGCCGTGGCCAAGGTGCTCGACCAGGGATGTCGGACCCGTGACATCTTTCAGGAGAAGCCGGGCGAAAAGCTCGTCAACACCAAAGAGATGGGTGACGCGATCATCGTGGCCCTGTAACGGATTTACCTTATTCCCGAAAAAGGAGTTCTGCCCATGAAAGTAGGAATCGTCGGTTGGCGCGGTATGGTCGGTTCGGTTCTCCTCCAGCGGATGGTGGAGGAGGGGGATTTCAACACCGGCATCGAGCCGGTTTTCTTCAGCACCTCCCAGGCGGGGCAGCCTGCCCCCATGAATGCAGGCACCCTCAAGAGTGCCGATGACATTGAAGAACTGAAAAAGCTCGACATCATCGTTACCTGCCAGGGTGGCGACTACACCAAGGCCGTCCACCCGGAACTCCGCAAGCAAGGGTGGCAGGGATACTGGATCGACGCGGCCTCCACCCTCCGGATGGAGCCGAATGCGGTCATCATCCTCGACCCGGTGAACCGCAACGTCATCGACGCGGCCCTGGCCAAGGGGCAAAAGGATTTCATCGGCGGCAACTGCACCGTGAGCCTCATGCTCATGGCCTTGGGAGGGCTTTTTCGGGCCGGCCTCGTGGAGTGGCTCACCTCCATGACCTACCAGGCTGCTTCCGGCGCCGGTGCCCCCAACATGCGCGAACTCCTCTCCCAGATGGGAACCCTCCACGGTTCCGTGGCTGACCTCCTCAAGAATCCCTCGTCGGCCATCCTCGACATCGACCGGGATGTGACCGCCACCCTGCGCGGCGACGCCCTGCCGACGAAAGAGTTCGGCTTCCCCCTGGCTGGCAGCGTCCTTCCCTGGATCGACCGGGAGGTGGAGGACGGCCAGAGCCGGGAGGAGTGGAAGGGCTTCGCCGAGACCAACAAGATCCTCGGCACAACCACCCCGATCCCGGTGGACGGCATCTGCGTCCGCGTCGGCGCCATGCGCTGTCACAGCCAGGCCCTGACCATCAAGCTGAACAAGGACGTCCCCCTGGGCGATATTGAAGAGCTGATCAAGAACGACAACCAGTGGGTCAAGTTCGTCCCCAACACCAAGGCCGACACCTTGGCCGACCTGACCCCCGCCGCGGTATCCGGGCTTCTCACAGTCCCTATCGGCCGGGTCCGCAAGATGAAGATGGGCCCCCAGTACATGCAGGCCTTCACCTGCGGCGATCAACTCCTCTGGGGGGCTGCCGAGCCCCTGCGCCGGATGCTCCGTATCCTCGTGGAGAAATAAGTAATGGCAAAACTGTGGAACGTGGCCGTCGTCGGCGCCACTGGCGCCGTCGGTGGCCAGATGATCGAATGCCTCGAAGAGCGCAACTTCCCTGTGGGGAAGATCCGCTACCTGGCCAGTGCCCGGAGCGCCGGCGAGGTGCTGGAGTTCAAGGGAAAGCCGGTGATGGTGGAAGAGCTGACCCGCGACTCCTTTGAGGGGATCGACATCGCCCTCTTTTCGGCTGGCGGCGACCGTTCCCGGGATTTCTGTCCCGCGGCGGCAGCTGCCGGCGCCGTTTGTATCGACAACTCCAGTGCCTGGCGGATGGATCCGGACGTGCCGCTGGTGGTTCCCGAGGTGAATCCCCACGCCATCGCCGACTACCGGAAGAAGGGTATCATCGCCAACCCCAACTGCTCCACCATCCAGATGGTGGTGGCCCTGAAGCCGCTCCACGACCACGCTGTCATCAGGCGGATCGTGGTCTCCACCTACCAGGCTGTTTCCGGCACCGGCAAGAAAGCTATTGAAGAGCTACAGAAACAGGTGGTCACCCTTTTTCAGGGGAAGTCGCCGGAAGTGGCGACCTACCCCCACCAGATCGCCTTCAACTGCCTTCCTCAGATCGATTCCTTCGGTGACAACGGTTATACCAAGGAAGAGATGAAGATGGTGCACGAAACCCGGAAGATTCTTGAGGCGAACATCGGGGTAACCGCCACTGCAGTTCGAGTGCCGGTCTTCTACGGCCACTCCGAGTCAGTGAATATCGAAACCGAGAACAAGCTGACCGTGGCCACGGCCCGCGAACTTCTGGCAAAGGCGCCCGGGGTGGAGCTGGTGGACGATCCGGCCACGTCATCCTATCCCATGGCCATCGACGCTGCCGGCCAGGACCTGACCCTCGTGGGGCGCATCCGTGAGGACGAGTCCATCGCCAACGGCCTCAACCTCTGGGTGGTGGCGGACAATATCCGCAAGGGTGCGGCCACGAATGCCGTCCAGATCGCCGAGATCCTGATCGAAAGGTATCTCAGGTAGGGCCTGTTCGTGTGTCCCCCCAGCCGGGACGCATGGCAACATGTCACCATGAGCGGGACGCCCTTCAGGGCGTCCTTAATTTTTATGCATACCATTAAACTTGTTCTCGAGTACGACGGTGCAAACTACGCGGGCTGGCAGATTCAGCCCAACGGCATCTCTGTCCAGCAGGTGGTCGAAGAGGCGTTGGCGAGGCTGCTGAAGGAACCGGTTCGCGTGCATTCCTCTGGTCGCACCGATGCCGGTGTCCACGCCCGGGGCATGGTTGCCGCCTTTACCACCGCCAAAGGGCTGCCGATGCGGGCCTTCTCCGATGGGCTCAATGCGCTTCTTCCTCCCGATATCGCCGTGGTGGAAGCGCTGGAGGCCCCGGACGGCTTTAACCCGCGCTTTGATGCCGCAGGCAAGCACTACCGCTATACCATTCACCGGGGGGGGGGCCGCTCTCCCCTTTGCCGCCACTATGCCTGGCACGTGAGGGAAACGCTTGATCTGGCAGCCATGGAAAGGGGGGCCAGCCATATGGTCGGTGAGCATGATTTTGCCTCATTCCGCACGGCAGGTTGTGCCGCGCGGACCACAGTCCGGCGGATAGATGCCGTGGACCTGGCACTGGAAGGGGATCTCCTCCATGTTCACGTAAAGGGTTCCGGATTCCTGCGCAACATGGTCCGGATCATGGTTGGCACCCTCGTAGAGGTTGGCCGGGGGAGGCGAAGTGCCGATGACGTGGCGCTTCTGTTTCGGTATCCTGGAGAACGTTTTGCCGGCCCGACAGCCCCCCCTCAGGGGCTGTGCCTCATGGAAGTCTATTATTGACATATATTTTAGGGTTGACAGCTGCTGATGGCCATAGTATTATCCGTCCTTCGCTGAGAAAAGTGTTTACTCTTTATTCCATCCAGTTTGAGAGGGTTCGATGAAGACGACGAAGGTTGCAAAGAAAGAAGAAGTAACCAGGGACTGGTTCCTGGTCGATGCCGATAACAAGGTGCTCGGTCGCATGGCCACCGAGATCGCCAATATCCTCCGCGGCAAGAAAAAGCCGATCTACACCCCGAGTGTTGACACTGGTGATTTTGTCGTTGTGGTCAATGCTGAGAAGATTCAGCTCACCGGCAACAAGCTCGCCGACAAGATGTACTACAGCCACTCCGGATTTCCGGGGGGCATCAAGTCCATCGCCGCAGGCAAACTCATCGAGAAAAAACCCGAAGACCTTATCCGCAAGGCCGTAAAGGGGATGCTTCCGAAGAACAAGCTTGCCCGTCACATGCTCAAGAAGCTCAAGGTCTACGCCGGTCCCGCGCATCCGCACGAGGCCCAGCAGCCCAAGACTCTCGAAATCTAATCGGTTCAGAGAATATACGGATCAGGAGATAACGAATGGCAGCAATCAGCTACTACGGTACGGGTAAGCGGAAATCGTCGGTCGCCAGGGTCTGGCTGAAGCCGGGGACCGGGAACATTGTCATCAACAACAAGTCCATCGACGACTACTTCGGGCGCGAGACTTCCAAAATGATCGTCAAGCAGCCTTTGGAACTGGTTGAAAAAGTGGGCAACTTTGACATCTATGTGAACGTCCGCGGCGGCGGCGACTCTGGCCAGGCCGGCGCCATCAAGCATGGCATCACGAAAGCTCTTCTCGAAGTGGACGTCACCCTCCGCGGTACCCTCAAGAAGGCCGGTTTCATCACTCGTGACTCCCGCATCAAGGAGCGGAAGAAGTACGGTAAGCGCGCCGCCCGGAGAAGCTGCCAGTTCTCCAAGCGCTAAGCGCACCATCTGCAGCCACGGCTGTTCAAGGGGAAAATCCATTCGGGTTTTCCCCTTTTGCTTTGCCAGAGTTTGCCCTATACTTTTGATACTTCGTGTCAGCCACCTTTTTTCTCAGGAGTTTGCCCATGCTGAATGTTGCTGTTGTCGGAGCGAGCGGATACACCGGAGTCGAGCTGCTCAGGCTGCTTTACTGCCATCCCGAGGTGGCTGTCACCTGCATAACCTCTGAACAGAGCGCCGGCCGGCCCGTCGCCGCCGTCTTTCCGACGTTGCGCAACCGCTACACTCAGGTGCTTGAGAATCTGGAACCGGTCAGGGTGGCCCAGAAGGCCGACCTTATCTTTACGGCCCTTCCCCACAAGGCAGCTATGGAAGTGGTCCCCACGTTTCTGGAGCTGGGAAAGAAGGTGGTTGACCTCTCCGCCGACTATCGCTTCAATGATCCAGCCGTTTATGAGAAATGGTACGAACCCCACATGGACCCCGAGAACCTGAAGGAGGCGGTCTACGGCCTTCCAGAGATCCGGAGGGAGAAGATCGGTGATGCCCGGCTCGTGGGTAACCCCGGCTGCTACCCCACGAGCGTCATTCTGGGGCTCATGCCGCTCCTGAAAAAGCGCCTTATCGACCCGTCGACCATTATTGCCGACTCCAAGTCTGGGGTTTCGGGTGCAGGCCGGGGCGCCAAGGTAGAGAACCTTTACTGCGAAGTGAATGACGGGTTCAAGGCATACGGGGTGGGTGGAGTGCACCGGCATATCCCCGAAATCGAGCAGGAGTTGTCGCTTCTGGCTGGTGGGTCGATCACCGTCACCTTCACTCCTCACCTGGTTCCCATGGACCGGGGAATTCTCTCCACTATCTACGCGCGGCTTACAGACAATGTCTCCGTCGCCGAACTGGTGAAGCTCTATGCTGAATTTTACGAAGGGGAGCCCTTTGTCCGGGTGCTTCCCGCCGGAAACATCCCATCCACTGCCCACGTGCGTGGCTCCAATTTCTGCGACATCGGTTTGGCTGTGGACAGTCGCACTGGGCGGGTCATTGTGGTTTCCGCCATCGATAACCTCGTGAAAGGTGCCGCCGGCCAGGCCGTGCAAAACATGAACATCATGTACGGCTTCCCTGAGGCGATGGGGTTGGAAGGGCTCCCCCTTTTCCCCTGACGGGTATCTATGTCGTTTCTTCCAACCACAAGAGCCGAGGCGTTAAAACGGGGATGGCACGAACTTGACGTCGTTTTCGTTACCGGTGACGCCTACATCGATCACCCGGCCTTTGGGGTTCCACTCTTGGCCCGATGGCTCGAATCCCACGGCTTCCGGGTCGGGATCATTCCCCAACCCGATTGGCGCTCCCGGGAGCCGTTCATGGCTCTGGGGCGTCCCCGTCTTTTCTTTGCCGTCGCTGCCGGCGCCATGGATTCCATGGTCGCCCACTATACCCCCCTCAAGAAACTACGCCACGACGACGCCTATACCCCCGGCGGCCGCCATGGCGCCCGGCCCAACCGGGCCACCATTGTCTATACCTCCCGACTCAAGGAAGCATTCAAGGACGTACCGGTGGTTGTCGGCGGCATTGAAGCATCGCTTCGTCGTTTCGCCCACTACGACTATTGGGAAGACAAGGTCCGTCGCTCCATTCTCTTTGACGCCAAGGCGGACCTCCTCGTATTCGGTATGGGGGAGCGACCTATCCTGGAGTTGGCCGAGCGGCTGAGCGGCGGAGAACCCCTCTCGCAGCTTACCGACATTCCGGGGACGGCGTATGCGGCCCGGGGAGACGTGCCTTCCGGCGCGCTAGTGCTTCCCACCTGCGAGGAGGTGATGGCTGATCCCCGTCGCTATGCCGAAGCTTTCAGGCTCGTCACGCATGAAATGAATCCCGGTAGCGGCAAGGCCCTTGCTCAGCGCCACGGCGAGCGCCTGCTCGTTTGTAATCCCCCTTCCGTTCCACTCTCTGAAGCGGAGATAGATGCTGTCTATGCACTTCCGTTCGCCCGGGCGCCCCATCCGTCATACAAAGAGCCAATACCAGCCTATGACCAGATCAAGTCATCCATCACCACGCATCGCGGCTGCTTCGGCGGGTGCGCCTTCTGTGCCATAACCCACCACCAGGGGAAGTTTATCCAGTCGCGAAGCGAGCACTCAGTTACGGAGGAAGTCGGGCGAATGGTGAAGATGCCTTGGTTTCGCGGGAGTGTCAGCGACGTGGGCGGGCCGACAGCCAACATGTACGGCCTGCGCTGTGGCAGTCCTGATGCAGGGAAGGGCTGCCGCCGCGAAAGCTGCCTCTTCCCGTCGGTCTGTCGACATCTTGTCACCCACGACCGACGGGCGGCTACCCTCCTCAGGCGGGTGAGAGCGATTCCGGGAGTGAGGCACGTGGCGGTGTCGTCGGGCATCCGCTACGATCTTCTGGAGCGACAACCGGGGTACTTTGGCGAGCTGTTGGCCCACCATGTGGGCGGATTCCTCAAGGTCGCTCCGGAGCATACGGTGGATGTGGTCACCGATCTGATGCGTAAACCGGGGAAGGAGGCGTTCGAGCGCTTTCTTGCCCGCTTCAGGGACGAAAGCATGCGCCTGGGGCGAAAACAGTACGTGATTCCCTACCTGATGTCGGGGCATCCGGGGTGTACTCTTGATCACATGGTGGAGCTGGCCCTGTTTCTCAAGCGCCACAACATGCGGGTGGACCAGGTGCAGGACTTTACACCTACCCCCGGAACCCTTGCCACCTGCATGTACCATACGGGTATCGATCCCTTCTCCGGGCGGAAAGTCTATGTGGCGCGGAGCGACCGGGAGAAACGGCTCCAGAAGGCGCTGCTTCTGTGGCATCAACCCGAAGAGCGGCGCAACGTTCTTGAAGCACTTCGGGCCTGTGGCCGCGAGGAAGCGGCTGCCGAACTCCTCGGGGGATTCCGGCAGCGGGAAAAATGCCGCAGCGCGCCGAGAGGTGGCAAGCGCCGTCCTTGACTCCGGATACGGATGCGATTTAATTAATTTGGTCCTATGCAGGGGGTGTGCTGTCCCCAAGGAGGAGGGTGCCATGCTTGTCGTATGCTGTATCAAGCAAGTACCCGACACGACGCAAGTTCAGATTGATCCGGTTACCAACACGCTGGTGCGAGAAGGGATTCCATTCATAGTAAATCCCTATGACACCCATGCCCTGGAAGAGAGCCTTTGTCTCAGGGACCGTTATGGCCTGCGGGTTGCGGCCATATCCATGGGGCCCCCAATGCCGAGGCCACCATTCGCAAGGCGATAGCCCTCGGGGTCGACGAGGCAATTCTCCTCTCTGACCGGTCGTTTGGTGGGGCTGACACCCTCGCGACCAGTAATGTCCTCTCTTCTGCCATCAGCCGTCTGGGTGAAAAGGACGAGGTCGTCCTCGTGATATGCGGAAAGCAGACCATTGACGGCGATACCGCGCAGGTAGGGCCGGGGATCGCTACCCGGCTCGGGTTTACCCAGTTGACACTGGTCGATCGGCTTGAGGAGCTTGATCTCGGCGCCCGTAAATCAGGGTGCGGCGAGAGCTTGAGGGGCGCTACGAAATGGTGGAGGCACGACTGCCAGCCATGTTGACGGTTGTTCGGGAAATCAACCGTCCGCGATATCCTGCCGTTCCGATGCGCATAGAGGCTGCTGACTCGCCGGTGACTATGTGGAACAACGAGGTGCTCAGACTTGATCCAGCAACCGTTGGACTTAAGGGGCCTCCGACGTGGGTTAGTCGTATATTTCCCCCGGAGCGCGCCAAGGGGCAAATTATTGGAGACGGTGAAGCCGATCCGGCGGAAACGGCGCGCCTGATGGTGGGAACCCTGCAGAACAATGACTTGCTTCCCTTCTAGGAAAACGACGTTGGTATTTGGTGTGAAAGTAGGGCGGTTGGATTATTTGACTTGACATGCATTATTCAGTGGTTTATATAGAGTGTCTTCTTTGTGCTAAAAAGCTTGACCGTGAAATAAAAAGCAGGTATAGATTTTTTCGCGCTGGCGTAGCTCAACTGGTAGAGCAGCTGACTTGTAATCAGCAGGTTGCGGGTTCAAGTCCTGTCGCCAGCTCCATTTGAAACTCGCATCTCCGTCTGGAGGGATTCCCGAGCGGCCAAAGGGAACAGACTGTAAATCTGTCGTCGTACGACTTCGGAGGTTCGAATCCTCCTCCCTCCACCATACAATCTTCAGAAGTCTTGTGACGTAGGCGTGCCCCAGGAGGTTGTGAAACCGTTGGTACTGGGAGCGGTGGCGCTGCGGGGCTTCAAAAAGCTTCAGAGCGGTTCGGCGGGAATAGCTCAGTTGGCTAGAGCGTCAGCCTTCCAAGCTGAGGGTCGCGGGTTCGAGTCCCGTTTCCCGCTCCATACTTTGCATCATGCCCACATAGCTCAGTAGGTAGAGCACTTCCTTGGTAAGGAAGAGGTCACCGGTTCGAATCCGGTTGTGGGCTCCATTTTTTTCGTTTTTAGCGAGAAGCAATTCTCAAAATAGATTGTCCGGGAGGAATCCTACATGGCAAAGGCAAAATTCGAGAGAACAAAACCGCACGTCAACATAGGGACGATTGGTCACGTTGACCATGGCAAGACCACGCTGACCGCCGCCATCACGCGGGTTCTGGCCGAGCGCGGCCAGGCCGAATTCAAGGGCTTTGATCAGATCGACAACGCCCCTGAGGAGCGTGAGCGTGGTATCACCATCGCCACCTCGCACGTTGAGTATGAAACCGAAAAGCGTCACTATGCTCACGTTGACTGTCCCGGCCACGCCGACTACGTCAAGAACATGATCACCGGTGCGGCTCAGATGGACGGCGCGATTCTCGTTGTCTCCGCCGCCGACGGCCCCATGCCCCAGACTCGCGAGCACATTCTGCTTGCTCGTCAGGTAGGGGTTCCCTACATCGTCGTGTTCCTGAACAAGGCTGACATGGTCGATGACGAAGAGCTTCTTGAGCTCGTCGAGCTGGAGATTCGCGAATTGCTCTCCTCCTATGATTTTCCGGGCGACGACATTCCCATCATCAAGGGTTCCGCCCTCAAGGCCCTCAATGGCGACAAGGACGAGCTCGGCTCTGAAGCCATCGTCAAGCTCATGGACGCCGTTGACGCCTATATTCCCGAGCCTGAGCGCGCCATCGACAAGCCGTTCCTGATGCCCGTCGAAGACGTCTTTTCCATCTCCGGTCGCGGTACCGTTGCTACCGGTCGGGTTGAGCGTGGCGTTGTCAAGGTGGGCGAGGAAGTCGAGATCGTTGGAATCAAGACGACCACCAAGACCACCGTCACCGGTGTAGAAATGTTCCGCAAGCTCCTCGACGAAGGGCGTGCCGGCGACAACATCGGTGCCCTGCTCCGTGGTGTAAAGCGTGAAGACATCGAGCGTGGCCAGGTGCTGGCGAAGCCGGGGAGCATCACCCCGCACACCAAGTTCAAGGCCGAGGCCTACATCCTGACCAAAGAAGAAGGCGGGCGCCACACCCCGTTCTTCAACGGCTACCGTCCGCAGTTCTACTTTCGGACCACCGACGTGACCGGCGTAGTAGACCTTCCCGCAGGAACCGAAATGGTCATGCCCGGCGACAACGTAGCCGTAACGGTTAACCTGATCACCCCGATCGCCATGGACGAAGGCCTGCGGTTCGCTATCCGTGAGGGTGGCCGTACTGTCGGCGCCGGTGTTGTCAGCTCTATCATCGAATAATTGTTGCTGGAAATTTCGCGAGCAGGCCTAGGCCTGCTCGCATTCTTTACTATGAAGGGTTAAGCCAATGAGAGACATTATTACTCTTGCTTGCGCCGAGTGCAAGCAGAGGAACTATACGACCACTAAGAATAAGAAGAATACTCCGCAGAAGCTCGAGTTCAAAAAATATTGTCGCTTCTGTCGTACCCATACCGTCCACAAGGAAACCAAGTAACCACGGTCACAGGTTTGGGGTTGCTATCTGCAGCCCCAGCGGACGCAGGCCAGTAGCTCTAACGGCTAGAGCGCCGGTCTCCAAAACCGGATGTTGGGGGTTCGAATCCCTCCTGGCCTGCCATTTTTTATCCATCCCGGGGTTCTCACGTGATCGCAAAAGCCAAAGATTTTCTCACTGAAGTGAAGGCCGAGTTGGGCAAGGTGACTTGGCCTACCCGCAAAGAGACCATCTCAACGACGTGGGTCGTGGTGGCTATCGTAGTCATAATCTCCATTTATCTCGGGGCGTGTGACGTGATTTTGGCGAAACTGATGCGCCTTATCCTTGGCTAAAGGACGCAAACTACTATGGCAAAAAAGTGGTACGGGGTCCATACGTACTCCGGATTTGAAAATAAAGTAAGGCTCTCCCTTTCTGAGCGAATTAAGAACCTTGGCCTGGAGGAGTCTTTCGGCGAGATTCTTATTCCTTCAGAAACAGTGGTAGAGTTGAAAAAGGGGGAGAAGAAGACTTCCTCCCGCAAGTTTTTTCCTGGCTATATCCTTGTCAACATGGAGTTGAGCGATGAGACATGGCATGTAGTGAAGGAAACCTCCAAGGTCACTGGATTTGTAGGGGGGAATAACCCTTTTGCCATACCTGACGAAGAGGTCGCGAAGATCACCCGTAGGATGGAAGAGGGTGCTGAGAAGCCCCGACCCAAGGTTCAATTCGAGGTTGGAGAGACGGTCCGGGTGGTTGATGGTCCGTTCCTTAACTTTACTGGAGTCGTAGAAGATGTGAAGCCTGACAAGGGTAAACTCAGGGTTATGGTCAGCATTTTCGGGCGCGCAACTCCTGTAGAGCTTGAGTTCATGCAGGTGGAAAAACAGTAGGGATAACCCTCTGTCAGATAAACGGTATATCCTTCTCTGAGGAGAAGAACAAGGAGCACGGCAATGGCAAAGAAGATTACGGGATACATCAAGCTGCAGATTCCGGCGGGCAAAGCAAACCCTTCGCCCCCGATTGGTCCGGCTCTGGGCCAGCATGGTGTCAATATCATGGAGTTCTGCAAGGCGTTCAATGCCAAGACCCAGGGCGACGAGGGGACCATTACTCCTGTTGTCATAACCGTCTACGCAGATCGTTCGTTCAGCTTTATCACCAAAGTGCCGCCCATGTCGGTTCTCATCAAGAAGGCGGTCGGGATTGAGAGCGGTTCCAGCGTGCCGAACAAGAACAAGGTCGGAAAGTTGACTGCGGAGCAGGTGAAAGAGATCGCGGTCAAGAAAATGCCCGACATGAACGCTGCGTCGCTTGAAGCTGCCATGAGAACGGTCGAAGGGACTGCCCGCAGCATGGGCGTTGAAATTGTTTAATAGAGAAAGGGTGGATTGAGAGATGCCGAAGACAGCGAAGAAGCATAGGGAAGCCTTGGCGAAGATAGACCGAAGCCGGACCTACCCCCTCGTTGAAGGTATAGAAAGTGTCAAGTCGGTAGCCTACGCCAAATTTGACGAGACCGTGGAGGTCGCTGTTCGGTTGGGCGTTGACCCCCGCCATGCCGATCAGATGGTTCGTGGCGCCGTAGTTCTGCCGAATGGTCTCGGCAAGGACGTCCGGGTACTCGTTTTCGCCAAGGGCGAAAAGGAGAAGGAGGCCCGTGACGCCGGCGCTGACCATGTAGGCGCCGAAGACCTCGTTGCCAAGATCCAGGAGGGGTGGTTCGACTTCGACACCGCCATCGCGACTCCCGACATGATGGGTGTTGTCGGCAAGATCGGTAAGCTTCTTGGTCCCCGCGGACTCATGCCGAACCCGAAGGTCGGCACGGTCACGTTTGATGTGGGCCGTGCGGTTAAGGAGTCCAAGGCCGGGAAGGTTGAATTCCGGGTCGAGAAGGCCGGTATTGTCCATGCGCCGGTCGGTAAGGCATCGTTTGATGCGGACAAGCTCAAGGAAAATCTTCTTGCGCTTGTGGAGGCGCTCGTTAAGGCGAAGCCGTCCGCAGCCAAGGGTACCTACATCAAAAAGATCAGCCTTTCTTCCACCATGGGACCGGGGCTGAATCTGGATATCGCAGACGTCCAGTCGAAGCTTGTCTGAGCATTAGGTATATAAAGCCAAAGTCAAAGACAGCAGGTGCCCGGGCAGCATCCGGGCTTAATGGCGCAGGCAGCCTGCCGAGACTTGTGGTAGTCACAGGAAAGTACTAAACCCCGCACTTTCTGACTTTGGCTGGGGCTTCGGCCCTCAACCCGAACAGAAAGGAGGAAGGCGCTTGAATAGAGAAAACAAGCAACAACAGGTAGCGGAACTGCACGAAAAGCTTAAACGGGCTAAAGCAGTGTTTCTCGCCGATTTCCGTGGTATGAGCGTAGAGCAGGCAACGACCCTGAGAAATGAACTTCGTGCAGCTGCCGTTGAGTACAAGGTTGCCAAGAACACGTTGCTGGAGCTTGCGTCCAAGGAGACCGATAAGGAATCGCTCTCTCCCCACTACGCCGGTCCGACCGCCATTGCGTTCAGCTATGATGATCCGGTCGCAGCTGCTAAGGTCCTGTCAAAGTTTGCCAAAACCCAGGCCAACACCTTCAAGCTTAAGGCTGCCGTGCTGTCCGGCAAGCAGATCTCGGTCAGCGATATCCAGGCATTGGCCGATCTGCCGAGTCGTGAAGTACTTCTTGCGAAACTGCTTGGAACCATCAATGCTCCGGTTGCCAACTTTGTGGGCGTCCTGGCAGCAGTTCCGGGAAGTTTTGTTCGTGCGCTCAACGCAATCAAAATCCAAAAGGAAGGCAATTAGTCCTTCCTTTACATTCAACAACGAACGTTATTAACGGAGGAATACAGAAATGGCAGAAATCACCAAAGCCGATGTCGTTAGCTTCATTGAGAATATGACCGTTCTTGAGCTCTCTGAGCTCGTGAAAGAACTCGAAGAGAAGTTCGGTGTCTCCGCCGCTGCGCCGGTCGCCGTTGCCGCTGCCGCTGCTCCGGCCGCTGCCGCCGAGGCTGCTGAAGAGAAGACTGAGTTTGATATCATCCTCAAGAGTGCCGGTGCCAACAAAATTGGCGTTATCAAGGTTGTCCGTGCCCTCACCGGTCTTGGCCTCAAGGAAGCCAAGGACCTGGTCGACGGCGCACCGAAGCCCGTCAAGACCGGCGTTTCCAAGGAAGAGGCAGAGGACGCCAAGAAGCAGCTCGTTGAGTCCGGCGCTGAAGTCGAGATCAAGTAAGGCTCGAGTCTACTGCGTCAGCACATCAGCCAAGGCCGCTCCATGCGGCCTTGGCTCTTCTATTTTAGTTCCGAATTCGTATCCGCTGGCTCCGGGCAATATCGGAGAAGGCACTAAATCCAGGGGGTTAGAGGCTCCATGAGCCTCGCCAAAGGAGAAAACATGGCTTATTCAATTGCGAATAACCAGCTTCTACGCCAGAATTTCGCCAAGATCAAGAAAATCATTGACATCCCCAACCTTATTGATATTCAAAAAAATTCCTATAAGCGTTTCCTGCAAATTGACACCCCCCCCGAAGCACGCAAGAACAGCGGGCTTGAAGCTGTATTCAAGAGTGTTTTCCCAATTAAGGACTTTAGCGATACTGCTTCGCTTGAGTATGTTTCCTATAGCCTCGGCACACCGAAGTACGATGTTGAAGAATGCCACCAGCGCGGGATGACCTTCGCCGCCCCCATGAAGGTGAAGGTGCGCCTCGTCGTTTGGGACGTGAACAAGGATACTGGCGTCCGTTCTATTCGGGATATCAAGGAGCAGGAGGTCTACTTCGGCGAGATCCCGCTCATGACCGAGAACGGCACGTTCATCATAAACGGTACCGAACGTGTTATCGTGAGCCAGCTTCACCGCTCTCCCGGTGTTTTCTACGACCATGACAAGGGCAAGACCCATTCCAGCGGCAAGGTCCTCTATTCCGCCCGAGTGATCCCTTACCGTGGCTCTTGGCTCGATTTCGAGTTCGACCACAAGGACATACTCTATGTCCGGATCGACCGTCGCCGCAAGATGCCGGCAACGGTCCTCCTTAAGGCCCTTGGCAACAGTGCGGAGGAGCTTCTCAATTTTTATTACCGGAGTGAGGAAATCGGCCTCGATGGGGAGCGGATGTGGAAGAAGGCCGACGCCGAGCTTCTGACAACCCAGAAAACCTCTTCCGATATCGTTGATTCCAAGACAGGTGAAGTCATCATCAAGGCGAACAGAAAGTTCACCAAGGCGGCAATCCGCAAGATGACCGAGCACGGAATCACCGAGATTCCCATTAAAGCCGAAGAGGTCTGTGGAAAGTACGCTTCCACCGATATTGTTGACCCCGCCACTGGCGAAGTGCTGGTAGAGTGCAACGAGGAGATCTCCCAGGCTAAGCTTGACGAGATCAAGGCACGGGGCATTTCGGAGTTCAAGGTTCTTTTCATCGACAACCTCCATGTGACATCCTCGCTGCGGGACACACTGCTCGTCGATAAAATAAACACTACTGACGACGCGCTCATTGAGATCTATCGTCGCCTGCGTCCTGGTGATCCCCCGACCCTCAAGAGTGCCCAGGCACTTTTCGACAACCTCTTTTTCAATGCAGAACGCTATGATCTCTCGGCCGTGGGACGGCTCAAGCTCAACTACAAGCTGGGACTCGGCGTCCCCCTTGACTGCCAGGTGCTCACCAAGGAGGATATCCTTGAGGTGGTCCGGTATCTCATCGACCTGAAAAACGGCCGAGGGACCATCGACGATATCGATCATCTGGGCAACCGGCGGGTGCGGGCTGTGGGCGAGCTGCTGGAAAACCAGTACCGCATCGGTCTTGTCCGCATGGAGCGGGCCATCAAGGAGCGGATGAGCCTGCAGGAAGTCGAGAACCTGATGCCCCACGACTTGATCAACTCCAAGCCGGTTTCGGCCGTGGTCAAGGAGTTTTTCGGCTCATCGCAGCTCTCGCAGTTCATGGACCAGACAAACCCGCTTTCCGAGGTCACCCACAAGCGGCGCCTCTCTGCCCTCGGACCAGGCGGCCTCACCCGCGAACGGGCCGGCTTCGAAGTCCGTGACGTTCACCCTACCCACTACGGCCGGGTTTGTCCGATTGAGACTCCTGAAGGTCCGAATATCGGTCTTATCGCGTCACTTTCCACCTATGCCCGGATCAACGAGCACGGCTTTGTGGAAACGCCGTACCGGATCGTGAGTGAGGGGAAAGTCACCGCCGAGGTAAAGTTCTTCTCCGCCCTTGAGGAGGAGGGGCATGCCATTGCCCAGGCCAACGCCGAGATGGATGCCGATGGCCGCTTTGTGAACGATTATGTCTCTGCCCGTAAGTCGGGCGAGTTCCTCCTCGTGCATCGGGACGAACTGGAGCTCATGGACGTGGCTCCGATGCAGCTTGTTTCCGTCGCAGCATCGCTTATTCCGTTTCTTGAGAACGACGACGCCAACCGCGCCCTCATGGGCTCCAACATGCAACGTCAGGCAGTACCGCTCCTGAAAGCCGATTCTCCGTTGGTCGGCACCGGCATGGAGCGGGTAGTCGCCAAGGATTCGGGCGTTTCGGTTGTGGCGCGTCACACCGGCGTCGTCGAATCGGTAGACGCGTCCCGCATCGTCGTCAAGATCGACGAGGACGAGTATGACGAGACCGGCACCGGTGTCGATATCTATAACCTCATCAAGTTTGCCCGCTCCAACCAGAACACGTGCATCAACCAGCGGCCGGTGGTTAAGGTTGGCGATCATGTGAAACGGGGCGATGTCATTGCCGACGGCCCGTCCACCGACATGGGGGAGCTGGCTCTGGGGCAGAACGTTGTCGTCGCCTTCATGCCCTGGGGTGGCTACAACTTCGAAGACTCGATCCTTATATCCGAGAAGCTCACCAAAGACGACCGCTATACCTCGATCCATATCGAGGAGTTCGAGTGCGTTGCCCGTGACACCAAGCTCGGCAAGGAAGAGATAACCTCGGATATCCCGAATCTGGGCGAGGAAACCCTCAAGGACCTGGACGAGTCCGGCATCATCCGGATTGGCGCTGAAGTCAAACCGGGTGACATCATGGTCGGGAAGATCACGCCGAAGGGCGAAACCCAACTCTCGCCGGAGGAAAAGCTTCTCCGGGCCATCTTCGGCGAAAAAGCCGGAGACGTTCGCGACACCTCCCTGCGTGTTCCGCCGGGGGTCGAGGGGACAGTCATCGGCGCCAAGGTCTTTTCCCGTAAAGGGAACGACAAAGACTCCCGTACCGAGATGATTGAGCGGATGGAGGAGGAAAAGCTTCGCAAGGACGAGCAGGACGAGATCCGGATTATCCGTGACTCTGCTGTCGGGAAGCTGAAAAGGCTTCTGGTCGGCAAGACCGCTGCCGTGAAGGTGGAGGACAAAAACGGCAAGACGGTCATCGCCAAGGATGCCGCCATCACGGAAGAGGCCCTGACGGCAATCCCCCTTGATCGGTGGGATGAGATTTCCGTCAGTGGCGGGGAGGGGGTCGAGGAGAAGGTTGCCGCGATCCTTGCCACGCTCCAGCAGCAGATTGATATCATAAAATATGTCTTTGACGATAAGGTCCAGAAGCTGAAGCGGGGCGATGATCTTCCCCCGGGCGTAATCAAGATGGTCAAGGTTTACGTTGCCATCAAGCGCAAGCTTCAGGTCGGTGACAAGATGGCAGGTCGCCACGGTAACAAGGGGGTTGTGTCCCGTATCCTTCCCGAGGAAGACATGCCGTACATGGAGGATGGCCGTCCCGTCGAGATTGTGCTGAACCCCCTGGGTGTTCCTTCCCGTATGAACGTGGGGCAGATCCTCGAAACCCATCTGGGATGGGCTGCCAAGGGAATCGGCTGGAAGATCGAGGAAATGCTTGAGAAGCATTCTCCGTCTGCCACGATCAAGGAGTATCTCCAGAAGGTTTACGGCTCCAAGGAAATGAATGCGTTCCTTGACTCTCTCAACGAGGAGGAACTGATAAACGTCGCCAAGCGTCTCCAACGCGGAGTTCCGATGGCGTCGCCCGTCTTTGAGGGGGCTTCGGAGGAGCAGATTCGAAGCATGCTCGACAAGGCCGGTTTCGACGAGACCGCCCAGGTCAGACTTTTCGACGGCAAGACCGGAGAACCCTTCAAGCACAAGGTCACGGTCGGGGTCATGTACGTCCTCAAGCTCCATCACCTGGTTGACGACAAGATCCACGCCCGGTCCATCGGCCCCTACAGCCTCGTGACCCAACAGCCTCTGGGCGGCAAGGCTCAGTTTGGTGGCCAGCGTCTCGGTGAAATGGAGGTCTGGGCCATGGAAGCATACGGCGCCGCCTATGCTCTCCAGGAATTCCTGACGGTGAAGTCCGATGACGTTGCAGGCCGTACGCGCATGTACGAGGCCATTGTCAAAGGAAAGCATACCCTCGAGCCGGGACTCCCGGAGTCGTTCAACGTCCTGATAAAGGAACTCCAGTCGCTGTGTCTCGATGTGGAACTCCTGGAAGGCGACGAGGATTAGAGTTGGTCATCCAAGACATTGACCGCCTGAACGATCACATGAGCAGCAGCCACTCCTAAACAGAGGAGGATTAGACATTGGAAGATTTTTTCAGCTTTTTCGATAAACCGAAGGACCCCCTCCACTTCTCGGCGATCCGCATCTCCGTTTCTTCACCGGAGAAGATTCGGGAGCGTTCGTTCGGCGAGGTAAAGAAACCCGAAACCATCAACTACCGGACCTTCAAGCCGGAGCGTGATGGTCTGTTCTGCGCGAAAATCTTTGGCCCCACCAAGGACTACGAATGCAACTGCGGCAAGTACAAGCGCATGAAGCACCGCGGCATCGTCTGCGAAAAGTGTGGCGTCGAGGTCATCCCCTCAAAGGTTCGTCGTGAGCGCCTGGGGCATATCGACCTTGCCACTCCCGTTGCCCACATCTGGTTCCTCAAGTCGCTTCCCTCCCGAATCGGGAACCTGCTTGACATATCGTTGAAAGACCTTGAGAAGGTCCTTTACTTCGAAGCCTATGCGGTTACCGATCCGAAGAACACCGGAATGGCCATGGCCGAGGTACTCTCCGAAGACCGTTACCTGAAGGCGCTTGAGGAGCACAATTACCAGTTCGACGCAGGTATGGGGGCAGCAGCCATCCGTGACTGCCTCAAGGCCATCGATCTGGATCAGCTTGCTGAACAACTCCGCCAAGAGATGATCGAAGCAACGAGCGAGGCGAAGCGTAAGAAGACCGCCAAGCGGCTCAAGGTTGTGGAGGCCTTCAAGGAGTCCGGCAACCGTCCCGAGTGGATGATCCTTGAGTGCATCCCGGTCCTTCCGCCCGAGTTGCGTCCCCTGGTCCCCCTCGACGGCGGACGCTTTGCGACGAGCGATCTCAACGACCTCTATCGTCGCGTAATCAACCGGAACAACCGCCTCAAGCGCCTCATGGAACTACAGGCCCCCGAGGTTATCATACGCAACGAGAAGCGGATGCTGCAGGAAGCCGTTGACGCCCTCTTTGACAACGGTCGCCGCGGCCGTGCCATTGCAGGCCCTAACAAGCGCCCCCTCAAGTCCCTCTCCGACATGCTCAAGGGAAAATCAGGCCGTTTCCGCCAGAACCTCCTCGGCAAGCGGGTCGACTACTCTGGCCGTTCCGTTATTGTTGTGGGACCGGAGCTTCGTCTCCACCAGTGCGGTCTCCCCAAGAAGATGGCCCTGGAGCTCTTTAAGCCGTTCATCTACAACAAGCTTGAGGAGCGGGGCTTCGTCACCACCATCAAGAGCGCCAAGAAGATGGTGGAGAAGGAGCGTCCGGAGGTCTGGGACGTACTTGAAGAGGTTATCAAAGAACATCCTGTTATGCTCAACCGTGCCCCTACCCTGCACCGCCTTGGCATCCAGGCCTTTGAGCCGGTGCTGATCGAAGGAAAGGCCATCCAGCTCCACCCCCTCGTGTGTACCGCCTTTAACGCGGACTTCGACGGCGACCAGATGGCGGTCCACCTCCCTCTTTCCATCGAGAGCCAGGTGGAGGCGCGGGTGCTCATGATGAGTACCAATAACATCCTGTCTCCGGCGCATGGCAAGCCGATCATCGTACCGTCGCAGGATATGGTTCTCGGTATCTACTACATGACCCGGGAGCGTCATTTCGCCAAGGGGGACGGGAAAATCTTCGCGTCTCCGGAAGAAGTGCGGATAGCGTATGATGCCGGCGAGGTTGACCTCCAGGCACGTGTCAGCGTCCGGATGAAAAACATTCTCTCCGCTGCGTCTGAACAGCCGGCCATCATCGAGACGACAGTTGGTCGTATCTTGCTTCGTGAGATACTCCCCGAAATGGTCCCCTTCTCTTCCATCAACAAGGTTATGAGCAAGAAGGAGCTTGTGAACCTGATCGATGTCTGCTACCGCCTTGCCGGCAACAAAGAGACCGTCATCCTGGCCGACCGGCTCAAGGAGACCGGATTCCGCTACTCGACCCTGGCGGGTATTTCCATCTGCATGAATGATATGGTGATCCCCGAAGGGAAGTCCGCAATCATCGACAGCGCCAACGACGAGGTGAAGGAGATCCAGAACCAGTATACCGAGGGTCTCATCACCGACGGGGAGCGCTACAACAAAGTTATCGACATCTGGGCCAAGGCTACGGAAGACATCGCCAAGCAGATGCTCGACAACCTTTCCAAGGACACGATCCTCTCCCCTGACGGCCAGGAAGTGAAGATTCCTTCCTTCAACGCCATTCACATGATGGCCGACTCGGGCGCGCGGGGCTCTGCTCAGCAGATTCGTCAGCTGGCGGGTATGCGGGGGCTCATGGCGAAGCCGTCCGGCGAAATCATCGAGACTCCTATCACCGCCAACTTCCGGGAGGGACTGAACGTTCTTCAGTACTTCATCTCGACCCACGGTGCCCGGAAGGGTCTTGCCGACACGGCTCTCAAGACCGCGAACTCCGGTTACCTTACCCGTCGTCTGGTTGACGTGGCACAGGACGCCATTATCACCGAGACGGACTGCGGCACGCTCGACGGCCTTACCGTCACATCCCTGACCGAGGGTGGCGAAGTCATTGAGCAGATTGGAGATCGCATTCTCGGCCGCGTTGCCCTTGACGATATCCTTGATCCGGTAACTGGCGATGTGCTTGTTCCTGCCAACCAGGAAATCGATGAAACGCTCGTGAAGCGCATCGAGGATGCTGGCATCGAGCGGGTCAAGATCCGCTCCGTGCTCACCTGCCAGAGCAGACGCGGCATTTGCGCCAAGTGCTACGGACGTGACCTTGCCCGCGGACATATCGTCAATATGGGGGAAGCGGTTGGCGTCATCGCTGCCCAGTCCATCGGCGAGCCGGGTACTCAGCTGACCATGCGTACCTTCCATATCGGTGGTACGGCATCGCGGCATGCAGAGCAGACCTCGCTTGAAGCCCGGACAGAAGGCCGGGTTAAGTTCATCAATATAAACAGCGTCGTCAATATTGAGGGACACCATATCGTCATGAACCGCAACGGCGAAGTTGCCATCATCGACGAAACGGGTCGTGAGCGCGAAAAGTACGGCATTGTCTACGGCGCCAAGATCAAGTTCGGCCCTGATCAGGTTGTGAAACCAGGCGAAACGCTCGCCGAGTGGGACCCTTACACCATGCCGATCCTCACCGAGGTCGCTGGACGCGTTAAGTTCGGGGACATTGTTGAAGGGGTAACCATGGAGGAACAACTCGACGAGGTGACCGGCCTTTCCCGTAAGGTTATCATTGAGTCGAGGGATGCTGACAAGCGGCCGCGTATCGCCATAAAGGCATCGGATCCCGAATCCGCGTCCGGCGGGAGCACCATCGGTCGCTACTATCTGCCGGTCGGTGCCAACATTTCCGTGGCCGAAGACTCGTTCGTCAATGCCGGTGATGTAATTGCGAAGATTCCGCGTGAAACGACGAAGACCAAAGATATCACCGGTGGTCTCCCGCGGGTTGCCGAGCTCTTCGAAGCTCGCAAGCCTAAGGACTTCGCTGTGATAACCGAGATTGACGGTGTCGTCACCTTCGGCAAGGATGCCAAGGGGAAGCGCAAGGTCATTGTTACTCCGGAGTTGGGTGAGCCCAAAGAGTATCTGATCCCCAAGGGCAAGCATATCAGTGTACATGAGAACGATTACGTACGGGCAGGCGAACCCCTCATGGACGGGTCCTCCAACCCCCACGACATTCTTCGGGTGTTGGGTATCAAGGAACTCGCAAAGTACTTGGTCGACGAGGTTCAGGAGGTTTACCGACTCCAGGGCGTCAAGATCAATGATAAGCACATTGAGACCATTGTTCGCCAGATGCTCCGCAGGGTTCGGATCAAGGAAGTGGGGGATACTAACTTGCTCATTGATGACCAACTCGAGCGCTGGGTCTTCGAGGAAGAGAACGAACGGGTTATTGCAAAGGGGGGGCGTCCCGCCATTGCCGAACCGCTTCTTCTTGGTATCACCAAGGCATCGCTCTCGACGGAATCATTCATCT
Source organism: Geobacter grbiciae (assembly GCF_018531165.1). Lineage (NCBI taxonomy): Bacteria > Pseudomonadati > Thermodesulfobacteriota > Desulfuromonadia > Geobacterales > Geobacteraceae > Geobacter > Geobacter grbiciae. Next base: position 123,048 of record NZ_JAHDIW010000011.1, on the reverse strand, counting down.
CTGCTGCATCTTTCCAAGAGACGACAAAGGTGCTGACCCAGGCGGCCATCGAGGGAAAGGTGGATCAGCTTCGCGGGCTCAAGGAAAACGTCATTATGGGACGGCTTATTCCTGCTGGAACAGGTCTGTCTCGTTATCGGAACCTCAAACTCGTCGCCGAGCAGGCAGAACTGTTGGAACCCGTTGCCGTTGCGCCTCCCGCTGTTGAGGAGGATTACCCTGAAGATGACATGCTTGACGATATTGAGGAATAGCTCTCACGGTCAGATTGAAAGTAATGAAAAAAATCTTGACAAGGTGTTGTGTAGCTGCTAACTTTGTCGCTTCCGCAGGGCGAGTACCCCCTGGAGAAGCCGTTATTGGGAGAAACAGAGTATGCCAACGATTAACCAGCTGATCCGCATCGGCAGGAAGAGTAAGAAGGAAAAGTCGAATTCCCCCGCGCTGAAGAGCTGTCCTCAGAAGCGTGGCGTCTGTACCAGGGTTTATACTACGACCCCTAAGAAGCCGAACTCTGCGTTGAGGAAAGTTGCAAGGGTTCGTCTGACAAATGGAATTGAGGTCAGTTCTTATATTCCGGGGGTTGGGCATAATCTTCAAGAGCACTCTGTAGTGCTTATTCGGGGTGGTCGGGTTAAGGACCTTCCTGGTGTTCGGTATCACATTGTTCGTGGTACGCTGGATTCTGTTGGTGTGAAGGATCGGAAGCAGGCTCGTTCCAAGTATGGCGCCAAGCGGCCCAAGTAATCGACTTTGGTGAGAGGGTGATATGCCGAGAAGAAGAGAAGTAGCTAAACGGGTTATTCTTCCTGACCCCAAGTTTAACGACAGGGTTGTTGCGAAGCTTGTAAACGTTATTATGGTGGGCGGGAAAAAGAGTACGGCTGAGCGCGCGCTTTATGGTGCGCTTGGGGTGGTCTCTCAGAAGACAGGTGAAGAGGCGGTTAAGGTTCTTAAGAAGTGTCTTGATAATATTAAGCCGACTCTTGAGGTTAAATCGCGACGGGTTGGTGGTTCCACGTATCAGGTTCCTGTTGAGGTTCGTGCTGATCGTCGGGTTTCGCTTGCGATGCGTTGGCTTGTTAAGTACGCCAACGACCGTTCTGAGAAGACGGTTACTGATAAGCTTGCTGGTGAGATCCTTGATGCCTATAACAATCGTGGTGCTGCAGTTAAGAAGCGTGAGGATACGCACCGGATGGCTGAGGCGAACAGGGCATTTGCACACTACCGTTGGTAGTTTTAGATAGGGTGAGTATAGGTAACTGGAGGATTTTGTGGCACGACTTGTACCATTGGAAAAAACCCGAAATATTGGGATAATGGCGCACATAGACGCCGGTAAGACGACGACGACTGAGCGTATTCTTTATTATACTGGCGTAACTCACAAGATTGGTGAGGTGCATGAAGGCGCTGCCACGATGGACTGGATGGAGCAGGAGCAGGAGCGCGGAATTACTATTACTTCCGCTGCGACGACCTGTAACTGGGGCGATCATCGCATAAACATTATTGATACGCCTGGCCACGTTGACTTTACTATTGAGGTTGAGCGTTCGCTGCGCGTGCTTGACGGTGCGGTTGCTGTCTTTTGTTCGGTTGGTGGTGTTGAGCCCCAGTCTGAGACCGTGTGGCGGCAAGCTGATAAGTATGGTGTTCCGCGTATTGCTTTTGTTAATAAGATGGACCGTGTTGGGGCGGACTTCTTTCGTGGGGTTTCCATGATCCGCGATCGCCTCAAGGCCAACCCTGTGCCAATTCAGTTGCCGATTGGTGCAGAAGATACCTTTAAGGGCGTGGTTGACCTTGTGGAGATGAAGGCGATTGTCTGGGACGAGGAATCTCTTGGTGCAAAGTTTCATGTGGAGGAGATTCCGGCTGATCTTCAGGAGCTTGCGCAAGAGTATCATGAGAAGATGGTTGAAGAAATCTCTTCCCATGATGATGCCTTGATGGAGAAGTATCTGGGCGGCGAAGAGCTTACTGTGGATGAGGTTAGGGCTGCCATTCGCAATGCGACGATTGCAATTCAGATATGCCCTGTGATTTGTGGGTCTTCATTCAAGAATAAAGGGGTTCAGAATCTCCTTGACTCGGTTGTTGAATATCTTCCGTCTCCAGTGGATATTCCGTCCATAAAGGGTATAGATGCCGATTCCGGTGCCGAGATTGAGCGTAGGGCTGCTGACAGTGAACCGTTCTCGGCGTTGGCCTTCAAAATTATGACTGACCCTTTTGTTGGTCAGCTCTGCTTTATTAGGGTTTATTCTGGGGTCCTTAATTCTGGCTCGTACGTATATAACTCCACAAAGGGTAAAAAGGAGCGTATCGGTAGACTTCTGAAGATGCACGCAAACAAGCGTGAAGAGATAAAGGAAGTTCTTGCTGGTGACATTGCTGCCGCTGTAGGTCTTAAGTACACTACAACTGGTGATACTCTCTGTCCTGAGGACGCGCCCGTAATTCTTGAGTCCATAGAGTTCCCTGAGCCGGTTATTGCGATTGCTATTGAGCCGAAGACCAAGGCCGATCAGGAGAAGCTTGGCATCAGTCTTCAAAAGCTTGCCAGTGAAGACCCTTCGTTCCGTGTTCGGACCGATGAGGAAACTGGTCAGACAATTATCTCTGGCATGGGTGAGCTTCATCTTGAAATTATTGTTGACCGTCTCATGCGTGAGTTCAAGGTTGAGGCTAATGTTGGTAAGCCACAAGTTGCCTATCGTGAAACTGTGACCAAAAAGGTCAAGGTTGAAGGTAAATTTGTGCGTCAGTCCGGTGGCCGTGGTCAGTATGGCCATGTCTGGATCGAGATGGAGCCGCAGGAGCCCGGCAAGGGATACGAGTTTGTTGATGCCATTAAGGGTGGCGTTGTGCCGCGCGAGTATATCCCTGCTGTTGATAAGGGGATTCAGGAGGCTATGGACACGGGTGTGCTCGCTGGGTTCCCCTGTGTGGACTTTAAGGTTGCCTTGGTCGACGGTTCATACCACGAGGTAGACTCTTCCGAAATGGCCTTCAAAATCGCTGGCTCGATGGCGTTCAAGGAGGCTGCTGCAAAGGCTTCACCGGTACTCCTTGAGCCGATCATGTCGGTCGAGGTTGTAGTTCCTGAAGAATATATGGGCGATGTCATCGGTGATCTCAACTCTCGTCGCGGAAGGATTATGGGCATGGAAGGTCGTGCCGGTGCCCAAGTGGTAAGTTCCATGGTTCCGCTGGCGCAGATGTTTGGGTATGCAACTGATCTTCGTTCTGCCACGCAGGGTCGTGCTACCTACACCATGACGTTTGATCACTACGAGCAGGTTCCGAAATCGGTGTCTGAAGAAATAATCGCTAAAGTAAAAGGGTAATTTATTTCCATAGAGGGAGGAATCCTACATGGCAAAGGCAAAATTCGAGAGAACAAAACCGCACGTCAACATAGGGACGATTGGTCACGTTGACCATGGCAAGACCACGCTGACCGCCGCCATCACGCGGGTTCTGGCCGAGCGCGGCCAGGCCGAATTCAAGGGCTTTGATCAGATCGACAACGCCCCTGAGGAGCGTGAGCGTGGTATCACCATCGCCACCTCGCACGTTGAGTATGAAACCGAAAAGCGTCACTATGCTCACGTTGACTGTCCCGGCCACGCCGACTACGTCAAGAACATGATCACCGGTGCGGCTCAGATGGACGGCGCGATTCTCGTTGTCTCCGCCGCCGACGGCCCCATGCCCCAGACTCGCGAGCACATTCTGCTTGCTCGTCAGGTAGGGGTTCCCTACATCGTCGTGTTCCTGAACAAGGCTGACATGGTCGATGACGAAGAGCTTCTTGAGCTCGTCGAGCTGGAGATTCGCGAATTGCTCTCCTCCTATGATTTTCCGGGCGACGACATTCCCATCATCAAGGGTTCCGCCCTCAAGGCCCTCAATGGCGACAAGGACGAGCTCGGCTCTGAAGCCATCGTCAAGCTCATGGACGCCGTTGACGCCTATATTCCCGAGCCTGAGCGCGCCATCGACAAGCCGTTCCTGATGCCCGTCGAAGACGTCTTTTCCATCTCCGGTCGCGGTACCGTTGCTACCGGTCGGGTTGAGCGTGGCGTTGTCAAGGTGGGCGAGGAAGTCGAGATCGTTGGAATCAAGACGACCACCAAGACCACCGTCACCGGTGTAGAAATGTTCCGCAAGCTCCTCGACGAAGGGCGTGCCGGCGACAACATCGGTGCCCTGCTCCGTGGTGTAAAGCGTGAAGACATCGAGCGTGGCCAGGTGCTGGCGAAGCCGGGGAGCATCACCCCGCACACCAAGTTCAAGGCCGAGGCCTACATCCTGACCAAAGAAGAAGGCGGGCGCCACACCCCGTTCTTCAACGGCTACCGTCCGCAGTTCTACTTTCGGACCACCGACGTGACCGGCGTAGTAGACCTTCCCGCAGGAACCGAAATGGTCATGCCCGGCGACAACGTAGCCGTAACGGTTAACCTGATCACCCCGATCGCCATGGACGAAGGCCTGCGGTTCGCTATCCGTGAGGGTGGCCGTACTGTCGGCGCCGGTGTTGTCAGCTCTATCATCGAATAAAGCAGGAACGAGGAAGAAATGCCAAGTCAAAAAATTAGAATCCGCCTTAAAGCTTTTGATCACAGGCTTCTTGATCAATCAGTGGGTGAGATAGTCGATACTGCAAAAAGAACAGGTGCGCGGGTTGCTGGACCAATCCCTCTCCCGACGATAATTAACAAATATTGCGTCCTGCGGGGACCGCACGTGGACAAGAAGTCTCGAGAGCAGTTCGAAATCCGGACACATAAACGTCTCATCGATATTCTTGATCCAACACAGCAGACTGTCGACGCTCTCATGAAGCTTGATCTCTCTGCAGGCGTAGATGTTGAAATCAAGCTCTAATGCGAATGTAAGGATAGGAATATTGCCATGAAGAAGGGATTGATTGCGAAAAAGCTGGGTATGACCCAGATCTTTGCTGATGATGGCAGGCGCATTCCAGTTACTGTAGTAGAGGCTGGGCCGTGTGTCGTCTTGCAAAAGAAGACTATTGAGACAGACGGGTACAACGCTATTCAGGTAGGTTTTCTCGCGAAGGATGCCGACAAGTCGGGGCGCGCGCTCGTAGGTCACTGCAAGTCCGCTGGCCAAGGTGTCTTTGCTTATATCCGTGAGTTCAGGGTAGAGGATGTCGATAGGTATACTATTGGCGACTCTATTACCGCTGAGATCTTTGCGCCGGGTGATTATGTCGATGTGACCGGAACAAGCATTGGTAAAGGTTTCCAGGGTGTCATTAAACGGTGGGGCTTCCGTGGAGGCCGTTCATCCCATGGTTCCTGTTTCCACCGGGCTCCCGGTTCGATCGGTAGTTCTGCATGGCCGTCGCGCGTATTCAAAAATAAGAAAATGCCAGGCCAACTCGGAAATGAGCGTGTTACGGTGCAACGTCTTCAAGTTGTCCGTGTTGACACAGCGGACAATCTGCTGCTGATCAGAGGGGCAATACCAGGCGCGAAGAATGGTATTCTGCTTCTCAAAGACAGTGTTAAAGCACGTTAGACTTGCAGGACCGGAGATAGTTATGGCTACAATCGACGTTTTCGATATCAATAAGAACAAGGTAGGTGAGATGGACCTCAGTGACGCTGTCTTTAACGGCGACGTCAGGGAATATCTCATTCATGAAGCGGTTAAGGTTCAGCTTGCAAACCGTCGCGCAGGGACCGTTGGCGTAAAGAATCGTGCGGCTGTTTCTGGTGGAGGCAAAAAGCCCTACAAGCAGAAAGGTACCGGGCAGGCTCGCCAGGGTTGCATACGTGCACCGCACTATGTCGGTGGCGGTGTTGCCTTTGGTCCTCAAGCTAAGACCTATGCACTTTCGATGAACAAAAAGGCCCGGAAGGCTGCGGTTCGGTCAGCTCTTTCCATGCTTTTCAAAGAGAATAAGCTTTCAGTCCTAGATGGCTTTTCGCTGCCATCAATCTCGACAAAGGGTTTTGTTGGCGTTCTTAAAACGTTCGATGTGACGAAGACCCTTGTTATTATTGATGAGGTAAATACGAATCTTGAGTTGTCTGCACGCAACGTGAAGGACGTTAAGGTTCTTAAAGCTGAGCATCTTAATGTTTTCGATATTGTTAAGTTTAACAATGTCATACTCACTCAGTCAGCTGTTCGGAAGATCGAAGGAGCACTGCAGTCATGAATATTTATGACATATTAAAAAAGCCTCTTGTAACGGAAAAGACCACTCTTGAAAAAGACGCAAAAAATGTGATCTCTTTCGAGGTTGACCGTAGCGCAAATAAGATAGAAATCAAGAATGCTGTCGAGAAACTCTTCAAGGTTGAAGTTTCAGAAGTAAATACTGTCAACGTGGCTGGCAAGCTGAAGCGTGTTGGTCGTCACTATGGCAAGCGTTCGAACTGGAAAAAAGCCTATGTTACCCTCAAAGAGGGAAACAATGTTGATTTCTTTGAGATATAAACACTTTGGCAGTGGAGTGAGCACATCATGGCAATAAAGACTTACAAACCAACATCAGCAGGCCGTCGGCACCAGACGTGTTCAGCGTTTGACGAGATCACGACCTCCAGTCCGGAGAAATCCCTTCTTCTTACATTGAAGAAGACAGGGGGGCGTAATAGCTTTGGTCGGATAACATCACGGCATATAGGTGGTGGTCATAAGAAAAAGTACAGGCTTGTGGATTTTCGTCGGAACAAGATTGATATTCCGGCAAAGGTTGCGAGCATCGAGTACGATCCCAACCGTAGCGCTCGTATTGCTCTACTGCATTACTCTGACGGAGAAAAGCGCTATATTCTGGCCCCATTGAACCTTAAGGTGGGCGATGTGGTGCTGGCCAGCACCAGTGCTGATATCAAGCCAGGTAACTCACTTCCTCTTCGTGCCATACCGCTGGGTACCATTATCCATAATATCGAACTTAAAATCGGTAAAGGTGGTCAACTGGCACGGAGCGCTGGGACCTTTGCGCAACTCATGGCTAAGGAAGGGAAATATGCTCAGGTGAAGCTTCCGTCTGGCGAAGTACGGATGGTTTTGCTTGATTGTATGGCTACTGTTGGTCAAGTCGGTAATATCGATCATGAAAACGTGACGATTGGCAAGGCAGGTCGCTCGCGTTGGCTTGGCCGCAGACCGAAGGTTCGCGGTGTTGCCATGAACCCTGTCGATCACCCTCACGGCGGTGGTGAAGGTCGGACCTCGGGCGGTCGTCACCCCGTGACACCGTGGGGTATTCCGACTAAAGGGTATAAGACCAGGAAAAATAAGACATCTTCGCGGTTTATCGTGAAGCCGCGTACTAAATAATAACCACTTGGTTAAAGGATAGAGACCATGGCACGTTCGATCAAAAAAGGCCCTTTTGTTGATGATCATTTGGCAAGAAAGGTTGCTGCAGAAGGGACCGGCTCCAAAAAAGTTCTCAAGACTTGGTCGCGTCGTTCAACGATCACTCCGGATTTTATCGGTCTGACTTTTGCCGTTCACAACGGGAAAAAATTTATTCCTGTTTTCGTGACCGAAAATATGGTTGGACACAAACTTGGTGAGTTTGCTCCGACGAGAACATTTTACGGCCATGCAGCAGACAAGAAGAGCAAGTTGAAGAAGAAGTAACCGGTAAAAGGAGCCTAGAGAATGGAAGCACGAGCTAAATTGTCATTTGCCCGCCTTTCCCCGCGGAAAACTCGTCTGGTTGTGGATATGGTGAGGGGTAGGGGCATACAGGATGCTCTCACTATACTTCGTTTTTCTCCGCAGCCGTCTGCAAAACTGGTGTCGAAGCTTCTCCAGTCAGCAGTAGCTAATGCTGAGCAAAAGGGTGCATCAGACGTTGATAGACTATTCGTGAAAACGATTTTTGTTGACGCGGGACCAGTTCTCAAGAGGTTTACTCCTCGTGCTATGGGGCGTGCCAGCAAAATCAGAAAGCCTACCAGCCATGTAACTGTAGTGCTGGCAGATAAGTAATCGGAATGGAGGTGATGTCTTGGGTCAGAAAGTAAATCCAATTGGATTCAGGCTTGGTGTAATCAGAACATGGGATTCGCGTTGGTATGCGGAAGCAGATTATGCGAAGCTGCTTCATGAAGATATCAAACTGAGGAATTTCCTGAAAAAGCGTCTTTTTAACTCGGGTGTTTCCAAGATCGAGATTGAGCGCGCTGCCAGTAAGGCAAAGATCAATATCTTTACTGCTCGGCCTGGGCTTATAATCGGTAAGAAGGGCGCCGAGGTGGAAACTCTCAAGAAGGAGCTTGCCAAGCTTACTGACAAAGAGATCTACCTCAATATACAAGAAGTCAGGAAGCCCGAGCTTGATGCTCAACTGGTGTCGGAGAACGTAGCTCTCCAACTAGAGCGGCGCGTGGCTTTCCGCAGAGCAATGAAAAAAAGCGTAACTTCTGCGCTTAAGTTCGGTGCGAAGGGGATTAGGATTACATGCTCCGGTCGCCTTGGCGGAGCTGAAATGTCCCGGACTGAGTGGTACAGAGAGGGGCGCGTACCCTTGCATACGCTCCGGGCAGATATAGATTACGGCTTTGCTGAAGCCAAGACTACCTATGGGATTATTGGCGTAAAAGTTCTAATCTTTAAAGGTGAAGTTCTCCCCGGTCAAAAATAGAAACAGGAGTTTTTCCCAATGTTGATGCCCAAAAGAGTTAAGTATAGAAAGCAAATGAAGGGGCGCATGACGGGCGCAGCAATGCGCGGGGCTACACTGTCGTACGGCGATTTCGGTCTCCAGGCAACGGAGTGTGGATGGGTTGATTCCCGTCAGATAGAGGCTGCTCGTATTGCAATGACGCGTTATATCAAGAGGGGCGGAAAAATCTGGATTCGTATGTTTCCAGATAAACCACTCACATCAAAGCCGGCTGAAACACGGATGGGGAAGGGTAAAGGATCGCCCGATTCATGGGTCTGTGTAGTGAAGCCCGGTAAAGTGCTCTACGAAATGGAGGGCGTCAGCGAGGAAATTGCACGTGAGGCGTTTCGCCTTGCTGCGAACAAGCTTCCTGTCGGGACGAAATTCATTTCCAGGAAGGAAGGTTATGAAAGCTAGTGACCTTAAAAATATGTCGGTCGAAGCACTGACGGCGAAGAATGCGGAACTGACTAAAGAGTTATTTAATTTGAGGTTCCAACTTCATACCGGAAGACTCGAGAATACAGCTAAAATCTCGGCTGTTAAGAAAGATATCGCTAGGGTAAATACTTTCCTCAGCGAAAGAAGGGGCTAGAGAAGCTATGAGTCAGCGCGGGAACAGAAAGACCCAAGTCGGCATTGTTGTGAGTGATAAAATGGATAAGACTGTTGTAGTGCAGGTTTCACATCTTGTGAAACATCCTGTCTATAACAAGTACATAAAGCGAAGTGTCAAATACAAAGCTCATGACGAAGAAAACAGCTGCAAGTCTGGCGATAGGGTACAAATCGTTGAGACTCGTCCATTGAGTAAGGACAAGCGCTGGAGAGTTCGTCAGATAATCGATAGGTTCGAGTGATCGGGAGTAAGCCATGATTCAGATGCAGACCATTTTGGATGTTGCGGATAATTCCGGAGCCAGAAAGCTATTTTGTATAAAGGTTCTTGGCGGATCCAAAAGAAAATATGCTGGAATTGGTGATATTATTGTTGCTTCTGTAAGAGAAGCGATTCCGAATTCCAAAGTGAAAAAGGGTGATGTCGTCAAGGCGGTAATTGTTAGAACCGCCAAAGAGGTTGGACGCCTTGACGGTTCGTACATCCGTTTTGACGATAATTCGGCTGTGGTTATTAACAATCAGCGTGAACCTGTCGGCACTCGGATCTTCGGTCCGGTCGCAAGAGAACTGAGGGCGCGGAAATTCATGAAAATTGTGTCTCTTGCACCTGAGGTTCTGTAATACATTTCGAGGAGATATTCCATGCTCGACAAGAAATTTCACGTTAAAAAAGGCGACACCGTTTCTGTTATCGCCGGCAAAGATAAAAGCAAGATTGGTAAAGTAATCCGCATTCTTCCCAAGAAGGATGGTGTGCTTGTTGAAGGGCTTAACATGGTTAAGCGACACATGCGTGCTCGCGGGAATGAACCAGGTGGCATTGTAGAGAAAGAGAACCCACTGCATGTTTCAAATGTTATGCTCTATTGTGACAAGTGCAAGAAACCGGTTCGCTCGAAGATGAACGTGCTTGAGGACGGCAAGAAAGTTCGTGTTTGTATCAAATGCGGCGACTCGTTTGATAAATAGGAACGGAGGAAGAGATGGCCAGGCTGAATGAGCTTTACAAGAACGAGATCGTCCCTCAGTTGACGAAGGACTTTGGATACTCGAACATAATGCAGGTTCCCAAGATTGAAAAGATAGTTGTTAACATGGGCCTTGGAGAGGCAATTCAGAATGTCAAGATCCTGGATTCAGCTGTCGAAGAACTCGCTATGATAACTGGGCAGAAATCAGTTATTACAAAAGCAAAAAAATCTATCGCAAGTTTTAAACTGCGTCAAGGGATGCCCATTGGCTGCATGGTTACGCTTCGCCGTGAAAAGATGTTTGAATTCCTTGATCGGCTCATAAATGTAGCGCTCCCACGTGTGCGAGACTTTAAGGGTGTGTCGGGTAAGGGTTTTGACGGTCGTGGCAATTATTCCCTTGGCATCAAAGAACAGCTTATTTTCCCTGAGATTGAATACGATAAGATCGACAAGATCAAAGGGCTCAACATAACCATAGTAACATCAGCACGAAGCGATGAAGAAGGCAAGGCACTGCTCAAGCAACTTGGGATGCCTTTCAGGAACTAATATATTTGGAGGACGCCAGTGGCTAAAACATCGATGATCATAAAGGCACAACGGGGAAGCAAATTCAAGGTCCGTGAGTATAACCGTTGCCCCCTCTGCGGACGGCCCCGTGCCTATTATCGTAAATTCGATATGTGCAGGATTTGCCTCAGAAAGCTGGCTACAACCGGTCAGATTCCGGGAGTAATCAAGTCAAGCTGGTAACGCAGTAAACTCGTTAAGAAAGAGGAGTACGCTCAATGTCGATGACTGACCCTATTGCCGATATGCTCACAAGGATACGAAATGCCAGCATGGCAAAGCTCCAGAAGGTGGATATTCCGTCTTCTAACTTGAAAGTGAGCTTGGCGAATGTCCTTAAGGCAGAAGGTTTTATAAAGAATTTTAAGGTGATCGCTGATAACAAGCAAGGCGTTTTGCGTGTTTATCTCAGATTTATTGATGAGAAAGAACCTGTTATCAGGGAGATAAAGCGTGTGAGTAAACCTGGTAGTAGGGTGTACGTTGGTTGTGATGAGATTCCTAGCGTGAAGAGTGGGATGGGGGTCGCTATTCTGTCAACGTCCAAGGGTATCATCACCGACAAGGTTGCTCGCGAGGCAGGCGTCGGCGGTGAAGTTATCTGTACTGTCTGGTAATAATAGAGAAGGCAAGGAGCATACAAGTCATGTCCAGGATCGGTAAACGTCCTATTGAGATACCAAGCGGGGTGAAGGTTTCGTTCGCAACTCCTATTCTGAAGGTCGAGGGGCCGAAAGGTTCGCTTTCACGCGAGATTATGAGCGACATCGCCCTCGAGATAGAGGAGAAGAGTGTCAGTGTTAATAGAGCCGATGATGCTATAAAGTCACGTTCCGCCCATGGTTTGACAAGAACGCTGATCAATAACATGGTCGTTGGTGTCACTAAAGGGTTTGAAAAAATACTTGAGATAAACGGCGTTGGCTATAGAGCAGAAGCAAAGGGCGATGTTCTTAGCCTTAGCCTTGGGTACTCTCATCCGATTAATTTTCCTCTTCCTAAAGGCATAACGGTTGAGGTGGATAAAATGACCAAGGTCTTTGTCAGAGGGATTGATAAAGAGCTCGTTGGCCAGACTGCAGCCAAGATTCGTTCTTTCCGCGGTCCCGAACCCTATAAGGGTAAGGGTGTAAAGTATGCCGACGAGAGAATTCTGAGAAAGGCCGGCAAGACCGGCAAAAAATAGCCTTAAGGAGAAGTAACGTGAGTCCTCTCGCTCAGAAGAAAGTGGCTCACCTCAAGCGGAAGACGCGGGTGAGGAAGAAAATTTGTGGTACGACTGACCGGCCAAGGTTGAATGTATATAAGAGTGCCCGTCACATCTATGCACAGATAATTGATGATGCAACGGGCGTAACACTCGTATCTGCATCAACTGTACAAGATGAAAGCGATGCCCTCAAGTACACTGGCAACGTCGAGGCCGCGAAATGTGTCGGCGCCATGATCGCAAAGAAGGCTCTGGAAAAGAATATTACTTCCGTTGTATTCGACCGTAACGGGTTTCTGTATCATGGAAGGGTCAAAGCCCTTGCTGATTCGGCTCGTGAGAACGGTTTGTCCTTCTAGAAGGAACAACAAGGAGGCGTGAACTTGCAGAAGATCAATCCAAATGAATTGAACCTTACTGACAAAGTTGTCCATATCAGTCGGGTCGCGAAAGTTGTTAAAGGTGGTAGGCGGTTCAGCTTTTCGGCGCTTGTTGTTGTTGGCGACGGAAGCGGTTTTGTAGGCTATGGTTTGGGTAAGGCTAATGAAGTCCCTGAAGCCATCCGCAAGGGCGTGGAACAGGCAAAGAAAAATCTTATCAAGGTTCCGATTGTCGAAGGCCAGACGATCCCCTATGAAGTTCTAGGACACTTTGGTGCGGGTCGTGTGCTTATCAAACCGGCTTCCGCAGGTACTGGTGTTATTGCCGGTGGCGCAGCCCGTGCTGTTTTCGAATCAGCGGGACTTCACAATGTTCTCTCCAAGTGCCTTGGCTCAAACAATCCGCACAACGTCGTGAAGGCTGCTTTTGACGGGCTGAAACAACTTCGTAGCCCTGAAGAGATTATGGCGCGGCGCGGAATGGCTGAATAGGACACATTTACGGAGGGTAAGCATGTCTGCCGGACTGAAAATTACACTGATCAAGAGTCAGATTGGAGCCACCACGGCACAGAAAGCTGTTCTGAACGGTATGGGGCTCAATAAGCTCAATAAGACTGTTGTCTTGAAGAATACTCCAGAAATCGTTGGCATGATTGCCAAGGTTTCCCATATGGTCAAGGTTGAAGAGTAATCTACTCAGAGGTGTCTGTGATGGAACTGAATAATCTCAAGCCGGCGATCGGTGCGACTAAAGATAGGAAAAGAATTGGCCGTGGAACTGGTTCCGGTCATGGTAAAACTGCAACAAAAGGCCATAAAGGTCAAAAGGCACGTAGCGGTGGGAGCATAAAAGCCGGTTTCGAGGGCGGGCAGATGCCGATGCAGCGTCGTCTTCCCAAGCGCGGCTTCACTCCGCTTATGCGTAAGGATTATGCCATCGTCAACATTGGTCAATTGGACGTATTCGAAAGCGGCTCTACTGTGGATGCAGAGGCTCTTCTGAACGCAGGGTTGATAAGTGGCGTCAAGGACGGGATCAAGGTCCTTGCTGATGGTGATGTGACCAAGTCTCTCGTTGTCAAGGTTCACAAATACAGTGCAAAGGCAAAAGAGAAGATTGAAGCAGTTGGCGGTAAAATTGAGGAGATCACGCTTTGATAGAGGCGTTTCAAAACATCTTCAGAATACCGGAACTTAAAAAGCGAGTTCTTTTTTCATTAGGGATGCTCGCCGTTTACCGGGTAGGGTGCCATATTCCGACTCCAGGGATCGACAGCACCGCACTTGCACACTTCTTTGCACAAGCCCGTGGTACACTCCTCGGGCTTTTCGACATGTTTTCGGGGGGTGCTCTGGAGAAGCTTACGGTATTTGCTCTGGGCATCATGCCGTACATTTCGTCCTCTATTATCTTTCAGTTGTTGACGGTAGTTGTCCCTGCCATCGAAAAACTTTCAAAAGAAGGCGAATCTGGCCGCAAGAAGATTATTCAGTACACGCGGTATGGAACTATCGTTTTGAGCGTTGTTCAGGCTCTGGGCATTAGTATCGGACTCGAAAGCATGCGTGGACCAGCCGGTGAGCTTGTGGTGCCGAGTCCTGGCTGGGGATTTAGATTTATGACCGTTATTACTCTGACCGCTGGCACAGCCTTCATTATGTGGCTTGGTGAGCAGATGTCGGAGAAGGGCATTGGTAACGGTATCTCCTTGATCATTTTTGCCGGTATTGTTGCAAGGATTCCGGTGGCGCTGGGTAACTCGGTGCGGCTGCTCAAGACAGGTCAAATTTCTCTCTTTGTAATCTTGTTTATACTTGTTCTCATGTTCTTGGTTATCGCTGCGATCGTTTTTGTTGAGCGCGGCCAGCGCCGATTGCCAATACACTATGCTAAACGTGTCGTAGGGCTGAAGACGTACGGTGGTCAGACGTCCCACCTTCCTCTCAAGGTTAATATGGCGGGTGTGATACCGCCGATCTTTGCTTCTTCGATAATTATGTTTCCTGCAACAGTGGCAAACTTCATTAATATTCCCTGGGTCCAATCCGCTGCAAAGAGTCTGACGCCCGGCAACTGGGTATATGACATATTTTATGTTGCTTTTATCGTATTCTTCTGTTACTTCTACACGGCTGTTTCTTTTAACCCCGTAGATGTGGCAGATAACGTTAAGAAGCACGGTGGTTATATACCGGGCATTCGCCCCGGTAAGGAAACTTCCGAGTATTTGGATCGAGTGCTTACGAAGTTGACGTTTGCAGGTGCGATTTATATTTCAGCTGTTTGCGTTCTTCCTTCTATTCTTATAGGAAAATTCAATTTGCCGTTTTACTTCGGAGGAACGGCGCTCCTTATCGCGGTGGGTGTGGGGATGGATACCGCTGCTCAGATTGAGTCCCATCTGATAACCCGGAGTTATGAAGGGTTTATGAAGGGGGTAAGGGTTAGGGGGAGGAAGTAGTGTCTGGAAATGAAAATGCGATTAATTTGATTTTTCTTGGTCCTCCTGGCGCAGGTAAGGGGACGCAGGCTAACCTTCTTGTCCGTAAGTATGGTATTCCGCAGATTTCGACCGGCGATATCCTGCGGTCGGCCGTTGCGAATCAGACCTCGTTAGGGATCAAGGCTAAGTCCTATATGGATGCCGGTTCGCTTGTTCCTGATGAAGTTGTTGTGGGTATTGTTAACGAGCGGCTTGCGGCAGACGATTGTGCCGCTGGTTTTATTCTTGACGGATTCCCGCGGACTGTGGCCCAGGCTGATGCGCTGGGTGGCATGTTGCGGGGGGCTGGTCGGTCGATTGCCCATGTTATATCGTTTGAAGTGGACTATGCGGTGTTGGTTGATCGTCTGACGGGGCGGCGTATGTGTAGGGCGTGTGGTCGTGGTTTTCATGTTCAGTATGATCGGCCATCCGTTGAAGGGCGCTGCGATAGTTGTGGCGGAGAGCTTTATCAGAGAGATGATGATAAAGTGGAGACAATCCGCCGTCGTCTTGACGTTTATGAGGAGCAGACTGTTCCCCTTAAGTTGTATTATGAGCGTGCATCACTGCTGAGGAAGGTCGATGCTCTTGGCTCAATAGAATCCGTTTCTCAATCAATTCAGATCATTGTGGCGAGTAGGTAGGGTGATTGTTCTAAAGTCACCCCAGGAAATTGAAAGAATGCGTTCCGCTGGACAGATTGTGGCGGAGATTCTCGATATTTTGAGGTCTGAGGTACGGGCTGGCGTTACCACTTTATTTCTTGACAGGCTTGCAGAGTTGGAAGCGCGAAAGCGTAAAGCGGTGGCTGCATTCAAGGGGTATGGGGGGTTCCCGTATGCTCTTTGCTGCTCTCTTAATGAGCAGGTTGTTCATGGCATGCCAAGTAAGCGTGAATTAGTCGAGGGGGACATAGTCAGCCTCGATTTCGGTGTTGTTTACAACGGATATTACGCTGATGCCGCTATAACAGTGCCCGTTTCGAAGGTTACTGCCCAGGCGGAGCGCCTTGTCAAGGTGACTGAAGAGTCTCTCCATTGTGCAATTGAGGCAGCAGTTCCCGGCAATAGGCTGTCAGATATTTCGCATGCAGTTCAGAGCTACGTGGAACGCCACGGATTTTCGGTCGTCAGGGATTTCGTGGGGCACGGGATCGGAAAGAAGCTTCACGAAAGTCCGCAGGTTCCGAATTTTGGCGAGCCTGGCCGGGGGGTCAGGTTGAAACCGGGAATGGTTCTCGCTATTGAGCCTATGATCAATGAGCGGAGTTATCAGGTAAAGGTGTTGGATGATGGCTGGACGGCCGTCACTTGTGATGGTGGCCTGTCAGCTCATTTTGAACATACTGTTGCTATCACGGAGTATGGTCCGGAAATACTCAGTAAACTCTAGTCGCATTCGAGGCATCGAAAGGATTAACGATGAAAGTAAGGGCGTCAGTAAAAAAAATTTGTGACAAATGCAAGATAATTAAGCGCAAGGGAATTGTTCGTGTAATTTGCGAAACGCCCAAGCATACCCAGAGACAAGGCTAAGAGACTACAGAGGAGGACCGCGCATTGGCACGCATCGCAGGCATTGACCTACCAAGAAACAAGCGGATAGAAATCGCGCTCACTTATATCTACGGGATCGGGCGTGCAACAGCACAAAAGATCCTGGCGGAATCAGGTGTCAGCGTAGATACGAGAACTGACAGCCTGACTGAGGCTGAAGTAGCCAAGATCAGGGAGTTTATCGATAAGAATATCAAGGTAGAGGGTGACCTTCGCCGCGATGTGTCCATGAACATTAAACGGCTCATGGACCTCGGGTGCTACCGTGGACTCCGTCATCGGAAGGGGCTTCCCGTTCGCGGACAGAGAACGAAGACCAATGCACGTACGCGCAAAGGTCCTGCCAGAACGGTTGCAGGTAAGAAGAAATAGACCATAGGAGTCTGGAGGAATAATGGCAAGCCCGGCTAAAAAAGTTGTCAAGAAGAAGAAGGAAAAAAAGAATATTCCCAATGGAGTGGCCCACATTCAGGCTACGTTCAATAATACTATCATCACCATAACTGATCCTGTTGGTAATGTGGTTGCTTGGTCTTCTGCTGGTGGCAAAGGCTTTAAGGGCTCTCGTAAGAGTACGCCGTTCGCTGCTCAGGTTGCAGCAGAGGACTGCGCGAAAAAGGCTCAGGATCATGGCATGCGTAGTGTTGAAGTGTATGTGAAAGGCCCTGGATCTGGTCGTGAGTCTGCTTTGCGTGCTCTTCAGGCTGCTGGTTTTCATGTCAACTTCATCCGTGACGTCACGCCGATTCCCCATAACGGCTGCCGTCCGCCGAAGCGCAGAAGGGTCTAATAAAACAGCACGTCGAGTACGTTTTACGTAAAGGAGGTCAACGTTGGCTAGATATACAGGTCCTTCCTGCAGGCTCTGCAGGCGGGAAAACATGGAGTTGTTTCTCAAGGGTGAGCGTTGTTACACTGACAAGTGTGCCATAAAGCGTAGGAATTATCCTCCCGGCCAGCATGGTCAGGGTAGGCCGAAGGTTTCCAACTACGGAATTCAGCTTCGGGAGAAGCAGAAGGTTCGCCGGATTTACGGCGTACTTGAGAAGCAGTTCCGCAGTTACTTTGAAGAGGCTGACCGGATGCGGGGCGTTACGGGTGAGAACCTGCTTTCACTCCTTGAACGGCGCCTTGATAATGTTGTATATCGCCTCGGTTTTGCTTCCTCTCGTACAGAGGCAAGGATTCTGGTCCGCCACAATCACTTCACCCTTAATGGGAAAAAAGCGAATATTCCCTCTATCCAACTCAAGGCTGGTGATGTGGTTGTGCTGAAAGAAAAGAGCCGCAAGATTGCCTGCATCAATGAATCCCTTGATGCGGTCGTTCGCCGTGGGACCCCTCAGTGGCTTGAGCTTGACAAAGAAGGCTACAAAGGCGTTGTAAAACTGCTCCCCGCTCGCGAGGACATTGCAATGCCGATTCAGGAGCAACTGATCGTCGAGCTTTACTCCAAGTAACAAGCGAACAGACCCGTAACAGGGAGGATATGCATGTACAGAAACTGGCGTGACCTGATCAGCCCCAAGAAGCTTCAGGTTGAGAGTGAATCGCTTACCAATACATACGGAAAATTTTTTGCTGAGCCCTTCGAACGTGGATTCGGAACGACACTCGGAAACTCGCTGAGAAGAGTGCTACTTTCATCACTTCAGGGCGCCGCGATTACTTCCGTGAAAATCAAGGGAGTGCTCCACGAGTTTTCATCCATCCCCGGTGTGACTGAGGATGTTACGAATATCATACTCAATCTCAAAGGTGTCAGCCTCAAGATGCACGGAAATGAGGCCCGCACAGTACGTATTATTCACAAAGGTGACGGGATTGTTAAGGCAGGCGATATTGTCACCGATGCAAATGTTGAAATTCTGAACCCAGACCACCATATTGCTACCTGTTCAAAGGATGCCAATCTGGAGATGGAGATGGTGGTAAAGCTGGGCAAGGGGTATGTGCCTTCGGACCGTAACCGTGACGAAAAAGCTCCGGTTGGAACGATGCCGATCGATGCCATATTCTCTCCCATCAAAAAAGTGAATTTCACTGTCTCAAATGCTCGTGTAGGTCAAATGACCGACTATGACAAGCTGACTCTTGAAGTCTGGACGAACGGTAGTGTTGTTCCGGAAGATGCGGTTGCGTTTGCTGCAAAGATTCTTAAGGAGCAACTGAGCATTTTTATCAACTTCGATGAAGAAGCCGAACCTGCTGAGGAAGCGGAAACCGAGGAGGAGCGTGAACGGGTTAATGAGAACCTTTATCGCTCCGTAGACGAGCTTGAACTCTCCGTACGCTCGGCAAACTGCCTCAAAAATGCCGGTATCAAGATGATTGGCGAACTTGTTTCGCGTTCCGAGGCTGAGATGCTCAAGACACAAAACTTCGGGCGCAAATCCCTGAACGAGATTAAGGATATTCTTGCAGATATGGGACTTACTCTTGGGATGAAGCTTGATGGCTTCCCTGACCCTGAGGTTATGCGTAGGATCCGTGGGGAGCGGAAGGACGAAGAATAATTGCTAGGTTTCCTGAAGAAAGGATTATAGGTTATGCGTCACAATAAGGCAGGGAGAAGACTTGGAAGAACCACGAGCCACCGGATAGCGATGTTTCGTAACATGGTGACCTCGTTTCTGGAGCATGAGCGGATCACTACCACTGATGCGAAGGCAAAAGAGCTCCGTTCCATCGCTGAAAAAATGATTACATTGGGCAAAAGAGGTGATTTGCATGCACAGCGTCAGGCTGCCTCCTATATCCGGGACAAGAAAGTCGTTACCAAGCTTTTCTCGACCATAGCCCCCCGCTACAAGGAGCGTGATGGCGGATATACGCGTATCATCAAGCTTGGCATCCGTCCGGGCGACAATGCTCCACTGTCTGTCATAGAGCTCGTTGAGGAGCAGGTGAACAAAAAAGAAAAGAAGGCCAAACCGGCCAAGGCAACTATCGTTGCAACAGCACCTGCTGTCGAGCAAGCTGCCGTTCTCACCTCCCCTGCTGACGAACCAGTAGTTGCCGAGGAAAACGCTCCTCAGTCCGCTGTTAAGGATGCGGTCGATGAGTGTGAAGGCAAAGCAGACTAAGTTGTCGGATGTTCAAAGTGTAAGCAAAAGAGGCAAGGGTAACCTTGCCTCTTTTGCTTTTGGGGCAGTTCAGTTGTGGATTTCAAACGTGAGCTTTCGTGATCATGCTGTTTTCCGGCCCAAGCCAAGACGTCTATAATTTCCCCTCTCCCCTATAACCTTCTTGCCACCTTCCTACGCCAGGGTCTTCCGGAACCGTTTCACTGCAAACCCCAGAATGACACTCCCCAGCACCAGCAGACCCGCCATCTGAGGCCATAGGATATCGACCCCCACCCCTTTCAGAAAAATCCCCCGAATGATGACCAGATAGTAGCGAAGCGGGTTCAGATAGGTGAAGTACTGGACCACCCGTGGCATGTTCTCGATGGGAAAGGCGAACCCCGAGAGGAGCATGGCGGGGAAGATGAAAAAGAACGAGCTCATCATGGCCTGTTGCTGGGTGGTGCTGATAGTGGAGATGAAGAGCCCGAAGCCGAGAGTGCTCATGAGAAAGAGGGCGGTTGAGCCGAAAAGGAGGGGCAGGCTTCCCCGGATGGGAACCTGGAACCAGAATTTCGACACCGCAGTAATGACTGCCACATCGATGAAGCCGATGAGGACGAAGGGGATGGTCTTGCCGAGAATGAATTCACTTCTGGAGATGGGGGTGACGATCATCTGCTCCATGGTGCCGATCTCCTTCTCGCGCACCACGGCCATGCCGGAGAGGAGCATGGTGATGATGAGGACGATATTGGCAATGACCGCCGGTACGAAGTAGTTGCTGCTCTCCAGGTTCTCGTTGAACCAGGCGCGGCTTTGGAGTTGGACGCCGCCCGCGAGGACACGTGCTCCTGCACTTCGGGGGAGTTGAGCTCCCCGCAGTTCGTCGTTAAGGCTGGCGGTGATCCGCGATGCATAGTTCAGGACGATGCCGGCGGTATTGCTGTCGCTGCCATCCAGGATGATCTGGAGCAGAGCCGTGCGTCCTCCCCCCAGGTCAGCGCCGAAGCCCCGGTTTATCCGGAGGATTGCCTTCGCCTCCCCCCGGTCCATGAGATCCCGCACGCGGCTTTCAC
This sequence comes from Geobacter grbiciae, assembly GCF_018531165.1. NCBI lineage: Bacteria > Pseudomonadati > Thermodesulfobacteriota > Desulfuromonadia > Geobacterales > Geobacteraceae > Geobacter > Geobacter grbiciae. Next base: position 102,418 of record NZ_JAHDIW010000011.1, on the reverse strand, counting down.
GGTCTATCCGCTGGGTGATGAGGAAGTACCCCGATCGCTGGAACCGAGCGACCAGGTCCCGGCTTTCGGGGGAGTTGTCCAGGTCGTAGACAGCGGTCGTCACGTTCCGCACGTCGGTGTTCACCGCATAGCCGAAGATCACCGTCTGAATGGCGGGGATTATGAAGAGAATGAAGCGCATCCGGGGATCCCGAAGGGCCTGGATGATTTCTTTTACCAGCATGCTTCTGAGCCGCTCCAGCATCGCCTCACTCCACTTTCTTCCGGAATTTTTTTACTGCCAGGGCCAGAACAACCACTCCGAAGACCGCCAGGAACGCCGCCTCCGGTGCCAGCACGCCGAGCCCCACTCCCTTCAGATAGATATCCCGCAGGATGGTGACAAAGTAGCGGGCCGTAATGATGTGGGTCACTGCCTGGATGGGGGGAGGCATGTTCTCGATGGGAAAGATGAAGCCGGAGAGGAGGAAGGCCGGTAGCATGGTGGTCACCATGGCGATCTGGGAGGCGAGTCGCTGGTTCTTGGTGACGATGCTGATGAGGAGCCCGAAGGCGAGTGTGCAGGTGAGAAAGATGAGCGACATGGCGAACAGGAGCCAGAGGCTCCCCCGCAGCGGGATGTCAAAGACGAACTCCCCCACCAGGACCGAGAGGACCAGGTCGAGTATGCCGATGGCGAAATAGGGGATGAGTTTGCCGACGATGAGCTCCGCCCCCCGGAGCGGGGTGGTGATGAGCTGCTCCATGGTGCCGGTTTCCCACTCCCTGGCCACGGTGAGGGCGGTGAGTAGCGCGGCGATGACCATCATGATGACCGCGATGAGCCCCGGGAAGATGTAGTTGCGGGAGACCATGTCGGTGTTGAACCAGACCCGGGGGCGCACCTCCACGCTGCCGGCGGCGGGGACAGGCCCGAAGCGTCGGGTCTGCTCAAGGACCACCTCCCGGGCCCAGGCAGAGGTCACGGCCTCGGCATACCCCAAGGCGATGGTGGCAGTGTTTGAGTCGCTCCCGTCCAGGATCAGTTGCACCGGCGCCGGCATCCCCGTCCGGACCTTGCGGGCGAAATCGGTGGGGATCACCAGGGCCATGAGGACGTCGCGCCGGTCGATGGCAATCTCGATTTCCCGGTACGTGCCGACGCTCCCAGCCAGGGTGAAGTAACGGGAACCGGCGAAGCGGCTGATGAAGTCCCGGCTCTCGGGGGTGGCGCTCTGGTCCCAGACCATGAGCGGCACCCGGTCCACGTCCAGGGTGAGGGCGTAGCCGAAGAGAAAGAGCAGCAGCATCGGAATCGCGATCCCCATGCCGAGGCTCCGGGGGTCCCGAAAGACGTGGATGAATTCCTTGCGGGCCACGGCCGCCACGCGCTGGAGCTTCATCGCCTGAACTCCCGTTGGGGCGCGGTCTCCCGGTCCCTGGCCTCGATGAGGGAGACGAAGACATCCTCCAGGGAGGGGACGATCCGCTCGATGCCGTCCACGGTGAAGCCTCCGACGGTAAGCGACTCCTGGATGGCCGGGATCGCCTCGTCGGCCCGTTGGGCAACAACATGGAGCGTCCGTCCGAAGAGGGCGGCGTGTCCCATGCCGGGGATGGCCTCGATGGTCTCCATGGCATCCTGGGGCTGACTGCAACGCACCTCCACGATCTCCTCCTCCATGAAGCGGGTCTTCAGCTCCGCCGGGGTTCCCAGGGCGATGAGTTCCCCCCGGTAGATGAGGGCCAGGCGGTCGCAGTATTCGGCCTCGTCCATGTAGTGGGTGGTGACGAAGACGGTGACCCCCCCGCCGGCCAGGTGGTAGATCAGGTCCCAGAAGTTGCGGCGGCTGATGGGGTCCACGCCGGAGGTGGGCTCGTCCAGGAAGATGATGGGGGGCTCGTGGAGAACGGCGCATCCCAAGGCCAGCCGCTGCTTCCAGCCGCCGGAGAGGATTGCGGTTTTGGAGGCGCGGTGCTCTGTCAGCCCCGCCATCCGGATGACCCACTCCTTGCGTTCCTTCTTATTGGCGTCGGGAATCCGGTAGATGCCGCTGTAGAAATCGATGTTTTCCTCCACGGTCAGGTCTTCGTAGAGGGAGAACTTCTGGCTCATGTAGCCGATGTTCTTCTTGATCTCCTCGGGTTGCCGGACGATGTCGAAACCGGCTACGGTGCCGCTCCCCGCAGTGGGCTGGAGAATGCCGCAGAGCATCCGGATGGTGGTGGATTTTCCTGCGCCGTTGGGGCCCAGGAAGCCGAAGATCTCGCCCCGTTTCACGTCGAGGCTCACCCGGTTCACGGCCACGAAATCGCCGAAACGCTTTTCCAGGTCGCGGAGGGTGACCGCCAGGTCGCTCATTGGGTTGCCTCCCCGGAAAGCACCGATACCAGCACATCCTCAAGACTCGGCTCGATGGGGCGGATGCTCTGGACCGTCACCCCTGCCCCCTCCATGATCGCCTTGATGGCAGGGCCTGCCTCCTCCGCATCCCGCGTGACCACGTGGAGCCGGTCGCCGAAGATTCCCACGGATTCGCCCTCCAGGCGCTCCCTCAGGAGCAGGGCGGCTCGTCTCGGGTCAGGGGTCAGCACGTCGAGGATGGTGCCGTCCATGAGCCCCCGGAGGTTGTCGGGGGTGTCGCAGGCCAGAAGCCGCCCCCGGTGGATGAGCCCCACGCGGTTGCAGCGGTCCGCCTCGTCCAGGTAGGCGGTGGCCACGAAAACCGTCACCCCTTCCCGCAGGAGCTGGTAGAGGATGCGCCAGAAGTCCCGGCGGGAGACCGGGTCGACCCCGTTGGTGGGTTCGTCCAGAAAGAGAACCTTGGGGGTATGGATGAGGGCGCAGGCAAGCCCCAGTTTCTGCTTCATACCGCCGGAGAGGTTGCCGGCCAGCCTCTTTCCGAAGGGGGTCAGGTTGCTGAAGGAGAGGAGACGGCCGATCTTCTCGTCGCGCCCCCGCCGGGGGAGTCCGTAGATGTCAGCGTAGAAGTGGAGGTTTTCCAGCACGGTCAGGTCCGGGTAGAGGCCGAACCGCTGGCTCATGTAGCCGAGTTCCTCCTTGAGGGGCTCAGCTTCCCGCACCGTGTGGTGCCCCATGACCCGGGCCGACCCCTCCGTTGGGTCCATGATGCCGGCCAGCATCCGCATGGTGGTGGTCTTGCCGGCACCGTCGGAGCCCACGAGGCCGAAGAGCTCCCCCCGGGCCACGGAGAGGGTGAGTCCGTCCACGGCGGTCAGGTTGCCGAAGCGTTTGGTGAGGTTGTCGGTGGTGATGGCGTCCATGGCAAGAGGTTATTTCCCAGTCCCCGGTCCCTGGTCGCCGGTACCGATTTCAGCATCCACCGGCATCCCCGGCTTCAGTTCCATGGCGGGGTTCGGGATGGTTATCTTGATCCGGTAGACGAGCTTCACCCGCTCCTTTTCCGTCTGCACGCTCTTGGGGGTGAATTCCGCCTCCGGTGAGATGAAGGTGACGGTCCCCTCGTAGCGGCGATCGGGCCAGGTGTCGCTCCTCACCCGGGCCTTCTGCCCCACCTTCACCCGCCCCAGATCGGTCTCGGCGATGTAGGCCCGCATCCAGGTGTTAGGCATGTCACCCACGCTGATGATGGGGGTGCCAGCGGCCACCTGTTCCCCCGGCTCCACGTGCTTTGCCAGGACGAGCCCCGCCATGGGGGCGGCGAGGGTGGTGTAGCCGAGGCGGGTGCGGGCAAGCTCCAGCGCCTCCCGAGCCTGGCCGAAGCGGGCCCGGGCCGCGTCGATCTGTTCCTTCCGTGGGCCCCGGTGCATGAGCTCCTGCTGGGCCACGGCCTCGCGGAGGGCAGCCTGGGACGACTCGTGGGCGGCCTTGGCGGCATCGTAGTCGCGGCGGGAGATGACCTCACGCCGGAACAGGGCCTCCTGCCGGGCAAAATCGGCCTTGAGACGATCTGTCTCGGCCTTGACCCTGTTCACGGCGGCGTCGGCCCGGGCGATGTCCTCCTTCCGGAAACCGGTCTCCAGTTCCCGCAGATTCGCTGCCATGGCTTCCGTGTCACGCTCCCGCTGGGCCACTTCCAGGCGAAGGTCATCATCGTCAAGCCGTGCCACCACCTGCCCCGCCTTCACCAGCTCACCCTCGTCAACGAGCCGCTCCCGTACCCGCCCAGGAATCTTGAAGCTCACCTCCACCTCGGTCAATTCAATGGTTCCTGAAACGGCAACGGTGCTGCCGTCGTTCCCCGTGCGGCGGGTGACGAACCAGGCAATGGCCGCGACGGCCAGAAGCAGGATGGCGATCAGGGCTACCTTCTTCTTCATGGATGATCCTCCGGAGCGGTGTGGCGCCCGCGGGCGCGTCAGCATCTATTGTGGCACCGTGGTGGGCATTGTAAAGGATGGTGGAGGGGAACGCCAGCCCCTCCCTTGGAACGGTTTATGCTGAAAGCCAAGGGGTATGGAGGAGATTGCAGGTAAAAACATCAATAAGGTGGTGATTTCATTGAGAAGTGTTCTTATGTGCGATGATGAGCCGATTATCAGGATGAGCCTAAAAAATAAGCTCAAGGAGTTGGGCTTTGATGAAATCCGGGAGTGCGGGGACGGGGAGCAGGCTGTTGCGACGGCGCTGGCCACCATGCCCGACATCATTATCCTCGATGTCTCGATGCCCAAGAAGGACGGGATCACGGCGGCCCGGGAAATCCGGCAGCGGCTGAAGATCCCGATTATCCTCCTGACGGCCTGTTGTGACCCTGATACGGTCAGGCGGGCCAAGGAGAGCGGCATCGGGGGCTTTCTGGCCAAGCCTTTCCGGGAGCAGGACCTCTGGCCCGCCATTGAACTTGCCTGTGCCCATGCCGACGAGGTGGAAACTCTCAAGGAGGAAGTGGAGGATCTGAGGGAGACCCTGGAGAGCCGCAAGGTCATCGAGAAAGCCAAGGGGGTCCTGATGAGGAGTCAGGGGCTTTCGGAGCCCGAGGCGTTTCGCAGGATGCAGAAGCTGGCCATGGATAAGCGCAAGAGCATGCGTCAGATCGCCGAGGCGATTTTGCTTACGGAATAAAAAAGGGGCGCCTCCCGCGTGGGGGGGGGGCGCCCCTTTCGTACGACTATTGTGTGGCGGAATTGAAGGGCAGCGGTTCCCCTCAGAGGATGCCCGCGTGGTACTCCTGCAGGCTCATGACCGGCTCTTTGCCGTTGTGGCGGGCAGCTATCCCCTCGGCGGCGGCCACTGCTGCCGCCACGGTGGTTATGTGGGGAATCTTGTTGGCAATGGCGGCCTTGCGGATATAGGAGTCGTCATGGGCGCTCTGCTTGCCGGCAGGAGTATTGACCACCAGCTGGATTTCCCGGTTTTTGATGGCGTCCACAAGGTTGGGGCGCCCCTCGTGGAGCTTGGTGACCGGGGTGGCGGCGATGCCGTGGCCGGCCAGGAAGCGGCAGGTCCCCTCAGTGGCCCGGATGGTAAAGCCCAGTTCCGCGAAGCGGCGGGCCGCCACCAGGGCACCCTCCTTGTCCCAGTCGGCGATGGTGAAGAGGACCGAACCTGAGAGGGGGAGCTGGGCGTTGGCTCCCTCCTGGGCCTTATAGAAGGCGAGACCGTAGTTCCCCGCAAGTCCGAGCACCTCGCCGGTGGAGCGCATCTCCGGGCCGAGCACCGGGTCCACCTCCGGGAACATGGGGAAGGGGAAGACCGCCTCCTTGACCCCGAAGTGGGGGAAGGTGCGGCGGACGAGCCCCATATCCTTCAATTTCGCCCCCAGCATAACCTGCACGGCGATGCGGGGCATGGGGATGTTGCAGACCTTAGAGACCAGGGGGACGGTGCGGCTGGCCCGGGGGTTCGCCTCCAGGATGTAGACGGTGTCGCCGGCGATGGCGTACTGGATGTTCATGAGCCCCACGACCCCCATGGCCACGGCGATCCGGCGGGTGTACTCATCAATCGTGTCGATGTGCTTTTGGGGGATGCTGACCGGCGGGATGACGCAGGCTGAGTCCCCCGAATGCACCCCTGCCAGCTCGATATGCTCCATGACCGCCGGCACGAAGGCGTCGGTCCCGTCGCTGATGGCGTCGGCCTCGGCCTCGATGGCGTTCTCCAGGAACCGGTCGATGAGGATCGGGCGCTCCGGGGAAACGTCCACCGCCTTGGCCACGTACTCCCGGAGCATCTCCTCGTCGTGGACCACCTCCATGGCCCTCCCCCCCAGAACATAGGAGGGGCGCACCATGAGGGGGTATCCGATGCGGTCAGCAACGGCCAGGGCTCATCCAGGGTGCTGGCCATCCCCGATTCGGGCTGGGGGATTCCCAGGTCACGCATAACCTTGGCGAAGCGCTGCCGGTCTTCGGCCAGGTCGATGGTCTCCGGCGTGGTGCCGAGGATCGTTACTCCGGCCGCCTCCAGTTCGGCGGCGATGTTGAGGGGGGTCTGCCCCCCGAACTGGACCACCACCCCTTCGGGCTTTTCCTTGGCGTAGATGGAGAGGACATCCTCCACGGTGAGTGGCTCGAAGTAGAGCTTGTCAGAGGTGTCGTAGTCGGTGGAGACCGTCTCCGGGTTGCAGTTGACCATGATGGTCTCGTAACCGGCCTCCCGCAGGGCTAAGGCGGTGTGGACGCAGCAGTAGTCGAATTCGATCCCCTGGCCGATCCGGTTGGGGCCGCCCCCCAGCACCATGATCTTCTTCCGGTCGCTGACCGGCACCGTGTCCGGCGCGTTGTAGGTGGAGAAGTAGTAGGCGGCGTTTTCCACCCCGCTGACCGGCACCGCCTCCCACGCCTCGGTAAGCCCCAGGGTGAGGCGCTTTTCGCGGACTTGGGCTTCCGGGATCTCCAAAAGCTTCGCTAGGTAGCGGTCCGCAAAGCCGTCCCGCTTGGCCCGGAGCAGCAGTTCGTCCGGGGGGAGGCTCCCACGGTGCCGGAGGATCTCCTCCTCCAGTTCCACCAGCTCCTTCATCTGCTGCAGGAACCAGTGCTTGATGTGGGTCAGCCGGTGGAGTTGCACCAGGTCGGCCCCCTTGCGGATGGCCTCGTAGAGGATGAACTGGCGTTCGCTGGAGGGCTCGGCCAGCATCTCCAGAAGCCTCGGCAACTGCGCGGCGTTGAAGTCCCGGGCAAAGCCGAGGCCGTACCGGCCGATCTCCAGGGAGCGGATCGCCTTCTGGAGCGCCTCCTTGTAGTTCTTGCCGATGCTCATTACTTCGCCCACGGCCCGCATCTGGGTGCCGAGCTTGTCCTCGACCCCCTTGAACTTCTCGAAGGCCCAGCGGGCGAACTTCACCACCACGTAATCGCCGCTCGGGGTGTACTTTTCAAGGGAGCCGTCCCGCCAGTAGGGGATCTCGTCCAGGGTAAGCCCCGCGGCCAGGAGCGACGACACCATGGCGATGGGGAAACCGGTGGCCTTGGAGGCCAGGGCCGAGGAGCGGGAGGTGCGGGGGTTGATCTCGATGACCACCACCCGCCCGGTTTTCGGATCATGGGCGAACTGGACGTTGGTGCCGCCGATCACCTCGATGGCGTCGACGATCCGGTAGGCGTAGTCCTGAAGCCGGGCCTGAAGCCCCGGCGTTATGGTGAGCATCGGGGCCGTGCAGTATGAGTCGCCGGTGTGGACCCCCATGGCGTCCACGTTCTCGATGAAACAGACGGTGATCTTCTGGTTTTTGGCGTCCCGCACCACCTCCAGTTCCAGCTCCTCCCACCCCAGCACCGATTCCTCCACCAGGATCTGGCTCACCGGGCTGGCGGCGAGTCCCCGGGCAACGATGGTCCGGAACTCCTCCATGTTGTAGGCGAAGCCGCCGCCGGTCCCCCCCATGGTGTAGGCGGGGCGGATCACCACCGGCAACCCGATGCGGGACACCACGTCCAGGGCCCCTTCCATGGTTGTGGCAATCTCGCTGCGGGCGGTCTCGATGCCGAGCCGCGTCATGGTCTCCTTGAAGGTCTCCCGGTCCTCGCCCCGCTTGATGGCATCGAGATTCACGCCGATGACCCGCACCCCGTACCGGTCCAGCACGCCGGCCTGGGCCAGGGCCGACGAGAGGTTGAGGCCCGTCTGGCCACCCAGGTTGGGGAGGAGGGCGTCGGGGCGCTCCTTGCGGATGATCTCGGTCAGGGTGTCCACATTGAGGGGTTCGATATAGGTGGCGTCGGCCATGCCGGGGTCGGTCATGATGGTGGCCGGGTTGGAGTTCACCAGCACGATCCGGTAGCCCAGCTTGCGCAGGGCCTTGCAGGCCTGGGTGCCGGAGTAGTCGAACTCGCAGGCCTGTCCGATGATGATGGGGCCAGAGCCGATTATGAGGACCTTCTTGACGTCGTCGCGCCTGGGCATGTTTCCTCCTTGCCTGGAAAATGGGCATTGGTGAAAAATAATTGGGCAACTATCGCAAAAAAAGGAGGCAGCTGCAAGAAGTGAATACGTCACTCCGCAGCGTCAGGATGATACCGGTCCCTTGGCCTCTATTGCCATGGAGTCGAGGGCTTGTCATCGGAGGGGATTCCTTGCTTGTGCGATGGTTATTCCTTGAGCAGGTGAACAGGAAAGAGGCGTGCATTGCGAGGGGGGAGAAGCAAAGTTCAGTAATTACACTGTGTTGGTTTTTGGCACGGTCAGTGCTTTATCGGTTTTAAATCAATAACGAGAATACGCCGGAGTATTCGCTGCTGAACGCAGGCAAGGGCGCCACCAATATCACCATTGGGGCGCCTTTTTTTGTTGCCCCGCAAACCATTAAAGGCTCAGACCTAGGGCGAAAGGAGAAACATCATGAGACAAATCGCGATTTACGGCAAGGGTGGCATCGGCAAGTCCACGACAACCCAGAACACGGTGGCGGGGCTCGCTTCGCTGGGCAAGAAGGTGATGATCGTCGGCTGCGACCCCAAGGCGGACTCCACTCGCCTCATCCTCCATGCCAAGGCCCAGGCCACGGTTATGGACAAGGTGCGGGAACTGGGTACGGTAGAGGACCTGGAGTTGGACGATATTCTGAAGGTCGGTTACGGCGATGTGAAATGTGTCGAGTCCGGTGGCCCGGAGCCGGGTGTGGGGTGCGCCGGTCGAGGCGTCATCACCGCCATCAACTTTCTGGAGGAGAACGGCGCCTATACCCCTGACCTGGATTTCGTCTTCTACGACGTCCTCGGCGATGTCGTCTGCGGCGGATTCGCCATGCCGATCCGGGAGAACAAGGCCGAAGAGATTTACATCGTCTGCTCCGGCGAGATGATGGCCATGTATGCAGCCAACAACATTGCCAAGGGTATCCTCAAGTACGCCTCCTCCGGCAAGGTTCGGCTGGCCGGCCTCATCTGCAACGCCCGCAAGACCGACAAGGAGTACGAACTGATCGATGCGTTGGCAAAGAAACTGGGCACTCAGATGATCCACTTCGTTCCCCGCGACAATCAGGTGCAACGGGCCGAACTGCGGCGGATGACCGTCATCGAGTACTCTCCCGAGCATCCGCAGGCGAATGAGTATCGGACATTAGCCAAGAAGATTCTCGACAACAAAATGCTCGTGGTGCCGACTCCCCTGGAGATGGACGAGTTGGAGGATCTGCTCATGGAGTTCGGCATCATGGAGGCGGAGGACGAGTCGATCGTAGGGGTTGCCGAGTCAGTAGCGAGATGACGAACGCTTTTGGGCCATCTCGGCGTTTCCTGCGTCATCGCTTGTGCGGCGTAGCGCTGCTACGCCTCCGCGCTCTTCCTTGGAAGCCGCCGACCTGACCTCAAAATCGCTCGTCAGCAGGTAAAACCCTTTGGGCTGATATACAGGGGCGCATGGTGTGCGCCCCTCGACAGGAGAATTCTTATGTCCAATGTACTCAAGAAAACAGAAGGCATAACCACGATCGACGGAATCACCAAGGAGTCGACCCAGGCAATGATCGACAAGGTCCTGGAGGTCTATCCGGAAAAGGGGCGGAAGAAGCGGGCGCCCCACCTGGCTCCCAACGACCAGGCGAGTTGCAGCGCCTGCGTCAAATCCAACAAAAAGACCGTGCCCGGCGTCATGAGCGCCCGGGGCTGCGCCTATGCCGGCGCCAAGGGGGTTGTCTGGGGGCCGATCCGCGACATGGTCCACGTCTCCCACGGCCCGGTGGGGTGTGGCTGGTACTCCTGGGGAACCCGGCGTAACCTCATGTCCGGCAAGCTGGGGGTCGACCAGTTCGGCATGCAGTTCACCTCCGACTTTCAGGAGAAGGACATCGTCTACGGCGGCGACAAGAAACTGAAGGTGCTGCTCAAGGAGGCTAAAGAGCTTTTTCCCCTGGCCAAGGGGATCTCGGTCCTCTCCGAGTGCCCAGTGGGGCTCATCGGTGACGACATCAACGCCGTGGCCAAGACGAGTGCCAAGGAGCTGGACATCCCGATCATCCCCTGCAACTGCGAGGGGTTCCGGGGCGTCTCCCAGTCCCTGGGGCACCATATCTCCAACGACACCATCCGGGACTACATCATTGAGACCCGCGAGTTCGCCGAGCCGGTGGGCCCCTACGACATCGCCCTCATCGGCGAGTACAACATCGGCGGGGACGCCTGGTCCACGAAGCCGCTGCTGGAGGAGTGCGGCTTCAACGTTAAGGCGGTCTGGACCGGCGACGGCGAGATGGAGAAGATCGCCGCCACCCATCAGGTGCGGCTCAATGTCATCCACTGCTACCGCTCCATGAACTACATGTGCAAGGTGATGGAAGAAAGGTATGGCATTCCCTGGATCGAGCTGAACTTTTTCGGACCCACCAAGATCCGTGAGAGTCTCCGCAAGCTGGCCGAGCTGTTCGACGACACCATCAAGGAGAAGGTGGAGGCGGTCATCGCCAAATACGATCCGCAGATGCAGGCGGTGATCGAGGAGGTCCGTCCCCGGCTGGAAGGGAAGAAGGTGATGCTCTATGTCGGCGGCCTCCGCCCGCGCCACACCATCGGCGCCTATGAGGATCTCGGGATGCTCTGCGTCGGCTCCGGCTACGAGTTTGCACACACCGACGACTACGACCGGACCGCCCCGGAGATGCCCGATGCCACCGTGGTCTACGACGACGCGTCCGAGTTGGAGATGGAACAGTTCGCCCACGTGCTGAAGCCCGACCTGGTCGCCTCCGGCATCAAGGAGAAGTACGTCTTCCAGAAGATGGGGCTGCCGTTCCGCCAGATGCACAGCTGGGACTATTCCGGCCCGTACCACGGCTACAAGGGGTTCCCGATCTTTGCGCGGGATATAGATATGGCAATTAACAGTCCTACGTGGGACTTGGTCAGAAGCCCTTATTAGTATTGAAACACAGAGCAACAGAGCAACTGAGTAAGTTTAAAAAACAAATAAATTTTGCTTTTCTCTGTTGCTCAGTTGCTCTGTGTTGAGAATTTGCGACTGTGAACGGATGAGTTCCGGTCGAAAGGAGACATATCATGGCAAACAATCTAGGGCTAGCTGTCAAGCCGGTGACCGAGACCCCCGTCGAGGAGATCGAGAGGGTCGCCGCCTGGATCAACACCGAGGAGTACAGGGATCTCAACTTCAAGCGGGAGGCGCTGGTGATCGCTCCGCCCCATGCCTGCCAGCCCCTGGGGGCCGAACTGGCGGCCCACGCCTTCGAAGGAAGCCTCCCCTTCGTCCACGGCTCCCAGGGGTGCGCATCCTACTACCGCTCCACCCTGAACCGCCATTTCCGGGAGCCGGCGCCTGCCGTCTCCGATTCCATGACCGAGGACGGCGCCGTGTTCGGCGGCCAGAACAACCTCCACGAGGGTCTGGAGAACGCCATTGCCCTCTACAAGCCGAAGATGGTCTCCATCTTCACCTCGTGCATGCCGGAGATCATTGGCGACGACCTGTCCGCGTTCATCAAGAATGCCCGCAACAAGGGGATCGTCCCCGCGGACATGCCGGTCCCCTATGCCAACACCCCGAGCTTCAGCGGCTCCCACGTCCACGGCTACGACGCCATGCTCCTCTCCATCCTCCAGGCCCTGACCGAGGGGAAGAAGGTGGAGGGGCGCTGCACCGGCAAGATCAATCTGCTTCCCGGCTTTGACGCCAACACCGGCAACTTTAGGGAGTACAAGCGGATCTTCGAGGCCTTCGGCGTGCCGTACACCATCCTCGGCGACATCTCCGACGTCTTCGATTCGCCTCTGGACGGCACCTACCGCATCTATCCCGGCGGCACCAGGCTGGACGATGCTGCCGACTCCATCAACGGCAAGGCCACCATCAGCCTCGGCCCCTATTCGGCCGCCAAGACCTATGCCTGGGTCAAGGACAACTATGCCGGCAAGCACGCGGCGCTCCCCATGCCGCTGGGGATTGCCAAGACCGATGCCTTCCTCATGAAGATCGCCGAGGTCGCCGGCAAGCCGGTACCCGAGAGCTTCAAGGCCGAACGGGGGAGGGCGGTGGATGCCATGACCGACGCCCACCAGTACATGCACGGCAAGAAGTTCGCCCTCTACGGCGACCCGGACCAGCTCATCGGCTACGTCAGCTTCCTCTTGGAGATGGGGGCGGTGCCGTACCACATTCTCTGCAGCAAGGGGAGCAAGAAGGTGGAAAAGGAGATCCAGGCGCTCCTCGATTTGTCCCCGTACGGGAAGCAGGGGAAGATTTACATGGGCAAGGACCTCTGGCACATGCGGAGTCTCATCATGACCGACCCCGTGGACGCCATCATCGGGGACACCCACGGCAAGTTCATGGCCCGCGACGCGAAGATACCGCTGTTCCGCTTCGGCTTCCCTGTCCTTGACCGGGTGAACCTGCACCGCTACCCGATCATCGGCTACCAGGGGGTAATCAACATGGTGACGACCATCTGCAACAAATTTGTCGACATCACCGACGAGACTTGTGAGGATAGACAGTTCGAGATGATGCGCTAACCGGCTGTAATTATTAAATATCGGCACGAAGGCCAGTGGCTATATTCTAGACGAAAATTTATAGAATACAGAGTCACTGGCCTTTTATTTATGGTTCGGTGTACCTGGCGGTGTACTTCCGGGTGTATCCAACGATTATCGTGCGATGTCGCGATGTCTTGACGGCCGGCAGTTGTTGAAGTAGTTTGTATATCATTGATTGGGAACACCCTGGTAGATCGGATTGATCTCCCCTTTGCCCTGATGATGGATTTTTTCGTGGCATGGATGCTTGTCGGAAACGAGGCCGCAATTGGTGGATCAAGCCGTTCGGGTCAGCGTGTAGCTGAATCGGACGGCTTTTCTGTTTGCTGACGGTGGTTGGGCGTTAATGTGATGACAAGAAAAATATCAACAGCTGTACGTGCTGCTCCGGGCACCGAGGTGTATCTATGACCAGAACCGTCAACAAGGGGTTCCATGAGTTCCTTCACCGGATCGCTTCCCCGCGCACAGAGGCGGAATCTCTGAAAACACTCCATAGTTCCGTCGCGGACTTCTTGAGAACCGGCTATGGACTGAATGATTTCATCATAACCGGTTCCTTGCGCAACGGGACGTATATTAATGGCTGGAGCGGCTACGATTATTTTGCCGTGATGCCAACGGGGAAGTTGAAAGCGGATTCCGTGGCGACGGTTTCGGAGATAAAAAATTATCTGGATTTTCATCTGCAGGATGCCGAAGTGAGAATTCAGTATCCAGGAATAGAGGTGGCCGTTGGTGCTCAGGGGACAACCAAGGTTATCCCGGTCGATTTTGTCACGGAGGCGAACGGACAAAAAATATATGACATGCCGGATGACACCGGCGGGTGGATGAGGACGAGCCCGGACGCCCATGGTGCGTACATAAAAGCAATTGAGCAGCGGTTGGGTGTGGGGAGTAGAAATCTCATGCGGCTCATGAAGGCGTGGAAGTATTGTGGCGGCGTGCCGATCTCCTCGTTTTATCTGGAGTTAGCAGTAGCCAAATATTTGGAACATGCATCGTCTGTCGTTTATGATGTGGATGTACACGGCGCCTTTCGATATCTATTCAACAATGAAATGGCTCCGATCGAGGATCCGATGGGGGTGTCGGGATGCGTGAACCCTTGTTCAGCGCATTCCGATTACATGACAGTGAAAACGGAACTTACTGCCGCATTCATGCGAGCCGCTAGGGCACTGGAAGCGCGATTGAAATATAATGTCGCTGAAGCGTTCGAATGGTGGCGATTGCTGTATAACGGAAAATTCCCCCCGTATTACCGGTAGTGCTGTAGTATCTCGGGCGGAGTAGACGATGCGTCCCAAACACGAACGGCCCGCCAGGATAACTCGGCGGGCCGTTCGTGTTACCTGGTGCCCGTTGCTGCGCTCACCTCCTGTCACCGGATTCTGCTTTATGCTTGTAGCCTGTTAAACGGTCATCTCTCCGGCAGGGTGAAGTAGAATGTCGCTCCCGCATCGACGCTCCCCTCGGCCCAGACCCGGCCCCCGTGGCGTTCGATGATCCGCTTCACCGTGGCAAGGCCGATGCCGGTCCCCTGGAATTCGCTGCCGTGGAGCCGCTGGAAGGGGCGGAAGAGCTTGCTCACGTAGGCCATGTTGAAACCTGACCCATTGTCTTTGACAAAGAAGGCGCGTTCTCCTTCCACGCACGCGGTGCCGAACTCGATGAGAGCTTGAGGCGTTTTGGCGGAGTACTTCAATGCATTTCCCAGCAGGTTCAGCAGGACCTGGCGAATGAGAATCTTGTCGGCCCGGGCCGTGAGGCCGTCGGCAATGACCCACTCAACGGTCCGGTCCGGCTCCGTTTCCCTGAACATGGCGACAATCATTGCTGCCGTTTTGCTGAGATTGATCGTGCTCCTGTGCAGTTCTGACCGACTGACCCGCGACAGTTCCAGCAGGTCGTCGATGAGCTGGCCCATGCGGGCGCTTGCCATGCCGATGCGTTCCAGGTAGCGACGGGCCTCTGTCGGAAGCTGTTTCTCGAAATCCTCTATCACCATGGCGCTGTAACTGTTGATGTGGCGCAGGGGAGCCCGCAGGTCATGGGAAACCGAGTAGCTGAAGGACTCCTGCTCCCGGATGGCAGCCTCCAGTTGGGCAGTCCGTTCTTCGACACGCCTTTCCAGCGTTTCGTTCAGCGTGCGAATTTCTTCCTCGGCCAGCTTGCGCTCGGTTATATCCCGGGAGGTGCCGAAAAGGAATAGTTCGCCGGGAGCCTCCCCCGCCTCGCAGCGGCATGCCTCGAGTATCCAATGGATAGTGCCATTCTTTGCAATGATCCGGAATTCGTCAGAATAGGTTTCACCCGGCGCCAATTCCATGACATTGCTGCTCACCCGATCCCGGTCGTCGGGGTGCACCAGACTCATCCAGCAGCCCCATTCTTGAATTTGCTCCGCTGATTAGCCGGTTATCGCCTCCACCGCGCCACCCATCCACCGGACCCGGTAGGGGGAGTCCCCTTGACGGCTGCAGAAATTGACATAGTCAGAGGTGAGCGATGAAAAGCGACGGTAGCGCTCTTCGCTTTGCCGCAGGGCTTTATCCGCGTATTTGTGCTCGGTGATGTCCCGAACGAAGGCCAGGAAGCAGTTCGTGGTGTACTCGTACGTCGTGCTGATTTCCACATCGATGATACGCCCGTCTTTGCGGCGATGGTGGGTTTCAAAACGGTCATAGCCGCTGTTGATGAGGGCACACATGTGTTTGTTGGTCTCTTCCGGGCTTTCGGCGGCTTCGATATCCCTGAGATTGATGGCCAGGAGTTCTTCGCGGCTATACCCCAGCATCGCACAGCAGGCATCGTTCATTTCGATGATCTTGCCGCTTTGGTCCACCACCCAGAAACCGTCCATGGAGGTGCTGTTGAGGATTTGGTACCGCGCGGCGTTCTCTTTCACTTGCTCCTGGGCAGACACCAGGTCAGTGATGTCGTGCATGATGTAGATGATCCGGTCTGTTCCTGAGGCGCTAAACTCAACGTGGCGGCGGCATCCGTCTTTCGTGGTGATGGTGACGCGTCGCGGGGCAGGGAACCCCGCAGCCCTGTCGGAATCGTAAATCTCTCGGATTTTTTTATGGCACGGGCCGTGGAGCTTTTGGAACCAGTCGTCGATTGATCTAATCTCGTCCATCCCGTAACCGATGAGACGCTCGGCAGCCCGGTTGAAGCAGATGTGGTCGCCTTCGGTGTACAACGCGGCCACCGGCAGCGCCTCAATAATCGCCATGAGCGCTTTGCGGTCGGGATGAAAGATGTCGTACGGCATAGTGGTCATATCGTTGAAACCTTGAAGGGGAGCAACAAAGTCAAGTAGAGATACCTGGTAAAGGGTAAGCAACGGCTGTGCCGGAAAAAGTCGTGTTTGTCACAACAAAAGAGGACATCTCCCTTGCGGGGAAATGTCCTCTTTTGCCGTGTTACACGGAAACGTTCATCACGCTACCAGTTCTCCCCCAGAAGCTCGAAGTGGTCCTTGGGGTGGACGCAGGCGGGGCACTGCTCCGGTGCGTCAGTGGCGGTGTGGAGGTAGCCGCAGTTGCGGCAGCGCCAGACCACTTCGGCATCACGGGTGAAGACCCGCTTGGACTCGACGTTGGCGAGGAGGTCCCGGTAGCGCTTCTCGTGCTGCTTTTCCGCCACAGAGATGGCCCGCCAGGCCGCCGCGATGGCGGGGAGCCCTTCCTCTTGGGCCACTTGGGCGAAGCCCGGATAGAGAACGGTGTGCTCCTCGTGCTCACCCGTGGCGGCGGCCAGGAGGTTCTCGGCCGTGGTGCCGATCCTGCCGGCCGGGAAGCAGGCAGTTATCTCCAGGTCGCCCCCTTCCAGAAACTTGAAGAAGCGCTTGGCGTGCTCCTTCTCCTGGTTGGCGGTCTCCTCGAAGATGTCGGCGATCTGCACGTACCCTTCTTTTTTTGCCGCGGCGGCAAAGTAGGTGTAGCGGTTGCGGGCCTGGCTCTCGCCGGCAAAGGATTTCAGGAGGTTCTGCTCGGTTTTGGTTCCCTTGACGCTGCTCATCTGGTGATCTCCTTCATGGTGTTTTTTTGAGAGGGCTCTGTGGCCGGATGCTCCATCAGTCAATCAGGGTGAAGCGGTCCTTCGGCACCTGGCAGACCGGGCATTTGTCCGGTGCAAAGTCATAGACGGTGTTGCCGCAGATCTCACAGACGTAAACCTTGCGGGCCGGCAGGTCGCCGTCGTTCATGACTGCTGCTAAAGCCTTCTGGTACAGATCGTGGTGCACCTCCTCGACCGCCAGGGCGTTGCGGAAGGAGATTTCCGCCACACGGTTCCCTTCTGCCTTGGCCTCTTCCAGGTAGGGGGGATACATGGTCTGGAACTCGAACCCTTCTCCCTCTATGGCTTCCTTCAGGTTTTCCACGGTTTCCCTTATCCCTCCCATGGCGCGCAGGTGGGCATGGGCATGGACGGTTTCGGCATGGGCGGCGGCCCGGAACAGTTTCGCCACCTGGGGGAAGCCGTCCACCTCCGCCTGCTTGGCGAAGGCGAGGTATTTCCGGTTGGCCTGGCTTTCGCCGGCAAAGGCATTTGCGAGGTTTTCCTTTGTGGACATGTAATACCTCCCTGTCTGCAATAATGTAGCGTTCTGTGAAACATTTTAATATCAGCATTTCCTCTTCGTGTCAAAAGCATAGAATGGACCCCCTCCGCGCTCCGGCCTGGACGATTACGAGCTGGCCACTGCTGCGTAAATTGTGTGCATAATTAGCCGGAAGAAAGAACGGTCGGATATGATTTTTTAGATAAATCAGGGTGTTGTCCGAGAATGACGTTCTTGGCACGTCACCTGCTAACAGTGATTCAACACGGAAGATGTATCCCGACGGTTTTTTCAGGCAAAGGCGCCGACCATTCCCCCGGAATGGCGGCGCCTTTTTTCTTTGTGCATTCGAGGTTGCCATGGCCAAACCAGATTACTACGACGTATCCGACTGCGATACCCACGAAAAAGGTGCCCCCAAGTTCTGCAAGAAATCGGAGCCGGGGGAGGGGGCCGAGCGCTCCTGTGCCTACGACGGCGCCCGGGTGGTGCTCATGCCGATCACCGATGTGATCCATCTGGTGCACGGCCCCATTGCCTGCGCCGGCAATTCCTGGGACAACCGGGGAGCCCGTTCCTCGGGGTCCCAGCTCTACCGCCGGGGCTTCACCACCGAGATGCTGGAGAACGACGTGGTCTTCGGTGGCGAGAAGAAGCTCTACAAGGCGATCCTTGAACTGGCCGAGCGGTACGCGGGAGAGGCGAAGGCCATGTTCGTCTACGCCACCTGCGTCACCGCCATGACCGGCGACGACGTGGAGGCGGTCTGCGCCGCGGCCCGGAAGAAGGTCGCCATTCCCCTCATTCCCGTCAACACCCCCGGCTTCATCGGCGACAAGAACATCGGCAACCGCCTGGCCGGCGAGGTGCTGTTCAAGCACGTCATCGGCACTGCCGAGCCGCCGGTTCTGGGTGATTTTTCAATCAACCTCATCGGCGAGTACAACATCGCCGGCGATCTCTGGGGAATGCTGCCCCTGTTCGAGCGGCTCGGCATCCAGGTCCTCTCCTGTTTCAGCGGCGACGCCCGGTTCGAGGAACTGCGCTACGCCCACCGGGCAAAGCTCAACGTCATCATCTGCTCCAAGAGCCTCACCAACCTCGCCAAGAAGATGCAGAAGAACTACGGCATGCCCTACCTGGAGGAGTCGTTCTACGGTATGACCGACACGGCCAAGGCGCTGCGGGACATCGCCCGGGAGCTGGACGACGCCGTGGGAGGGCTGGAGAAGCGGACCATGCAGGATCGGGTGGAAAAGCTCCTGGAGGAGGAAGAGGCCACGTGCCGCGAGCGCCTCGCCCCCTATCGGGCGCGGCTGGAGGGGAAGCGGTCGGTCCTCTTTACCGGCGGGGTCAAGACCTGGTCCATGGTGAACGCCCTGCGGGAGCTGGGGGTGGAGATCCTGGCCGCCGGGACCCAGAACTCCACCCTGGAGGACTTCTACCGGATGAAGGCCCTCATGCACCGGGACGCCCGGATCATCGAGGATACCTCTAGCGCGGGGCTCCTCCAGGTCATGTACGACAAGATGCCGGACCTGATCGTGGCAGGGGGAAAGACCAAGTTCCTGGCCCTCAAGACCAAGACCCCGTTCCTGGACATCAACCACGGCCGCTCCCACCCCTACGCCGGGTACGAGGGGATGGTGACCTTTGCGAAGCAGCTGGACCTCACGGTCAACAACCCCATCTGGCCGGTCCTGAACGCGCCGGCGCCGTGGGAGAAGAGCGAGGAGGAACTGGCAGACGCCGTGGCAAAAGCCGCCGGTCACGCCCGGGCCTGCCTGGCCGAGGACCTGAAGGATTCAAAGGTCAAGGCGTCGGCCAAGAACGCCACGGTAAACCCCCAGAAGAACTCCCCGCCCCTCGGCGCGACCCTGGCCTATCTCGGCATCGACCAGATGCTGGCCCTTCTCCACGGTGCCCAGGGGTGCTCCACCTTCATCCGGCTCCAGCTCTCCCGCCACTTCAAGGAGCCCGTCGCCCTGAACTCCACCGCCATGAGCGAGGACACCGCCATCTTCGGTGGCTGGGAAAACCTGAAAAAGGGGCTGAAAAAGGTGATCGAGAAGTTTCACCCTGAGGTTGTGGGGGTCATGACCTCGGGACTCACCGAAACCATGGGGGACGACGTCCGGAGCGCCATTGTCCACTTTCGCCAGGAAAACCCGGAATTCGACGGGGTCCCCATCGTCTGGTCATCGACCCCCGACTACTGCGGTTCTCTCCAGGAGGGGTACGCGGCGGCGGTTGAGGCCATTGTGAAGGAGGTGCCGGAGCCGGGTGAGACGATTCCGAGCCAGGTGACGATCCTCCCCGGCGCCCACCTGACCCCTGCCGACGTGGAGGAGGTGCGGGAGATCTGCGAGGCCTTCGGGCTCGATCCCATCATTGTCCCCGACATCGCCAACGCCCTGGACGGCCACATCGACGAGACGGTGTCCCCCCTCTCCACCGGCGGGGTGTCGATGGCGCGCATTAGGGAGGCGGGGCGAAGCTGTGCAACGGTCTTCATCGGCGATTCGCTTTCCAGGGCGGCCGAGGCCCTGACGGAGAACTGCGGGGCGCCCAGCTACGGCTTCACCTCCATCACCGGGCTGGCCGAGGTGGACCGCTTCATGGAGACCCTGTCGGCCATCTCCGGCAGGCCCATTCCCGAGAAATTCCGCCGTTGGCGGAGTCGCCTCATGGATGCCATGGTGGACTCCCACTACCAGTTCGGCCTCAAGAAAGTCACCGTGGCCCTGGAGGGAGACAACCTGAAAACGTTGGTGAACTTCCTGGCGGGGATGGGGTGCGAGATCCAGGCGGCCATTGCGGCGACACGGGTCCGGGGGCTCGATGCCCTGCCGGCACGGGAGATCTTTGTGGGGGACCTGGAGGACTTGGAGACGGCGGCAAAGGGGAGCGACCTGGTGGTGGCCAACTCCAATGGGCGTCAGGCCGCGGCAAAGCTGGGGATCAAGGCCCACCTGCGGGCGGGGCTCCCGGTCTTCGATCGCCTCGGCGCCCACCAGAAGATGTGGGTGGGGTACCGGGGGACCATGAACCTTCTGTTCGAGACGGCAAACCTGTTCCAGGCCAACGCGGCCGAGGGGCAGAAGCTGGCCCATAACTGAAAGGCTGTAATAACACAGAGCAACAGAGCAACGGAGAAAACCTTAACGACTGAATTTAGGCGTTTCGTCTACAGAAGGAATTTGCGTTTTTCTCTGTTGCTCAGTTGCTCTGTGTTCCAAGAAAGAGGGGTTACCTATGAAAGTCGCATTCACATCAACAACCGGCGAGATGATCGACGAGCACTTCGGCGTGGCCAAGTATTTCCATATCTGGGAGATCGGGCCGGAGGCCTCATCATTCCTGGAGACGGTCGCCATTGGCACCCACGGTGATGACGAGGAGGACAAGATTGCGGCCCGGGCCGCCGCCCTCAGGGAGTGTGCCATCGTCTACACCATGGCCATCGGCGGGCCGGCGGCTGCCAAGCTCGTTGCCCTGAAGATTCATCCCATGAAGACCAACTCCCCCGTGAGCCTTCCCGATACGGTGAGCCGGCTTCAGGAGGTGTTGAAGGGGAACCCTCCACCGTGGCTGCGCAAGGCCATGAACAAAGGGGAGGAAACTTCGTTCGAGGAATAACCGCAGGGGCGCTGCTTGCCGCACCCTCTCATATCAGTGGGGGCGGCAAGCAGCGCCCCTACACAACCATAACGGAGGAGGCACCATGGCCTACATCACCGGATTGAGAAGAAACAAGAGCGAGTACACCCCCCAGTTTGTGGTCTCCGTCGACGAAGAGACCTGCATCGGCTGCGCCCGCTGTTTCAAGGTCTGCGCCCACGACGTGCTCACCTTTGAGGAGGTGGATGAGGACGATTCCGCCAAGATGTTCATGAAGGTCACGAACCCCGGCAACTGTATCGGCTGTCAGGCCTGCGGAAGGACTTGTTCGAAGAAGTGCTTCAGCTTTGAACCGGTGGTTCTTTAAAGCCGGGACCAGGGATCGGGAACCAGGAAAAGCATATGAGAGGAACCGGTCCCCCACCAAGGAGGTTACCATGCTCATTGCCGTAGCATCCAAGGACGGAAGGGAGATCAATCAGCACTTCGGCCATGCGGAGCGGTTCCTCATCTATGAGGTGAAGGGAGCCGACGCAAAGCTGGTGGACGAGAAAAAGGTGGAGCGCTACTGCTCCTACGACGTGGACCATCCCCTGCGGAGCCATATCCTTGAGGCCATTGCCGGAGCCCTTGCCGGCTGCCGGGCCGTGGTCTGCGCTCAGATCGGCCAGGCTCCCCAGATGGCGATGGAGCGGCTTGGCATTGACGCCTATGTGGCCGATGGCCCCATCAAACCGACCCTGGCGGAACTTGTCAAGGCCCTGTAGGGGCGCCGCTTGCTGTGCCCTTGCGCCAGCCAACCGTCACAACGAGGTGATGACCCATGCACAACTCGGGATTCAATCTCTGCAACCTGCCGCCGTGGGTCATCGCCTCCCGCCACTTCAACGACAATCCCCACCCCCTGGAGGTCCAGGGGGTCCGCCTCGCCAACCGCTTCCTCTTCGAGCGGCTCGCCGCCATTGACTCGCCCGATGAGCGGGGCACTGTCTTCAACGACTACATGTCGGTGAAGTTTCAGCTCCACCTCTGGCAGGAGCAGGCAACGCCATCGGCCCGCAGAAGCCTGAAAAACAGCTATCTCCGCTATCTCCGAGGCTGGATGATGGATTCAAATTCCGTGGAGGGGGCCGTCCTCAAGGGGTGGGTCGAGAGCCGCACAGGGATCGTCCCTACTTTCCACAAAGCCCGCATCACCGGTATCCACACCGAGTCCTACTACGGCTACGTAGTGGACCGCACCGCCGGCAGCAAGCGGACCAGCGCCATCAACTCCCAGCTGGACATCCTCTACGAGTTCTGTCAGTACGAACTGGCCCGCCGCTTTCCCGGCGAGCTGTGTGTGACTCTCTATCGGGGGACCTTTGCGGCTGACGACTACGACGTGGTGGAAGAGCTCGGCAGGCGGGAGAAAATCATTCGGTTCAACAACCTCGTCTCCTTCACCTCCCATGAGGAGCGGGCCTGGGAATTCGGCTCCACGGTCTGGGAGATCCGGGCGCCCTTGTCCAAGGTCTTTTTCTTCGACGATCTCCTCCCTGGCAGCATCCTCAAGGGGGAGGGGGAGTACCTGGTCATCGGGGGGGAGTACCGGGTGCGGAGGGTTATGTGTACGGTGTGAAAATTTGGCACACAAAAGCCCCGACGGAGCGATCCACCGGGGCTTTGTTGCGTCGAACCGTGTAGGCCTTGCTTACTTGCTCGTATCCACCGTCACCTCCTTCACCACCATGTCAACCACGGGGAGGGGGGGAACTGCCTTGAGGCCGTACATCTGCTCCAGGTTGATGTCTTTGGGCACGGCGGCCAGGAGTGCTTCGGCCACCTTCTGGTCGGCCTGGCGGAACCGGAGCTTGGCTTCGATGGTGACCTTCTTTAGGTCAGCCGGGAAGTGCAACCCGTAGTAAGTCTCCCGGTACCCCTTGGGCGGAATGGTGTCATGCTTGGAGAAACCGACCACTTTCCAGGGGTCGATGGCGAAGTGGAAGTCGCTGGTCATGCCGTCGGAGGCGAAATTGCGGGCGACTTCGGAAAGTGATCCATCGGGGTTGAGGGTGCCGCTCGTCATGACCACCTTGCCGTTCTCGTCCTTGGCGGTGATCTCCAGCCACATCTGACGCACGTTGGTGAGAGATGTGGGGAGGTTGTGTCCGGCCCGGATGTTCTTTACCCGCACCTTCAGTTCGTCGAGCTTCCCGTTGTGATAGATGGGGAACAGTTCCAGTTCCGCCGCGGATTTCAGCCGCTCCACGGCCATCTCGTACTGGTTCATCATGCTCTTGGCCAGTTCCTCGTCCCCTGCCTTTTTGGCGGCGCCGGAGGCCAGATAGGTGAGGAGGTAGTTGGCACCGCTGAAGTAGTGCTTGTACTCTTTGCGCTCGGGCTTCACGAACTGGTCGGCGGTCCGTTTGAAGGTCTGGATGTCGACCATGTGGCAGTCCTGGCACATGATCCCCTTCTGGGCGTAGGGGCCGGCAATCCACTCGTTGTACGTGGCCTCGATGGGGAAGTGGTCGTCGTAGTGGTAGACCTGGTGGCAGGAGGCGCAGAGGTTGGCCTGGAGGTGGAGAGGGGATTCCTCACACTGGTGGAACCCTCCGCCGCACTCCTTGTGGTTGGGGATGGGGCCGCGCTTGATGATGGCCTGGCCGCTGGTTGTCTCCACGCCGGGGGTCATTATGAAGGAGCCATTCTCGGCGACCCGGGCCGGTGTCTGCTGGTGGGTCACGCCGCTGATGGAGTGGCAGACATCGCAGGAGACGCCAGCAAGGGCGATGGCGGAAAGCCCCGCAAGGCCCGGCGCCTTGACCTCGCCGGTGACCACGCCGATGGGGGTGTGGCATCCCTCGCACTGCCGTGCGATGTCATGGCCCACGGCCTTGACTGCCTTGTTGAGTTCACCCTGGTAGACCGGATCCTTGAAGGCGAGGCTGTGGACCGAGCCGTTCCATTCCTTGTATTGCTTGTCGTGGCAGCCGCCGCAGACCTCGGGGGCGTTGAAGGGGACGGACGATTTGTTCCACTTGATGAGTGACGGGTAGTAGGGGTAGAACTCCCGGTCCACGGGAAAGACGGGTGAGGCTGCTAGGGCCGCCACAGCGGCACCGACGATTGCGAAACAGACGAAAAGGGTGGTGGCGAGGCGTGACGTTCGCTTCATGGTGGATCCTCCTTGGCCCATACCTGCAGTGATCATGAGTTTCGGTTAACTGACGGTTAACGTTTTAGCAGAAAAAAAACGGGCGTCAAGAGGAGGGCGACAAATTACCAAATTATTTGCGGAGGGCCGGAGACAGCTCGATTATCCGTTGGGAAACTTCTGCGGTTTCGTCCATGGTTCTCCGCACCATTCGCTTCAGCCACCGCTGGGGAATACCTTCCATGCCGTAATAGGCCCCGGCGATCATGCCGCAGATGGCACCGGTGGTGTCGGCATCCCCCCCCTGGTTCACGGTTCCCACGAGGCATTCCTCGAAGCTGCGTCCCTGGAAGAAATGGTGGAAAACGGTCTGTACGGTATCGGCCACGTAGCCGGTGGCGAGTCCCCGGTAGGGGGTAAAGGAAAAGGTGGGATGAGTGGCGACGAGGAGGTCTGCCTCCCGGCGGAGGCGGTTCTTGGATGCGCCTTGGAGCGCCAGGTGGACGATGCGCCCGAGGGTGATGCAGGTGGCGTCGGAAAGGGGGTGGTTGTGGGTGATGCGGGCCTGCTCCAGGGCGCAGCGCTGCAGGAGGTCATCGTCGCCGAGGGTGTAGAGGGCCGCCGGGAGCATCCGCATGGCGGCGCCGTTGCCGGCGTCCCACTGGTTGAAGGGGGTTTCGAGGATTCCCTTGAGCATGAAGTTCCGGATGCCCCGGCGACAGGTGTCCCCCACATCCACCGGTTTTGTCCTGAGCCATCCCGCGAACTCTTCGGCGATGCCGCGCAGGGACCAACCGCCAGCGGCAACGATGGCCCGGGCCACACAGAGAGACATCTCGGTGTCGTCGGTCACCTGGCCCGGTTTGAGCTGCAGCCATCCGCCACCGACGATCTCCCGCAGGACGCCATGCTTGGACCGTATCTCCCCGGCCGTCATGAATTCCACCGGCGCGCCGAGGGCGTCTCCCACCGCCAGTCCGATGAAGGCGGCCCGGGCCCGGGAGCGGATATCGTGATGATCGAGGAGGTGGGGCATGGTGGAAGGTGCTGCAATAAACAAGCCTTGGTGGAACGAGGTGTTGTGGGAGCACGGTGGCGGGTTGGCGAAGCAGCGGGGGTAACTCCTTGCTCGCGTTGTTGCCTATTTTTTAATCCACCTTGGAAAAAACGGGCAGAAAAATAATTTTTAGTATAACTAAATGACCGCTAACTATAAGGCGTTACAGTCACTTCCACGGTTAGGTAGGATCTGGCACGCTTCATGTTAATGGATAAGGCAAAGGCCATACGACGACGTGTGGAGAGGAAGACAGGCACAGGAGCCCGGCGCGAGAAATCCGCCGGGCTTTTTTTCGTTCAGGCAGCCTATTCGGGCACGGAGGTAGAGATGGCCACATCATGCGACCAGTTGAAGAAGATCCAGGGGCACCCCTGCTTCGGCGGCAACCACCACAAGAACGGCCGGATGCACCTGGCCGTGGCGCCCCGCTGCAACATCAAGTGCGGCTACTGCACCCGCAGGCACGACTGCGCCAACGAGTCCCGTCCCGGCGTCACGAGCCGGCTCATCACTCCCGCCGAGGCCATCGCCAAGGTTCGCGAGGTGATGGCGAGTCCCGTGGTGGGGCCCATCATCAAGGTGATCGGCATTGCCGGCCCCGGCGACCCCTTGGCCAACGAAGAGACCTTTGAGACGTTCCGCCTCGTGGGGGAGGAGTTCCCCCATCTCATGAAGTGCATGAGCACCAACGGGCTCCTCCTCCCTGACGCCATCGACCGGCTCCACCAACTGGATCTCCACAGCCTCACCGTTACCCTCAATGCCCTCGATCCGGCGGTGGGGGCGCGGATTTACGGACACATCAGCTATCAAGGCCAGGTTTTTCGGGGCGTCGAGGCGGCGGAGATCCTGGTGGCCAACCAGCTGGAGGGGATCCGGCGGGCCGTGGGATACGGGATGACGGTGAAGGTGAACACCGTCTACATCCCCGGGGTCAACGAGGAGCAGGTGCCCCTTATCGGAAGAAAAATCAAGGAGCTCGGCGCCTTTGTCATGAATATAATGCCGCTCATACCCCAGGCCGATTTCGCCCATATCAGCCCGCCGCCGCCCGAAGAGCTGGACCGGATGCGGCAGCGAAACGAGTCGATCATCGGCCAGTTCAAGCACTGCCGCCAGTGCCGGGCCGACGCCGTGGGGCTCATCGGCCGGGATGCCACCGTGACGGAGTCTGGCACTCCGCTTCCCGTTGCCGTTTGAGGCGGGCATGAAGATCAGGCCCTTTTATCCCGATGACGTTCCCCTGTTCCTGGCCTTGGCCGCCGCCGAGGGATGGAGCAGCGACCCATGGGAGTTCGCATTCATCCTGGAAAGCTTTCCCCGAGGTTGCCTCGCCGTGGAGGAAAACGGGCGGCCCGTAGCGTTCGTCACAGCGATCCGCTACGGCGCGAGCGGCTGGATCGGCAACCTGATCGTGGCGGAGGAGTATCGCGGACGGGGATACGGAACCCTCCTCATGGGCCGGGCCATGGGCGAGCTCCTGGACTCCGGAGTCAGGACCGTCTGGCTCACCGCATCGGCGCAGGGACGTCCCCTTTACGAGAAAATGGGGTTCCGGGAAATGGACGGCGTGGTTCGCTGGCGCGGAACGGCCACGGGGGGGGCGCACTGGCACGATGACCTCGTTGCTCCGGACGAATTGGTTGCCCTCGATCGTGCCGGATGGGGTGATGACCGCAGGTGTGTCCTGAGTGCCGTGGCTGCTCGGGGAATAGTGCTGCGGGAGAACGGAGGCTTCCTGGTGACCCAGCCGTGCGGAAGCGGCTTTCAGCTGGGCCCTTGGGCGGCAGAGGGACGGGGCGTTGCCGGGGAGCTCCTGGGGCGGGCGCTCTCCCGCCTGCAGGGGGGGGCGCAGGTTCTCCTCGACGTGCCGGCCCGCAATAGTGCCGCCGCCTCTGTTCTCGCTCATGCCGGCTTTGCCGCCTGCGGGCGGACGGTCCTCATGTGCGTGGGTGACGAGCCGGCCTATAAGCCGGAAAAGATTTTCGCCCTTGCCACATTGGGGAGCGTGGGGTGAATATTATTTTTATTCACAATAAAAAATATGCCTAAAATTTAAGCAAACTATTCTTGAAATCAAGTTTGATTTTTTGATATTATTATCTGCTGCTGAAGATGGAGGCAATGACCCGTTGACTCCGTCTCTAACTTTTGAGCCCTTCACCGGGCGGGAGGATTTTCATGCTCGCCATTGCCTGTATCAAACAGGTGCCGGACACTACCCAGGTAAAGATTGATCCAGCCACCAACACCCTCGTCCGCGAGGGGATCCCGTTCATCGTCAACCCGTACGACACCCATGCCCTGGAGGAGAGCCTCCGGATCAAGGACCGCTTCGGCTTCCGGGCCGTGGCCCTCTCCATGGGTCCACCCAACGCCGAGGCCGCTCTTCGCAAGGCCCTCTCCATGGGGGCCGATGATGCCATTCTCTGCTCTGACCGCTGCTTCGGCGGCGCCGACACCCTCTCCACGAGCAATGTCCTCGCCGCTGCCATCAAGCGGATCGCCCAGGAGACCGGGGAAGAGGTGGG
This sequence comes from Geobacter grbiciae, assembly GCF_018531165.1. Taxonomy (NCBI): domain Bacteria; kingdom Pseudomonadati; phylum Thermodesulfobacteriota; class Desulfuromonadia; order Geobacterales; family Geobacteraceae; genus Geobacter; species Geobacter grbiciae. The sequence continues at coordinate 74,600 of NZ_JAHDIW010000011.1, read as the reverse complement.
GATCGTCTTCTGCGGCAAGCAGACCATCGACGGCGACACCGCCCAGGTGGGCCCCGGCATTGCCGTGCGCCTCGGCTTTACCCCGCTGACCCTCGTGGACCGCATCGAGGCACTGGACCCGGTCAACCGGCGGATCAAGGTCCGGCGCAAGCTGGAAGGACGCTACGAGGTCGTTGAAGCCACTCTGCCGGTCATGATAACCGCCGTGCGGGAGCTGAACCGCCCCCGCTACCCCTCTGTTCCCATGCGCCTTGCCGCCGCCGATGCCCAGGTAACGGTCTGGACCAACGAGGTGCTGCGAATGGACGTGAACACCGTTGGCCTCAAGGGGTCACCCACCTGGGTGAGCCGAATCTTCTCCCCCGAGCGGGACAAGGGGGAGATCATCGGCGACGGCATGGCCGATCCGACGGGAACGGCCCGCCTGCTCATCGACCAGCTGCTGGCGAAGGATCTGCTGGCGGTGTGATGATGTTCGATCGCTGACGCTCGTTGATGTGCTTCGCACGTTCGTGCGGCGAGCGCCGCGTTCGAAACGTTCGAGACGAAGTAAACGAACGAGCGAAGCGATCGAACGAAGTGATCAAACGCGCGAAGCGCCCGAACAAGAATACGGAGTATTCACCCATGACTGAACCAAAGAAGATAAAGAAGCCCCGGGGCACAGCCCGGCCCATCCCGGGAAAGTGCATCGCCTGCGGCGCCCGGTGCCAGAGCGCCTGCCCCGTGGATGCCATAGAGATGAGCGATGCGGGGGAACCGATCATCCTCTCCGAGAAGTGCATCGGCTGCCTTAAATGCGTGAAGGTCTGCCCCGCCGATGCCCTGGAGATGTTCTTCACCCCCGAGGAGCTGAAGATTCTGGAGGAACTGGCCAGGCAGCAGGCCGCCGGAGCGGCCCCCGCTGTCGAGGAAGAGGACGCCGAGGAGGCCGCCCTGGCGCAGATGCTCGCCGCTTACCGAGGGGGCTGGGTCTTTGTGGAGCAGACCGAAGGGGAGCCCGCCAAGGTCTCCTGGGAGCTGATGGGGGTCGGTGCCCAACTGGCCCGGGACATCGGCACAGAACTCTGCGCCATCGTCATCGGCCACGGCGTGGAGCACCTTTGCCGCGAGGCCTTCAGCTACGGCGCCACCAAGGCGTACCTCATGGACCAGGACGTCTTCCGCTTCTACCGCACCGAGCCCTACCTCAACGCCTGCTGCCACCTGATCGACAAATACAAGCCCGAGATTATCCTCATGGGGGCCACCGGCATGGGGCGCGACCTTGCCGGGGCCGTTGCCACGCGGGTCAAGACCGGCCTCACCGCCGACTGCACCGGTCTCGACGTGGACGACAAGCGGAACCTCCGCCAGACCCGCCCCGCCTTCGGTGGCAACATCATGGCCACCATCATGTGCGACAAGTTCCGTCCGCAGATGGCCACGGTCCGCCCCCACGTGATGCCGATGCCCGAACGGATGGAAGGCGCCACCGGCGCGATCGTCCGGGAGCAGATTACCCTCAACGAGGCCGACATCCTCACCAAGGTCATTGAAATCATCAGGGACACGAAGGTAGGGGTCGACATCGCCGGGGCCGAGTTCATCGTTTCCGGCGGGCGCGGCCTGATGGGACCGGAGAACTTCGCCATGCTCCAGGAGTTGGCTGATGAGCTGGGTGGGGTGGTCGGCGCGTCGCGCAGCGCCGTGGACGCCGGCTGGATGCCCCACGACCGCCAGGTCGGGCAGACCGGCAAGACCGTGCGCCCAAAGATCTACATAGCCTGCGGCATCTCCGGCGCCATCCAGCATCTCGTCGGAATGCAGGATTCCGACGTGGTCATCGCCATAAACCGGGACAAGGAGGCCCCCATCTTCCAGGTGGCCACCTATGGCATCGTGGGAGACCTGTTCAAAATCGTCCCGGCCATCACCAGCCAGCTGCGGGAACTGAAAGCATCGAAAAGAAAGGGCTGATGGATAAAAGTCAAGGGAGTTCGCTCCATTCTCTTTAACCCCAGGCCCAAAAACTAGCCCTTAGATTGGCACCGAAAGGTTCGCTATGACCATTTTCACTCCACTGTTCCTCATTGCCATCGGCGTCTTCATCTGGCAGTGCGGCAAGAAACTGAGCCTCATTCGTCTCGGCCGGCCCGAGAACCGCTTTGACAATCCGTCGTTGCGGCTCTGGGACATGCTGCTCTACGCTTTCGGCCAGAAGCGGGTGGTGGCCCGCCCCTTCGGCATCAACCACTTCGTCATCTTCTGGGCTTTCGTCGTGCTCCTCATGGCCAACGGCGCCTTCATCCTGGAAGGACTCATCCCCGGCTTCCGCCTGGCGAACGTCTTGCCGACAGCCCTCTACCACCCGCTGGTCTTCGCCTTTGACATCGTCTCCCTGTTTGCCCTGGCGGCCATCGTCCTCTCCTTTGCCCGGCGGCTCATCTTCAAGCCGGCCTACCTGGACAGCGCCTACGTAAGCGCCAGAAGTTTCGAGGCGTTCCTCATCCTCTCGTTCATCGCCCTGCTGATGATCGCCTCCTTCGGCCTGAACGGCGTCAAGATTGTGGGGGGACTGGAGCCGGCCTCCTTCATGCCGGTTTCCGCCGTTGCCGCCAACATGCTCGCGGAGAGCGGCGCCAGCCTGCCGGCACTGGGGAGCTTCTTCTGGTGGCTGCACGCCACGGTGCTCCTGGCTTTCATCTGTTTCCTCCCCATGAGCAAGCACATGCACATCCTCACCGCCATACCCAACTGCTTCTTCCAGAACCTGGGGAGCACCAGCACCCAGCCCCGCGAGGAATTCGCTGTCGGCAACCGCTATGGGGTGGAGAAAGTCACCGACCTCACCTGGAAGGACCTGTTTGATTCCTTCTCCTGTACCGAGTGCGGCCGGTGTCAGGATGCCTGTCCGGCCAACGCCACCGGCAAGTCCCTCAACCCCCGGCAGGTGGTGCACAGTCTGAAGGCAAACCTGCTGGCCAACGAGCAGGCCCTGAAGGCGGGTGAGCCGCCGCGGGTCCCCCTAATCGGAGCGGAAGGGGAGGGGACCAACACCGAGGAGACCATCTGGGCCTGTACTACCTGCGGCGCCTGCCTTCAGGCCTGCCCCGTCATGATCGAGCACCCCTCGAAGCTGGTCGGCATGCGTCGGCATCTGGTGGAGATGAAGACAACATTCCCCGAAGAACTCCTGAACCTCTTCGAGAACATGGAGCAACGCTCAAACCCGTGGGGGATCGCCCCCAGCGAGCGGGCCAAGTGGGCCGCACAGATGGATGTAAAACCCTTCGAGGCAGGGAAGACCGAGTACCTCTTCTATGTGGGGTGCGCCGGCTCCTTCGACTCCCGGAGCAAGCAGGTGACGGTGAACGTGGCAACGATCCTTGACGCGGCAGGCATCTCCTGGGGGATTCTCGGCAAGGACGAGAAGTGCTGCGGCGACAGCCTCCGGCGCCTGGGGAACGAGTACGTTTTCGACCGGATGGCCCGGGAGAACGTGGAGATCTTCCGGGAGCGGGGGGTGACCAAGGTCATCGTCCAGTGCCCCCACTGTTTCACCACCCTCAAGAACGACTACCGCCAGTACGGTCTCGAGTTGGAGGTGATCCACCATTCCGAGCTGATCCAGCAGCTTCTGGACGCCGGCCGGCTGAAGCTGAACCGCCAGGTGAGCGAGCTGGGGAAGATTATCCTCCACGACTCCTGCTACCTGGGGCGTCACAACGACGTGTACGAGGCACCGCGGCAGGTGGTGGCGAAGGTGGCCGGCGCGGTCCCGGCCGAGTTCGACCGGGCACGGGAAGAGTCGTTCTGTTGCGGCGCCGGCGGCGGCCGGATGTGGATGGAGGAGCAGACCGGCACCCGGATCAACCTGAACCGGGTCACCGAGGCTCTTTCGAAGAATCCCGATACCATCTGCGTCGCCTGCCCCTACTGCATGACCATGTTCGAGGACGGACTCAAGGACAAGCAGGCGGGCCAGACCAAGGTTCGGGACATAGCCGAGGTGGTTGCCGAGGCGATGCGTCCGGCGCAGTAGGTCATCTCTGGATAGACATGAAAAAAGGGGAGCTTTCTTCGGGGGGCTCCCTTTTTTGTGCCCGCAAGAGCCGAAAGGTTTGACAGGGATAGGCACCGGCGGCGTTTCGGGGTATAATCCCACGGAAACAAGCTGGGATTTGCGACACGACACAGGAAAGGGTGCACAACGTCATGACGCAGTACAAGGACGACCGGAAACGGCCCCACCTCCGGCTGGTGGTGAACAACCCCGAGTTGCGGGGGAGCCGTCCCGCCACCGGCGAGGATGCCAGCATCCCCTTCGAGGTGCTGATCGCGAAGCGCCATGAACTTCGGGCGGATTTCTACAAGGGTATCGCCCCGCAGCACGTGAAGGCCTACGAGCGGATCGAGCGTCATCTGGAGCGCAGGGGGTGGCTCTACGGCCTCGACCCCCAGCACGGGCGTCTCATGGTGATCCCCGCCGCGACTGCCTGCCCCAAGGTGCTGGAGCATGGGGGCTCTCCCCAGGACGAACTGCTCCTCTTCGTGGCTGACGATCCCACGGGGCTCGGACTCTGTCTCTGCCTGGAGATGATCCTTCCCTTCTGGAGCGATGACGACGCCGTCATGGAGGAGGCGCTCATCTATGCGCCCATCTACCCGTACGGCTCCCTTTTCCTTGAGGAGAACAGGAACGACGGCTACCTGGACCTCATCTACCGGCTCTCGTTTCCTCTCTATCCCCCGGCCCCCACGGAGCGCCTCCTGGAGAAACTCTTCGCCGTTGCGCGGTACGAATTGCGGGAGACTCTCATTGGGCTGGACGAGTTTCCCGAGGCGTGAGTTGCGTGCGTACCGGGGATAACGGTCAACGCCCCCGAACGATACCATCACCGGTTGTTTTGGGTAAGAGGTTGCCGGTAGCGGAATAGCGCCCCTTTCGTCCCCTTCCTGTTGTTCAGGCTCACCGTGCCTCCCAGGCGGTCCGCAATGCTCCGTATGATGGCCAGTCCAAGACCGCTGCCGGTTTCATCGCTCCCCACCACACGATAAAATGGCTCAAACAACCGCTCCTCTTCGCCGGAGGGAATTCCCGGTCCCGTATCCTCCACCTGAAAGACCATCTCCCCCCCGTCGTGGTACAGACTGACATCAACCCTGCCTCCCTGCGGCGTATAGCGCAGGGCATTGTCAACGGCGTTACGTGCCAGCACCAGCAGGTCTTCCGCCGGTGCGGTCAGGGCAACCTCCTCAAACCGGTCGCAGCCAAAGTCAATCCGCTTTGTTGCGGCGAACGGCACGTAATCCTCGATAACCTGCTGAACCAGGCGGTCGAAGGGGACATCAGTCGCGGGCGCGGCGCCAGCCTGGCGCCGTGCCAGACTCAGGAGCTGTTCCAGCAATTTCCCGGCTCGCTCAAGACCGGCTTTGAGTTGCATGACCCGTTGCTTCCCCTCGGGCGACGAAATGCTCTGTTCGAGGTTGTCCGTCTGTACCGTCAGGGCAGTCAGGGGAGAGCGCAGTTCGTGGGCGGCGTCGGCAATGAAACGGCGCTGCTGCTCAAGGGCCGTGGCAAGACGCTGCATGAGCCCATTGATGGCGGCGACAAAGGGGCGTATCTCCGAGGGGACTCCATGGGCGGCTATGGGGGTCAGGTTGGTGTCATCCCGTCTGTCCAGTTGATGGGAAAGATGTGTTACCGGTGCCAGGGCGCGCCCTATGATCCAGGCTGCCAGAAGAGAGAGGGCCGGCACCAGCAGCAGTATTGGAATCAGGGTGAGAAGGGCGCTGTCCCGGGCGATCTCATTGCGTACCGCCGTCATCTGCCCCGTGGCGAGCCGGACACCGGACGGAAGGGTAAAGACATAGAGGCGCCAGGCCGTTCCATGGTGGACCCGCGTCTGGAATCCCTCAGGCAAGGTTCCGGGGAGGACCGGGAGTTTCGGGTTTTTGGGGGCGACCCCCAGGGGGCAGACGACAGTTCGCGCATCGCGATCATTGCCGTCCACACTTCCCAGGGGGCTCATCCAGCCATCGGCGGTTTCCGGGTGGCGTTCCATCAGGAGGGCCATCTGGCGGAGTTGATCGTCCTGAAGTTCCTGGGCCTCCCGGAATGATATCAGGTATGAACAGAGCCCTGCCGCCAGGCCGCTTGCAAGAGTTACCCCGGCTATCCAGCGCCACAGGCGGCGACGCAGGGAGCCGTTCACCGGTTGCGTTCCACCATCCATCCCATCCCCCGGACATTTTTGATTGCGTCGCTCCCCAGTTTCTTGCGTACCGCATGGATAAGAAATTCGACGGCGTTGCTCTCCACTTCCTCATTCCAGCCGTAGATGCGGGTCTCCAGGTCATCGCGGGAGAGGATCGCGCCGGGGCGCAGGAGCAGGGCCTGCAGCAGTGAAAACTCGCGGCTGGTGAGGCGGCAGCGCCGGTCGCCGCAGACGGCTTCCTTGGTGGCCGGGTCGAGGGCCAGGACTCCGTTGCTGAGGAGGGGGACGGTGCTCCCCGCCTGGCGGCGGGTTACGGCACGTATCCTTGCCAGCAGTTCTCCCACCGCGAATGGTTTGAGAAGATAGTCGTCGGCACCCAGGTCGAGACCGCGAATCCGCTCGTCAAGGGCGTCGCGGGCGGTGACGATGAGGACGGGTGCAGGGTTTCCCGCCCCGCGCATCCGCCGCAGCACCTCCAGGCCGTCCCTTCCGGGAAGACCCAGATCGAGGATAACCAGTTGATACTCACCGGTCTCAACGGCATCGGAGGCGGCGATGCCGTCGCGGACCCAGTCCACGGCATAGGCGGCATCCTTCAGTGCCTGTTCGACCGCCTCGCCGATCATCCTGTCATCTTCAATCAGCAAAATCCGCATCATCTCTCCGGGGGGACGGCTTGGCGGGCACAGCCACTAGCCCGCCGTTATCCGCGTGCAGCCAGTGTCAATGCCGTCAGCTATACCATACCCCAGGCCGGGCGGATGTCACCAGGGAAATATCCCCGCCCCGGCTCAGTGGCCCTTCTCCGCGGCTCGATGGGGAAAGGCATACAGCCCCAGGAGGATGAAGCTGAAAAGAACCGTCGATGCCGTGTAGCGGCTCAATCCGAATCCCCCGGCGTTGACTGGTTTGTCGAGCAGGTCGCCGACCACCGCTCCCAGGGGGCGGGTCAGGATGAACGCCGTCCAGAAAAGGGCTGTGCGGGATATGCGGGTCCGGTAGTACGCCGCCACAACCCCTGCCAGCAGGATGGTAAAAATCATCGCCCCCCCTGTGTAGCCGAGGCCGGCCGTATCCGCCGTCCAGTCTCCCAGGGCGGTGCCGAGGGTTTGGGAAAACATGATGGTTACCCAGTAGAACACCTCCGCCTTCCTGGTTCGGACCGTGTCGACGGAGACGGAACCGAGGCTTCGATGCCAGACGAAGAGGGATCCCATGAGCAGGGTGAAGAGAATCGATGCGCCGCCGGCATAGCCGATGCCCAGAGAGCGGTCGGCAAAGTCGGCCAGGGTGGTTCCCACCGTTGTCGTGGCTATGATGGTGCTCCAGTACAGAAGGGGGTGGAAGCGTCCGGCGCGAACCTGGGCGGTGACGGCTATGGCAAAGATCGCCGCGAAGATCCCCGTGCCGACCAGATACCCCAGGTTCATGGACATGGATACGGCGTCGCCCCCCGTTTCGCCGAGGGTTGTTGCGGCGATCTTGAGGAGCCAGAAGGTGATGGTGACTTCCGGCACTTTGTTCAGGAGTTGCCCGGTTGTCCGCCCGGATGGTGTATTCATGTCAGAAATCTCCCTTCTCGCTATTAATGGATGGCTTATTCATCGACCCAGCCTCCCTGAATCAGTGGTTTTGCAATCAGGTGGTAAGCTGCGAGCATCGGGCGGTAACAGACAGCAATGAGCAGACGCTCGCTGCGGGACACCAGCCAGGCGCTCATAAGAGCCACCAAGGCAGCTCCTGCCATGTCAAACGGGAAATGGACTCCTAGGTAGATCCGCGCCCAGGCCACCGGCACTCCCGCTACAGCCAGTGCAATACCCGCCCGTCGAAAGCGCTTCCGCATCATGAGCGAGCATGAGACACCCCAGATGAGGGTCAGGTGGTCACTGGGAAATGAAGAGTCCGCCGCATGATGCAAGAATGTGTGCCCCATGGCGACCATGAATGGGCGTGGATGCAGCCAGAAAAAGGCGATGACCTGGTTGGCCAGCAGGCCCAGCGAGCCGGTTGCCGTTGCTTCCAGCATAACGATGCGTCGCTGCTCGTTTCCCCACAGCCAGCCGTACACCAGAAGTAACGGCACCAGCAGGATGAGATCCTCGGCCGCACCGCGAGCCAGTAACAGCATGAGTTCGCTGGGATGGGCTGGAGCGTTAAGAAGCATAAATAGCCTATGATTCAGTACTTCCATTGTCGTTTACCTGCCCGGGGAGATTGTTCTCCCCGGATGATGGTTTCTGTCGAGATCAATCTTCCTTGTCCTGATCGTTGGTGTTGTCGGCTTTATCGACGGTAGAGGCCAGAACGATCCCCTTGGCCGCATCAACGGCGACATCATAGGTGGTGCCGTTGGCAACGACTTCAACTTCGTAGATCCACCCCTTTTTTCCATGCTCCAACTCGGCCCGCGTTGCCTTTCCATTGGTCTGCTGTTCCGCTGCCCTTACCGCCTTGATAAGTGAGGTTTCCGCGTGACGGATGATGAGCGCATCATTCTCCGGTACTTTGGAAGCATTTGCGGTTACAGTCCCGATGGTGGCGATGGCGACAAGCGCTAATCCTGCCTTCAGTGCTCGTTTCATGGGTGTTTCCTCCCTTTTGGTGTCAGCAGTTCGTGCTGTATGGTTAGGACGATAGCAGGGGAAACTTAGCTCAAAATTAGGAAGAAAAAGTTTTTTGACGGGGATCAAATCCCCCTGCCCCGGAATGGTGTACTGTTATTGCAGAGGAAGACCATTTCACCATTGAGGAGGAAATCATGAGCGAAACAACGGAAACCCTGGTGGGACGCGCCATTGACCTGAAGGATCTGATCGCTTACCAGGAGGGCTCCGTGGTGAGCCGGACCCTCAATGACAAAAAAGTCGGCACCATCACCCTCTTCGCCTTCGGCGAGGGGCAAGGGCTGAGCGAGCACACGGCCCCCTACGATGCCTTCGTGGAGATCGTCGACGGCGAGGCGGACATCACCATCGACGGCACCGATCACCGGGTGACGGCGGGACAGTTCATCATCATGCCCGCCAATCACCCCCACGCCCTGCGGGCGGTGACCCGCTTCAAGATGCTTCTGGTGATGATCCGGGCGTAAAACGCTCCCACCATGCTTTGCTGAAGAAAAGAGACCCGCCCTGAAGTGGGTTTCTTTTTTGTAAAATCGGCACGGATGATTCCGGCCTGCTCCGTGCATCAGGTATTCAGATCGGGGAGAAGAGACCCACTTCTGCCCAATCCCGTTGCAACCGGAGGAAAGCAATGCTTCTGATCGTGCAGAATGATCCCGATGTCCCGTCCGGGGCCTACGCCGAGTACCTGGAGGAGATGGGGGTGCCTTTCCGGCTGGCTCGCCCCTTCGCGGGGGAGGAACTTCCGCTGGCCGCCGAAGGGGCCGCCGTTATTGTGCTCGGAGGGGCCATGGGGGTCCATGACACGGCGACCCATCCCTATCTCTCTGTCGTTAAGGAGTTCATCGGCGAGGCAGTGGCTGCCGAAATCCCCTTTCTCGGCATCTGCCTCGGCGGCCAGCTCCTGGCCCATGTCCTCGGGGCGGCGGTGACCCCAGGGGCCAACGGCGAGAAGGGAACCCTCACCGTCACCCTTGCCCCTGAAGGGGAGCACGATCCCCTCTTTGCCGGCATTTCTTCCCCCTTCGTCACCTTTCAGTGGCATAACGACACTTTTGCCATCCCCGCCGGAGGGACCATCCTCGCCTCGTCCCCCGACTGTCCGCACCAAGCGTTCCGCGTGGGGGAGCGGGCCTGGGGGCTCCAGTTTCACCCGGAGGTAAATCGGGATATCATTGCCACCTGGGCGCGCTGGAACGACGAGACGGCGTCCAGCGCCGACCGTTTTGTGGCGGAATTCGCGGCCGTAGAGCCGGGTTTTCGGGCTGCCTCCCGGCGGCTCCTTGCCAATTTCCTCCGCATTGCCTCCCTTGTCTGAATATTTCGGTATTCTGCCAAAGAAATAGGCAGCAGAATCATGTCTGTCACCCCTCTGTTCAACGCCATCGGGGCTTTAGCCGAGAACTGAATCCCGTGGCACGGCTTGTGCTTTTCTGTGGAGACAACCTGAGAGCAGTCGGCAATGGAGCCCCGGAACACCAGATCCGGGGCTCTTTTTTTCACGGAAAGGAGCCTGCCATGGAAAACGCGACCACAAGCCCCATCATCATCGACGACACCACACTGCGGGACGGCGAACAGACTGCCGGGGTCGTCTTCAGCAGGAAGGAGAAACTCGCCATTGCCCGGATGCTGGACGGGATCGGGGTGCAGGAGCTGGAGTGTGGCATCCCGGCCATGGGGGAGGAGGAGCGGGATGCGATTCGTGCCCTGGTGGACCTGGGGCTCAACGCCCGGCTCATCACCTGGAACCGGGCCGTGATCCCCGACATCGAGGCATCCCTGGCCTGCGGCGTTGCCGCGGTGGACATCTCCCTCTCGGTTTCGGATCAGATGATTGCCCACAAACTCCGCACAAGCCGGGATGGGGTCAGGGAGCAGCTGAAACGGGCCCTGGGCTTTGCCAAAGAACGTGATCTTTACGTCTCCGTCGGTGGGGAGGACGCGAGCCGGGCCGACCTCGGGTTCCTGGCCGAGCTCATGGAGATCACCCGCGCCATGGGGGGGGACCGCTTCCGCTTCTGCGACACCCTCGGCATCCTCGACCCGTTCACCATGTACGAGAAGGTGAAGGCCCTGCGGACCGCAGTCCCCGGCCTCGACATCGAGGTCCACACCCACAACGACCTGGGGATGGCCACAGCCAACGCCCTCGCCGGCATCAAGGCCGGTGCCCGTTTTGTGAACACCACGGTGAACGGCCTCGGGGAGCGGGCAGGCAACGCGGCTCTGGAAGAGGTGGTGATGGGGCTCAAGCTTGCTTGCGGCATCGATCCGGGGATAGACACCCACCGCTTCCACGAGATTTCCCGCTTCGTGGGAAGGGCCTCCCAGCGGCCGGTCCCTCCCTGGAAGGCGGTGGTGGGGGAGCGGGTCTTCTCCCATGAATCGGGGCTCCACGCCGACGGGGTCATCAAGGATGCCCGCAACTACGAGGGGTTCGATCCGGCCGAGGTGGGGCTCTGCCGACACATCGTGGTGGGGAAGCATTCAGGGACCAGCGGCCTTGTGGAGCGTTTCCGGCAGATGGGTATTGAGCTCTCCCGGCAGGAGGCGGGTGCTCTGATGGATGAGGTGCGGAACCTGGCCCAGCGGCTGAAACGTCCCCTCTCCGATGGGGAGCTTCGTACGATCCATGCCTCGGAGCGGTGCGCCCTCAGGGCGGCATGAAGGGGATGCATCATCCTTGAAATGGAAAATGCTTATAAAATGTGCAAAACGCGAAGGGGGTGAGCGGTTCATCCCCCTCATTCCGTTCGCATCACGATCCGCGGTTCACTAACTTCCCGTAATTACGGGGCTGGAATTTAATGAAGCATGGTGGCATGCCTTGTGCTAATTCGTTGCCAGGAGCCGGAAGCACAAAGGTTGTGCCGCCGGCCCTGAACAGCAATCGAGAAACAACTTGGATTGACAAGGCAAAGGCGCCTTCCGCTACGGAGCGGAGGCGCCTTTTTTATTCGATTTGACGAAAGGAGGCGTGTGCGGGACCCCGGGAATATGTGCAGTGTGGATGTAATCAAAATAATACTTACAAAGGAGTATGGACATGAACAAGACAGTGAAGACTTTTTCCCTGGCACTGGCACTGGTGGCCGCCACCTGCGGCGCCGCTCTGGCAACCCCCTCCACCCAGATATGGATTCCTTCCGCCGATGTCCAGGCCTACAAGACGGTTCACCTGGGCCTCGACAACTATACCCGGACTTCCAAGCACAACGGCGTCACCACCAATACCTATGATGCCGGCGTGACGGTCGGCGTTCTCCCCTTCGAGAAGCTGCAGATGGAGGTGGGGGTTGATTACATGGAGACCGGCACCAATTCAGCCACCGACAGCAGTCCCTTCTACTTCAACGCGAAGATCGGCACCCCTGAGGATGCCCTGTTTCCCTATTCGCCGGCCCTTGCTGTTGGCGGCTACAATTTCGGCACGAAAGTGGGGGTAACCACCCAGAACATCACGTATGCCCTAGCAGCGAAGACGCTTCCCGTCATCGGGAGGATCTCTGCCGGGTACTACCACGGCAGCGGCAGGGTGCTGGTGGACGAGAACGGAAAGGCCGCCAATGACGGGCTGCTCCTCTCCTGGGACCGGACCATGAGCGAGATTTCCGACAAGCTGTGGGCAGCGGTCGACTACCAGAGCGGCAACAGCGGCGCAGGCGCCCTGAACTTCGGCGTGTCCTGGGCCTTCACCAAAAACGTCTCGCTGATCGTCGGCTATGACATATACAACAACGCCTACACCGGCGGCAAGAATACCGTCACCACGCAGCTTGATATCAACTTCCCCTAGGCGGCCGAAGCGTCCCGAAGGAAACAACGACATTCGGAGGTTAGCAATGAAGCTCATCGAGGCAATAATCAAACCGTTCAAGCTGGATGAGGTAAAGGACGCACTCACCGAAATCGGCGTGGAAGGAATAACCGTGAGCGAGGTAAAGGGATTCGGCCGCCAGAAGGGGCATACCGAACTCTACCGCGGTGCCGAGTATGTTGTCGATTTCATTCCAAAGGTTAAGATTGAGATTGCGGTGGCCGATGAGGTGGTGGCCAAGGTGGTGGAAACCATAGAAAACACCGCCAAGACCGGCAGGATCGGCGACGGCAAGATATTCATCCTTCCCCTCGACGAGGCGGTGAGGATCAGAACCGGCGAAAAGGGTGCCGAGGCCATCTGAGAGACAGGAATAGAGATCAGTCCATGGAGGTAACCAATGAAGTTTAAACTATCATTTGTCGCATTGCTGGCAATCGTCGCTCTCTCGCTCCCGGTCGCCCTCCTGGCCGAGGAAGCGAAGCCCGCTGCCCCTGCTCAGGCTTCCCTGTCGTCGGCCCAGAAGGCTGACCCGGCACCCGCAGTCGCCGCGGCGCCCGCCGCTGCTCCGGCCACCCCTGCCGCCCCGAAAAACGTCGATCCGGTCCTCAATACCGGCGACACCGCCTGGATGCTCGTCTCCGCCGCCATGGTCCTCTTCATGATTCCGGGACTCGCCTTCTTCTACGGCGGCATGGTCCGGGGCAAGAACGTCCTCTCGACGATCATGCACTCCTTTGTCGCCATGGGGATCGTCGGGGTCCAGTGGGCCGTGCTCGGATACTCCCTCTCCTTCGGCCCTGACATTGGGGGTGGCCTCCTCGGCAACCTGAGCAAGGCGCTTCTGAACGGCCTCATCACCTTCAAGGACGGCAACCCGGTCTACGCCCTCTTCCAGAACGTGCCGACCGCGCCGGGTGCCATCCCCGAGTACGTCTTCGCCATGTACCAGTGCATGTTCGCCATGATCACCGTCGCCCTCATCTCCGGCGCCCTGGCCGAGCGGGTGAAGTTTTCCGCCTACTGCGTCTTCGTGCTTCTCTGGACCACCTTGGTGTACGACCCCCTGGCCCACTGGGTCTGGATGTCCGACGGCTGGCTCTTCAAGAAGGGAGCCCTCGACTTCGCCGGCGGCACCGTCGTTCACCTCTCTTCCGGTATCTCGGCCCTGGCGTTCCTCATCTTTCTCGGCAAGCGGCATGGCTTCCCCCACGAGCGGATGGCGCCCCACAGCCTGCCACTGACCATGCTCGGCGTCGGCATGCTCTGGTTCGGCTGGTTCGGCTTCAACGCCGGTTCCGCCATCGTCGGGGCCAACTGCTCCGACGCGGCGGGGGGGCTGGCCGGTCTCGCCTTTGCCACCACCACCATCGCACCGGCTGCAGGCGGCCTTTCCTGGATGATCGCGGAATGGATTCACGCGGGCAAACCTTCCGCTCTCGGTTTCGGTTCCGGTGTCGTTGCCGGCCTGGTCGTCATTACCCCCGCTGCCGGTTTTGTGCAACCTGGCGCCGCCATCCTCATGGGACTTGCGGCGGGCGTGGTCTGCTATGGTGGCGTGCTGCTGAAGGCCAAGCTCAAGTACGACGATTCCCTCGACGCCTTCGGTGTCCACGGCGTGGGGGGGACCTTCGGCGCCCTTACCACCGGTATCTTCGCCACCGTCGGCGCCACGGGGCTCCTCTCCGGCAATGTCTCCCAGTTCTTCACCCAGGTGATCGCAGTCGTGGCCGCCGGCGCCTATGCCTTCATCGTCACCCTTGTTATTGCCTTTGTCCTCCACAAGACCATCGGGCTCCGCGTGGAAAAGGAAGACGAGATCATGGGGCTCGATCAGACCCAGCATTCCGAGTCGGCCTACAACTGAGCGTTTTGCCGATTCACTCGCAACATTTGAAGCCGCCTCTATCGGGGCGGCTTTCTTTGTGCCTCAATTGTGGGCGCTTTGCTGCCTAAATGGTGTGCATGTTTTGCCCTGTTTGCTGGGATTGCTTTGTAACTTGTTGATAATATGAATGGTACTTCTGGCACGTCTCGTGCCTACAAGGTATGAGGCACCCTATTCAACCGGTCTGCACCAGAGGACCCATGGCGGATGCACTGGCGAAATATCTCTCCGACAACGGCAACGTGGAAGGGGAGCTCTTAGAACTGCTTGCCTTCAACGAGAAGATGGCGGAACTGGGGAGGATGGCGGCGGGAGTGGTTCACGAGCTGAACACCCCCCTGTCGGTCATCGTCTCGGCCACCCAGATGATTCTCCGGGAGGAGGAACTGCCCGAGTTCGTCCGCGAGATGGTGGAGCGGGTCAACGAGGAGGCCCACCGCCTGGCCGAACTGACCAAGGGGGTCCTCTCCTTTGCCCGGCGGGATAGTGGGGGGCGGGCCGAGGCGGATGCGAACCAGGTCATCGGCGAGGTCATGACCTTCCTCCGCTTCGAGGCGGGGAAGCGGTCCATCGGCGTCATCGAGGACCTGGACCACCGGCTCCCCTTCATCGCCGCCGACGCCAACCGGGTGAAGCAGGTCATCATCAACCTGGTCATGAACGCCCTCCAGGCCATGGGTGAGGGGGGAACTCTCTTCCTGCGGACGGTTCAGGAGAGCGAGACGGCCGTTACGGTGCAGGTGGCCGACACCGGTCCCGGCATTCCCCCTGACGCCCTGGAGCGGATCTTTACCCCCTTCTTCACCACCAAGGAGCCGGGGGAGGGGACCGGCCTCGGCCTCTTCATCACCCGCAAGCTCATGGAAGGAATCGGCGGCACCATCGCCGTGAAGAGCGTGGTGGGAGAGGGGACCACCTTCACCCTGACCTTTCCCGTTGCTGAATAGTATTATCCTGAAAAGGGCAGTTGGAATAACACAGAGCAACAGAGCAACAGAGAAATCAATACGTCGGGCCGAAATCCTGCCTCGCCCGGTGGGTGTGATACTGAAATGAGAATATAAAAGGATTTTCTTCTCGGATTTTACTCAGTTGCTCCGTTGCTCCGTGTTATTCTTGCGGATAAACACAAAGGCACGGGGGAATCATGATGAAGGAATTTCTGGAGACGGCGATCCGGGCCGCGCGCAGCGCCGGCGCCATCCAGCGGCAGCGGCTATGGGAGGAGCACGATATCCGCTTCAAGGGGGAGATCGATCTGGTCACCGAGGTGGACCGGGCGTGCGAGGACCTGATCGTCGCCACTATCCGCGGGGCCCATCCGGGCCACGGCATTCTGGCCGAAGAGGGGACGTTGGATGCGGGGATGTCCCCTCACCGCTGGATCGTGGACCCCCTCGACGGCACCACTAACTACGCCCACGGTTTCCCCTGGTTCTGCGTCTCCATCGCCCTGGAGATCGACGGCGAGGTGAGGCTTGGCGTCATCTACCACCCGGTCATGGACGAACTCTTCACCGCCGTGAAAGGAGAGGGGGCCTTCGTGAACGGCAGGCCCATCCGGGTTTCGTCCCGCCAGCCACTCAAGCAGTGCCTCCTCGCCACCGGCTTCCCCTATGACCGGACCCGCGACAACGAGAACAACTTCGCCAACTTCTTCAGCTTCCAGTTTGCCGCCCGGGCCGTGCGCCGGGCCGGAGCCGCGGCCCTCGATCTGGCTTACGTGGCTGCCGGCCGTCTCGACGGCTACTGGGAGGTGAAGCTGAAACCCTGGGACGTGGCCGCCGGCCAGCTCCTGGTCACCGAGGCGGGGGGGTGGGTGACGAACCATGCCGGCGAGCCCTTTGCCATCGACGACCACCGCATTCTGGCTTCCAACGGCCTTATCCACGACGAAATGCTGGCGGTATTGTCGGGTAAAGTGATGTGAAAAAATAGGTTGACGATATATGACTCCTTTGCTAGAGTTTCTTTCAGGTATCTTTAGCAAATAGCTTAACAATAGAGTCGGTTGACAACTGAATAGATTCATTTCTTATCACGAGCGACCGAGGGACTGGCCCTATGACGTCGCGGCAACCCCCCGCAAGGGGACGGTGCCAAATCCTGCGGAACGGCAACGTTCCGGGAGATAAGGAAGAGCGTTGCCGCCGTAACGGCGAAAAATCCTCTTCCGCACCCCGGAAGGGGATTTTTTCATTCAGGAGGCAAAACCACTATGAACATCGCAACCCAGACAGCACAGATCGGACTTGAGTGGGACACCCGCACCGGCGCGGTGACGGTCCCCATCTACCAGACGGCCACCTTCCGGCACCCGGGGCTCGGCCAGAGCACCGGCTACGACTATACCCGCTCCGGCAACCCCACCCGGCAGGCCCTGGAGGAGGGGAGCGCCCGCCTGGAGGGAGGCGCCCGGGGCTTCGCCTACGCCTCGGGGATGGCCGCCATCGCCAATCTCCTCCTCCTCTTCAAGAAGGGGGACCACTTGGTGGTGACCGAGGATCTCTACGGCGGTACCTGTCGTCTCTTCGACCAGATCTTCACCCAGTACGAGCTCTCCTTCACCTACGTGGACACGAGCGACATCAAGGCAGTGCGTGCCGCCATCCGCCCAGAGACGAAGGCCCTCTTCGTGGAGTCCCTCACCAACCCGCTCCTCAAGGTAGCCGACATCGCGGCCCTCTCGGCCCTCTGCCGGGAGCGGGGGCTTCTCCACATCGTGGACAATACCTTCCTCACCCCCTATCTCCTGCGTCCCTTCGACCATGGGGCCGACATCACCGTCTACAGCGCCACCAAGTACCTGGCCGGCCACAACGACACGGTCTCCGGCCTCGTGGCGGTGAAGGACCCGCAGCTGGCCGAGCGGGTCTACTTCCTCCAGAACTCGGTGGGTGCGGTCCTGGGCCCCCAGGATTCCTGGCTCACCATCCGGGGGATGAAGACCCTTTCGGTGCGCCTCGACCGGCAGCAGGAGAACGCAGGGCGGGTCGCCCGGTGGCTGTCGAATCATCCGCGGGTGCGGAAGGTCTACTACCCCGGCCTCGCCGACCATCCGGGCCATGAACTCCTTGCCCGCCAGGCACGGGGCTTCGGCGCCATGATTGCCTTCGAGGTGGACGAGCATGCGCTCGTGGAGCGTTTGCTTCTGAAGACGGAAGTGATATCCTTCGCCGAGAGCCTCGGCGGGGTGGAAACCCTCATCACCTTCCCCCAGGTCCAGACCCATGCCGATATTCCGCCCGAACTGCGGCAGCGGCTTGGGATCAACGATGTGCTCTTGCGCCTCTCCGTGGGGATCGAGGACTCGGACGACCTGATCGACGACCTGGCCCAGGCGTTTGAAGGCGGGGACCAGGGATCGGGAACCGGGGACCGGTAAAGGCTTTCAAATCGCTTATCGAAAGGAATATTGTATGAAATTCGGCACCCGCATCATCCATACCGGCCATGACACCGACCCGACTACCGGGGCGGTCTCGATTCCCATCTACCAGACCTCCACCTTCCGCCAGGAGTCGGTGGATCACTTCGGCAAGTATGACTATGCCCGTTCAGACAATCCCACCCGGGAGGCCCTGGAGGAGACCATTGCCCAACTGGAGGGAGGAACTCGCGGGTTTGCCTACGCCTCGGGGATGGCGGCTATCTCGTCGGTGCTGCTTCTCTTCTCGCCGGGGGATCACCTGGTGGTCTGCGAGGATGTGTACGGGGGGACGTTCCGGGTCCTGACCCAACTCTTCAGCCGCCTCGGCATCACCTCCACCTTCGTGGATGCCACCGATCTGGACGCCATCGCCGCTGCGTTCCGGCCCGAGACCAAGGGGCTCTTCCTGGAGAGCCCGTCGAACCCGCTCCTCAAGATCACCGACCTGGAAGGCGCGGCCCGCATCGCCCGGGAGCGGGGCGCCATAACGCTTGTGGACAACACCTTCATGACTCCCTACCTCCAGAGGCCCCTGGAGGTGGGGTGCGACATCGTCCTCCACAGCGGGACTAAGTTCCTGAACGGCCACAGCGACGTCATCTGCGGCTTTGCCGTGGTGAAGGACCCCGAGTTGGGGAAGCGGATCCGCTTCATCCAGAATGCCTTCGGCGCCATCCTCGGCCCCCAGGATTCGTGGCTCGTGCTCCGGGGGCTCAAGACCCTGCGGGTGCGGATGGAGGAGAGCCAGCGGAGCGCGACCCGCATCGCCTCGTGGTTGGCGGGAGAGAAGCGGGTGACCCGGGTGCTGTACCCCGGCCTTCCGAGCCACCCCGGCCATGCAATCCATGCCCGCCAGAGCTCGGGTCCCGGCGCGGTTCTCTCATTTGCCCTCGACTCCCTGGAGGTTACCCGCCGGCTCCTGGAGGGGATGAAGCTGGCCGCCTTCGCCGTGAGCCTCGGCGGGGTGGAGAGCATCATCTCCTATCCGGCCAGGATGTCCCATGCGGCCATGCCTCCCGAGGAGCGGGCCGCCCGCGGCATCGGCGACACGCTCGTGCGCCTCTCGGTGGGCCTGGAGGAGGCCGACGACCTCATCGCGGAGATGGACCGGCTCATCAACGGCTGAACCCATTTAAGCAGCACGGTTCTCGCCCCGGGATCCTCGGTATGCTCCGACGGTTCCGGGGCGTTTTGCGTCATGGTCAGACCATCGGGGCATTGGCAAACTTTTCCCCTTTGGGAGTAAAAAGTTTCGATTCTTTGCCGATATAATAGTATAGGTGAAGTTCGGGGAGGAGCTGTTTGTCCCCATGGACACGCACCGGGCAAGGAAAGGATAGTCGGACACCATGCGGATACGGACCACGTTGACGGCGGGTTGCTTCATTTTCGCCCTGCTCACCGCGCTGGTGGGATACTTCGGCGGCCGTGCCATTACCAAAATCAGCGGAGAGTTCGACCGGGTGGCCGAGGAGGTTTTTCCTCTCCTCAGGACGCTGGAGGACCTCCGCTTTGCCGGTCTTCGGATCGTTTCCTCATCCGCCGAGCATACCCTTATCGTGAAACAGAGGGGCGATGCCGCGCGGCGAGGGGACTCGATTGTATTGGCCTCGTCAGGAATCGAGACCCTTGATGAGGCCCTCGCACGGCTGCAGTCGCTGAGTTCCTCCCTCGACCCCGAAGAGCGCCCTCTGGTGGCCGATGTGGATCGGGCCGGGCGAAGGCTTCTCGAAACGAGCAGGGTGCATCTGCGGCTGGTCCTGTCGGAAGCCCCGGAGGCTGAGCTTCGCAGCATTCGTGAGCGGTCACGGGGGGAGGAGGGGGCCTTCTTTGCAGCGGTCAGTCAGGCCTTTGCCCACAAAAGCGAGGAACTCGACGCCGCCAAGGCCGAGGTGCGGCAAGCGATCAGAACAGCACAGTTCACCATTGCCGTGGCCTCGCTGGTTGCCCTCGTTCTCGCCATCGGCGGCGGGTCCCTCGTCGCCGCTTCCATTTCCCGTCCCATAGCGCTTCTCCGCGACGGCGTCGAACAGGTGGGGCAGGGGCTTCTCGATACGCGGGTCGAGGTGACGGCCCGCAACGAGATCGGCACCCTCGCCGCCGCCTTCAATCGGATGACAGGGGAGCTGCAATTCACCAAGAACGAGATCGTCACGGCGAGGAACTTCCTCGACAACGTGATCCAGTCCATGGCCGACGCCCTCGTCATCCTCTCCACCGACTGGACGATCATCAGCGTCAATCCGGCCCTCTGTACCATCCTGGGCTATGGCGAGAACGAACTCCTGGGGAGTCCCTTCGGCCGGATTGTCGCCGGCGGTGCGGAGGAGAGAGAACTCCTGCGTGAAATGGCCGAGCGGGGGCAGGTGCCGGAACGGGAACTCATCTACCTTGCCAGGGATGGTGCCGCCATCCCGGTTTCCGTTTCCGGAGCGGTCATGAGAAGCCCCACCGGCGAGGTGGTGGGGATTGTCTGCATCGCCCATGACATCAGCGAGCGGAAGCGGTCCGAGGAGGAGATCCGCCGGCTGGCTTTCTACGACCCCCTTACCCGGCTCCCCAACCGCAGCCTCTTTCAGGACAAGCTCGCCCAGGCCATCCGGCGGAGCCGCACCGACGGCGACATGATCGCCCTTCTCTTCCTCGACCTGGACCGGTTCAAGGACATCAACGACACACTGGGGCATGCCTACGGCGATCAGCTCCTGGTGGCCGTTGCCGCCCGGCTTGGCGACAATCTTCGTCCCACCGAGTTTCTTGCGCGGCTCGGCGGCGACGAGTTCGTGTTTCTGGTTACCGGCCTCCGCGACAAGAGGAGCGCCGGGAGCCTCGCCCATTCCATTCTCGAATTGCTCAACACCCCCTTCGAGATCGACGACAAGGAGTTGTTCATTTCGACGAGTATCGGCATTGCCCTCTCCCCCGGTGACGGCGATGACGGCGACACCCTCCTGACCCACGCCGACATGGCCCTTTACGCGGCCAAGGAGCAGGGGCGAAACGCCTTCAGCTTCTTCTCCGAGGAGCTGAACCGCGAGGCCCGGGAGCGCCGCTACCTTGAGGGGAGCCTCCACCGTGCCCTCGCCAACGACGAGTTCTTCCTGGAGTACCAGCCACAAATAGAGCTACGCGGCGGAAGGGTCTTCAGTTTCGAGGCCCTGGTGCGCTGGCAGCATCCCGAAGACGGGCTTATCTACCCGAATCGTTTCATCCCGGTGGCGGAGGAGACCGGACTCATTCGGCGGCTCGGCGAGTGGGTCCTGCGGACCGCCTGCCTCCAGTGCCGGCAGTGGCAGCAGCCGGGGCTTCCGCCGGTACGGGTGGCGGTCAACGTGTCGGGGTACCAGTTCAACCAGCCGGGGTTCATCGACATGGTCGACCGGGTCCTGGAGGAAACGGAGCTTGATCCGGAACTCCTGGAACTGGAACTGACCGAAAGCTCCCTCATGGCCGGAGCCCAGGAATCCATCATGACCCTCATCGACCTGAAGGTCCGGGGGATCCACCTGGCCATCGACGATTTCGGCACCGGCTACTCTTCCCTCAGCTACCTCAAGCACTTTCCCCTCGACCGCCTCAAGATCGACCGCTCCTTTGTCCGGGACATCGTCAAGGACCTGGACGACCGGGCCATTGTCGAGGCCATTATCGCCATGGCCCACAGCCTGGGGTTGCGGGTCCTGGCCGAGGGGGTCGAACATGAGGA
Source organism: Geobacter grbiciae (assembly GCF_018531165.1). Classification (NCBI taxonomy): domain Bacteria; kingdom Pseudomonadati; phylum Thermodesulfobacteriota; class Desulfuromonadia; order Geobacterales; family Geobacteraceae; genus Geobacter; species Geobacter grbiciae. The sequence goes on along the minus strand of NZ_JAHDIW010000011.1, from coordinate 52,929 downwards.
TGAACTGGAGCTGCTCAAGGAGCGGGGGTGCGACGAAGTGCAGGGGTTTTACTTCGCCCATCCCCTGCTGCCCGCGGCGGTCGAGGAGAACCTGAAAGTCCGCTGAAATCCCCCCGCTGTTCCCCCCATGGGGTTCGCCGCCTCCCGTTTCAGATTTCCCCGTAACGCTTTCGCAATTCTGCAAATAATACTGGATTTTTTTATGACGTATACATAGTATGTCCTTTGACTTCGCTAACTTTCAGGACAGGGGACCCCGTGCGCCGCTATTTTTTTGCCTTCATGAACAACCTGAAGCTGCGCTGGAAGATGCTGGTGCTGGTGCTCCCCCTCGTGACGGTTCCGATCGTTCTGGTCGGTGGGGTCATCAGCTACATTTCAACCCAACAGGCGTACCGGGGGATCACTCAGACCAGCAAGGACGACCTGGCCCACATGGCCAGTTTCACCATCGACCTCCTCAATTCCCACTACCAGCAGTTCCAGGTATACAAGCAGGACAAGCAGCGGAGCACCAACCTGGAACTGGCCACCCTCACCACCCTTGCCTACAACATGGTGGAGGCCCAGCATCGCCAGTACAAGAGCGGCAAGGTCGACCTCCGAACCGCCAAGGAAGAGGCCCGCAAGGCTCTGAAACGGGTCAACGTGGGGACGACCGGCTACATCTACGCCATGTCCACCAAGGGGGATCTGGAGGTGCACATCGCCCGGGAGGGGGAGAACGTCTACGAGGAGAAGGACGAGAACGGCCGCCCCTTCATCCGGATCATGTGCGAGAACGCCCTGAAGTCCAAGCCGGGGGAGGTCCTCTACATCGTCTACCCCTGGCGCAACCCGGTGCTCGGCGACAAGTATCCCCGCAACAAGGTGGTTGCCTACCGTTATTTCCGGGAGTGGGACTGGATCATCGCCTCGGGGGGCTACCTGGAGGAGACCTACGAAGACCTCGCCTTTGAGCGCCGCTCGTTCCAGGAGCTGAAGGATAAGATCAAGAGCAAGAAGGTGGGGGATACCGGCTACATTTTCTGCATGGACGACAAGGGGAACTTCACCGTTCACCCCGGCGGGGAGGGGAAGAATTTCCTCAACGCCGTGGATTCCAGCGGCCACAAGTTCATCAAGGAAATGGTGGAGAAGAAGCGGGGCTGGATCCGCTATCCCTGGCTCAACCCCGGGGAAAAGAACCCGCGGATGAAGATCGTCCGCTACGACTACTTCAAGCCGTGGGGATGGATTGTGGCGGTCGGCTCCTACGAGGACGAGTTCTACGGGGAGGCCAACAAGATCCGGGGTCGGATCGCGGCTTCCATGACGCTGCTGACCATCGTCACGAGTGTTGTAGCCACCGGGCTGGTCTTCCTGGCCGCCAAGATTTTCACCCAGCCCATCATGCACATGATCGACGTGATCCGCAAGGTGAAGAAAGGGCGGCTCGACGAGCAGATGGAGGTGGATGCGGGGGACGAGCTGGGCGAGATGGCCTCTGCCTTCAACCTGATGACCGCCATGATCCGCCAGAACAAGGAGATGGAGGCAAGCCTCGCCCAGCAGGGGAAGATGGCGTCCCTCGGTGTCCTCTCTTCGGGAGTGGCCCACGAGATCAACAACCCCCTCGGGGTCATCCTCGGCTACGCCTCCTACATCGAGGGGAAAACCAGCGAGGATGATCCCAACTACAAGTATATCCACGAGATCAAGCGGGAGAGTAAGCGGTGCAAGAAGATCGTCCAGGATCTCCTCTCCTATGCCCGCACCCCCAAGCCGGCCCTGGAGTGGACCGACGTGAACGACCTGCTGGGGCAGATTGTCGATTTCGCCGCCAATCACACCGACATGCACCACGTGACCGTCGTGAAGGATTTCTCCCCCGAATTGCCCCGGGTCATGGTCGACGGCGACCAGATCAGGCAGGTGGCCATCAACCTGATCCTGAACGCCGGAGCCGCCATGTCCGGGGAAGGGACCCTGACGGTGAAATCGTTCCTGGACGGCGAGGGGTACGTGACCATCGTCTTCAGCGATAACGGGGCGGGAATTCCCGCCGAGGACATCGAAAAGATTTTCGAGCCCTTCTTCACCACCAAGGCCAAGGGGACAGGGCTCGGCCTTGCCATCACGAAGCAGATCATCGAGATGCACCATGGCAAGATCAGCATCCTGAGCGAGGTGGGGAATGGAACCGACGTGATTGTGAAGCTGCCGGTGGACCGGGACGAGCTGTGACGGCCGGTAGGAACGAATTTTTTCCACAGGGGTAGAGAGTGTCCGAAAACAAGCGCATCATGCTCATCGACAACGAAGAAGGGCTCTGCCGGATGATGGAGGCCGTGCTTCTCGACAGCGGCTACGCCGTGAAGGGGTACACTCGCTCCTTCGAGGCGGTGGAGGAGTTTCGGCCCGGCGACTGGGATCTGGTGGTCTCGGACATCAAGATGCCGGGGATGGATGGTCTGGAGGTGCTCCAGCGGATCAAGGCCAAGGAGCCGACGATTCCGGTCATCATGATCACCGCCTACGCCACGGTGGAGATGTCGATCCAGGCCCTGCGCCGGGGTGCCTACGACATGCTGACCAAGCCCTTCGAGCCCGAGGAGCTCCTCTACCGGGTGAAAAACGCCCTCAAGCACACCGAGCTTCTGGAAGAGAACCGGGAGCTGCGCGAGAAGCTGGTGGGTAAGTTCCGCTTCGACAACATAATCGGCGCCTCGGACGGGCTCAAGGGGGTTTTGGAGAAGGTGGAGAAAATCGCCATCCGGGACACGTCGGTGCTCATCACCGGCGAGTCGGGGACCGGCAAGGAGCTCATCGCCCAGGCTATCCACTACAACTCGGTCCGCAAGGAGAAGAAGTTCGTGGCCATCAACTGCGGTGCCCTGCCGGAGACGCTTCTGGAAAGCGAGCTCTTCGGCTACCGCAAGGGGGCCTTCACCGGCGCCAAGGAAAACCGCCAGGGGCTTCTGGAAGCGGCCGACGGGGGGACTCTGTTTCTGGACGAGGTGGGGAACCTCCCCATGAACGTGCAGAAGACGCTTCTCCGTTTCCTCCAGGAGCAGGAGTTTCTCCGCATCGGCGACACCACCCCTACCAAGGTGGACGTGCGGATCATCTCGGCCACCAACGCCGACCTGCGGGAAGGGGTCAAGAGCGGCGCCTTCCGGGAGGACCTCTACTACCGCCTCAACGTGGTGAACCTCCATCTCCCGCCGCTGCGGGAGCGCAAGGGGGATATCCCGCTCCTGGCGGCCCATTTCATTGCCCAGCAGAACAAGAAATTCGACACCGCCATCAAGGGGTTGTCACCCGACTCCCTGGAAGCGGCCGTGGGCTATGCCTGGCCCGGCAACATCCGCCAGCTCAGGAACGTGATCGAGGCCTGCACCGCCATGGAGAACGGCAACTACATCACCCTGTCGGTCCTCTCCCAGTTCATCGAGCTTCCCGAGCCACAGGACGAGCCGGCCGTGGAGGCGGAAGGGGAGGAGGGTGCCTACGCCCAGGCCCTTTCCCGCTTCGAGATGGACTACATCCGGGGACTGTTGCGGAAAAACCACGGCAACGTGGAGGCCGCCGCCCGGGAGGCGGGGATGAACATGGCCACCATCTACCGGAAAATGAAGAAGTACAACCTGCGCCGCGAAGAATAGCTCCAGCTCCCTCTCTCATCTTTGCATTTTTGCAAAACCCCGAAGAATCCCCCTCGCACCCCTGCGAGGGGAAGGGCCGCAATGTTGTAAATGACAGCAATGTCAATGTGTTATGCTCTGTTGACGGTCTCCGTAGCCGCCTCTCTCCGCCTCGCCGCCACTTCTCTCCTTGCATGCCTGCAAAAACACCGTTAGATATCTCTCCTCGCTTTCGGTTCACAGTGAACTGAATACTGTTTTTAAGTATTTGTAATTACGTGATATTTGGTTTGTAAAAATATTTTCACCGATTTGGTATACAGGTTGCTCTTACCAAAATCAGTTACTCCTTCGAAAAGCATGGGTCGGAGCCGGGGATGGTGACGACCAGATGAACCGGCACTCCTCCCATGCGCGGCAGAAAAACCGAAACGGTTTAGTGATAGAGGTTCCCATGAAGGACGGAATTGTCTGCCCCTTCTACGGCAAGAGCGATGACATCTGCGACGTGGGGTGCGGTTACATCTCACCCCACGACGTCAACATGATCATCAAGTTCTGCAGCTGCCGGTACCGCGAGTGCATGAAGTACCAGGAACTGTCGGAACGGTTTCCCCACGAGGTACTTACACCGGTAAAGTGTTGAGCAATAAAAGGAGGAAGTCATGCTGTACAACCTGAGTCTGCACCTTGATGGACCGTATATCCTGTATGCCCTGACGATTGTGGCGGCCTTAACGGTTATTTCTTTGGTAAAGGAGAAGAGAGATGAGCGAAAGAGAGCTTGAACTGCTGGCTAGGATTGAGCAACTGGAGCGGCACACCTGGCGCAACAGCGCCATCCTCCGTGCGGTAGCCATGGTGGCCGGCACTGCCATGATAGGTCTCTTCATCGCCTCGGGGGTTGTGGGGGGCGGCCACGGGAGCCACTGGAGCGGACCGGCCTGGAACACCATGTGGCTTTATGGCCTGTTCGCGGCGAATGCGGTGTCCATGTTCTGGACAACCCATAAGAACTAGGAGAATAGCCATGCCAATGTCAATCAAGAACGCAATCCTGCTCTTCGTGGTGGTGGCCCTTTGCGCCGCCTTCAGCATGAGAATATTCCAGGGGCTCGACGAGATGATGGGCGACCAGTACTGGGTCGTAGACACCACCCAGGGAGACCACGGCTGGTACGCCATGGGGCTTCTTCCCCATGTGAAGCTGATGGCCAAGGACGTGGTCAAGGCCGTAAACACCGACGCCGACAAGAGCAACAACTACGAAATCTATGCCCAGGCGGGCGATTTTGCCGGCAACTCGGTTTACGGGATCTGCTACGGCATCCCCCTTATCATGTACCTGATCTGGTTCGCTTTCATACTTGGCTTCCCTGACCGGGTCGACCCGTATCTGCTGCCGCGCAAGATATTCACCCTTGCGGTCATTACCTGCTGCTCGATTGTCGTGAACCTCTTCCTGATGAGGATCACCGCCGACTTCGCCACCGACCCCATGTCGCGCATCGCCAACGTGGCGGGCAACCACGCATCGCTTCTGTTCCATAATGCCGGCATCTGGTTCGCGATCCTCTTCTCTGCCCTGGGAACCCATGCCCACTCCGCCCAGGAAACGTCGGCTCCCGACAGCCGCCAGTGGCAGACCCAGGCCAACGAGAAGTTCTCCTGGATGTTTATCCTCCTGGGCGCCGTGACCGTGCTTGAGCTCTTCCTGGTGAAGGGCAAGCTTGCCCTCCCCGACGCGGCAGTCGACTACTCGGTCTGGCTCATCTGGGTCGTGATTTTCATGCGGATGTTCGGCTTCTCTCCCAAGTACTGGATGAAGCGTGGCCGTGGCCTTGCCATCATGTTTGTCGGTACTGCCCTGACCCTTGTGGCATTCTACTTCCTGGAGCGGTTTACCGGGAACCTCGGCGCCGGCTTCGCTTCGCCGGTTCTTGCCAAGGCGCTTGGTGTGGAGAACCAGAACATCGGCCTCTCCCTCATGATCTCCATCTACCTGATCTTCTGGATGGAGTTCTCCGCGGCCATCCGGATGAACGGTCCGGCCAAGAGTGCGGTGGAACAAAAGCATTAAGGCAGGGACCCGGGACCGGGGATCGGGACCGGGAAAAACCTGAAAAACAGAAGAGGCGGCGGGATTTCCCGTCGCCTCTTCGCGTTTATGCCGTCTTGGCTTTCTTATGCGCGGTGTTCCACGACCACCTGCAGCCCCTCCAGCTCTTCTTCCAGAGATGCAATGAGACGCTCCACCATCTCCCGGTAGTCGCCGGGAAGCTCCTCTACCCCACGCAGGGCGGTGTCGAGGCGTCGCGCCGCGCCGAGGGCCGCTTTCAGGGGGACCGACGGGTCGCTCACGGGTTCCTCCCGGGTCTTGGCCACCTCTTTGAACTGCTTCAGCACCGTGGGGTGGCTCCGTTCCTGCTCCACGACGCTCTTGCGCAGCTCCGCGTACTCCTCGTCGGAGAACCCCTTCTCCTCCCGGGCCTGGCGCAGGAGGTCGATGGAGCGGTAGTCGGGGAAGGGGCGGGGCTCTTCGCGGCGCGCCATGAGCTCCGGCTCGTTCCTCTCCATGAAGCGGTACGCGAGAGTCAGCTTCTGGGCCGTCTCCTTCTTGATCCTGATCTCCTTGGTGCAGTAATCCTCGAAGCTCCCGTAGCCCCATTCCTTGTAGAGGTCCCGTGAGCTGACGGCCAGGAGCCGGTCCCCCAGTTCTACCCACGATGATTTGAAGCGCTTGGCGGTCTCCAGCACCTGGAAGCGCTCAGACGAGGGGTCCAGCTCCCCCATGATGCGTTCGATGAAGCGTTCGCCCGAGGATTTGGGGATGTCGGTCATGATCGGTTCTCCTTGTTCGGTTCTCTTTCGAGTGATACCACAGAACGCCTCCCGCACCAACGGCAGAATGAATCGGCACCATGTTTTGCCTTGGCTGGGGATAACGGTTCGGGGTACAATTCACAAGTTTGCTATCGATTTCTATTGTAACGAGGGAGTTCCCATCGATGAAAAAACTGAAGATCCTCATGGCCGCCTCAGAGTGCGTCCCCTTTGCCAAGGAGGGGGGGCTCGCCGATGTGGTGGGGGTGTTGCCGAAGCACCTGGCCCGCATGGGGCACGACGTGCGGGTGGTGATGCCCCGCTACCGGAGGGTGGACCGGGAGCGCTATGGGCTGCGGCAGCTCCCCGGCGTGCTCGTGGTTCCCATGGGGATCATCGGCAACCAGTACTGCGGCGTGTGGGAAGGGAGGATTCCGGGAAGCGACGTCCCGGTCTATTTCCTGGAGCATGAGGGATACTATGACCGTGACGGTCTCTACGAGGTGAACAACGAGGGATATCTCGATAATGACAACCGCTTCGTCTTCCTCTCCAAGGCGGCCCTGGAGCTCCCCAAGATGATCGGTTTCGAGCCGGACCTCCTCCACGCCCACGACTGGCATACGGCGGCCATCCCGGTCCTCGTCAATACCACCTATGCCGCCGATCCCTACGTTGGTGGGAAGGCCACGGTCCTCAGCGTCCACAACATGCAGCACCAGGGGAACTTTTACGAGGGGCTCATGGATGTCCTCGGCATCGGCTGGGAGCACTTCACCTTTCTGGGGCTGGAAAACAACGGCGAGACAAACCTCCTCAAGGGGGGGCTTTACCACGCCACGGTCCTCAATACCGTGAGCGAGGGGTATGCCCGGGAGATGCAGACCCCCGAATACGGCTGGGGGCTCGACGGGGTGGTGCGGGAGCGGGCGGCCGACCTCTACGGCATTCTGAACGGGGTCGACTACGACGACTGGAACCCGGAGGTGGACCCCTACATCGCAGCCCGCTATTCGGCCGCCGACCGGTCGGGAAAAAAACTCTGCAAGCGGGACCTCCAGCGGACCTTCGGGCTTCCCGAACGGGACGACGTCCCCCTCTTCGGCATGGTGTCGCGGCTCGTGAAGCAGAAGGGGGTCGACATCCTGGCCGAGGCGATCCACCGCATCCTCGCCCTCGATGTCCAGTTCGTCATGCTCGGGGCTGGCGAGCCCTGGACCCACTTCTATTTCGGCGATATCAAGAACGCCTATCCGGAGAAGTTCAACCTCCACGTGGGGTACAACAACCCCCTCTCCCACCAGATCGAGGCAGGGGCCGACTTTTTCCTCATGCCGAGCGCCTTTGAGCCGTGCGGCCTCAACCAGATGTATTCGCTCCGCTACGGCACCCTTCCCATCGTCAGGGCCACGGGGGGGCTCGACGACAGCGTGGAGAACTTCGACGATAAGACCCTTGCCGGCACCGGCTTCAAGTTCTGGAGCCGCGACGCCGGGGCGCTCTTCGACACCGTCGGCTGGGCGGTCCACACCTGGTACCACCGCAAGGACGCCATGGAGCGGCTCATTGCCAATGCCATGGCCAAGCGCTTCACCTGGGAGGATGCGGCAGCCAAATATGAGGATCTCTACGGTCAGGCCCTTCGCAAGCGCCTGGGCGAGAAGGAATTTGCCCGGCGGTACGGCAAGGGGTAATCCTGCAGCAGGTTGTAGGGAATAGAAAACATGACGGGGGAGTGGGCGCGATGCCCGCTCCCCGTTTTCGTGTGGGATCAAGTGTGCTTGCCGCGTTCCTCCTCGTGGCGGTCTTCCAAGTATTTGATGAACCGGATATGCCGGTTGATGAAGGTGAGGTTGTAGCGGCTCTCGTAGAGGAGCAGCGCGCTGGCGGCGAAGAGGAAGAGTCCTCCTGCCAGGGCCAGGGCCGTGGGAATCCAGCTGGTGGCAGAGCTGCCGTAGGCCACGTTGAAGGCGATGGCGAGGCTCGCGGCAATGAAAAACGCGGTGGCCGTGTAGAGGGCCGACAGGGCCTTCTGCATGAGTCCGGCCCGGATGTGCTGGATCTCCACCTGGGTGCGGATTACGGCGAGCCGCTCATCGGCGTGGGAGAGTTTCCCCGCCAGTACCGCCTCCAGCTCGCCCTTGAGGCTGTTCACCCGGTCGAAGATCCGCCCCAGTCGGTTGGAGGTGGAGAAGATGAGGGTGCCGGCGGCGGAGATGAGCACCGCCGGCGTGATCATGGAGGTGAGAATCTTGGTGCTGGCGAGGGCTTCGAGGAGTTCCTTGTCCTGAAGTGCCATGGCGGTTAGTCCCGGTAGCGCTTCAGGAGATCCCCGTACGCCTCGATCCGCCGGTCCCGCAGGAACGGCCAGATGCGGCGCACCGCCTCGCTGCGGGCCAGATCGATCTCGGTGATGAGAAGCTCCTCGTGGCTGTTGGCCGCCTGGACGATAATCTCCCCCTGGGGGCCGGCCACGAAGCTGGAGCCCCAGAACTGGCTCCCCGGCAGGATGCCGGAGGGGTCGGGCTCGTGACCCACCCGGTTCACGCTCACCACCGGGATGCCGTTGGCTACGGCGTGGGCCCGTTGGATGGTGATCCAAGCCTCTTTCTGGCGGACCTTCTCCTCGTCCTCGTCCCGGGGGTCCCAGCCGATGGCGGTGGGGTAGATGAGTATCTCGGCCCCGGCAAGGGCCATGAGACGGGCCGCTTCGGGGTACCACTGGTCCCAGCAGACAAGGACTCCCAGTTTTCCGACCGAGGTCCGGATCGGCTCGAACCCCAGATCGCCGGGGGTGAAGTAGAACTTCTCGTAGTAGCCGGGATCATCGGGGATGTGCATCTTGCGGTATGTACCCGCGATGGTCCCGTCCTTCTCGAAGACCACGGCGGTATTGTGGTAGAGCCCCGGCGCCCGCTTCTCGAAGAGGGACGAGACGAGCACCACGCCGAATTCCTTGGCCACTCCCCCCAGGAGTTCGGTGGTGGGGCCGGGGATCTCCTCGGCCAGGTCGAAGTGGCCGGTCTCCTCGTTCTGGCAGAAATAGGGGCCGCAGTGCAGCTCCTGGAGCACCACCAGCTTCGCCCCCAGGGCGCTCGCCTTGCGGATGTTTTCGATGCTCTTGGCCAGGTTCAGGTCTTTGTCGGCGGTGCAGCTCTGCTGCACGAGGCCGACGGTCAAGCTCTTCATGGAAGCACTCCTTTTGGTATCTGCATGGTCACGCAGTGCAGTGACCCGTGCTGGAGGATGAGGGGACGGCAGTCGATGCCGACGATCTCCCTGCCCGGAAATGCCTGGCCGATGGCCGCCAGGGCTGCATCGTCGCCGGGGTCGCCGTAGGTGGGAACCAGGACGGCGCCGTTTATGACCAGATAGTTGGCGTAGGTGGCCGGAAGCCGCTCACCATCCTCGTTGTGGCAAGGGCGTGGCCAGGGGAGCGGAATCAGGCGGTAGGGGCTTCCCTCACTCGTTCGCATCGCTTTCAACTCTTTCTCCATGAGGAAGAGGGCCGGATAATGCTCGTCGGTGGCGTCGTCGCACCGGACGTAGACGATGGTGTCGTCGGGGGCGAGCCGTGCCAGGGTATCGATGTGGGAGTCGGTGTCGTCGCCGGCCAGCCAGCCGTTTTCCAGCCAGAGGATACGGTCTGCGCCGAACTGCTCCTTCAGGCTGATCTCGATCTGCTCCCGCGACAGGTGGGGGTTGCGGTTGGGGTTCAGGAGACACTCGGCGGTGGTCAGGATCGTCCCTTTACCGTCGCTCTCGATGCTTCCTCCTTCCAGGATGAGGCCTACGGTTTCCAGCGCGGTATTTCCGAAAGCGCCGTTCCGGTGAAGACGGCCGGTAATGAGGTTGTCCCGGTCTGCGGCGAACTTCAACCCCCAGCCGTTGAATCCGAAGTCAAGGAGCACGGGACTGCCGTCACGCTCCACGGTGAGTGGGCCGAAATCCCTTGCCCAGGTGTCATTTGTGGGAATTTCCACTATTCGCACCCGCTCTATCGATGCTCCTGCCGCGGAGAGAATGGCGGAAGTCCTTTCCCCTTCGGCAGCGACAATGAGCACGGTTTCGAAACGGGCGATTTCTTTGACTATCTGGGCAAAGACCAGTTCCACCATGGGAAGCCAGGGGAGCCAGTCGCTTTCCGCGTGGGGCCAGGCGAGGAGGACGCCGTCCTGCTCTTCCCATTCGGCCGGGAGGCGTGTGATCATGTTTCATTCCTTTGGGGCTGTTGCCGGTAAAGACAAGAAATCCTATAAAAAGTGGGGTGAAAATACAATGGATGATTTCATGTGCCCAATGGTTCATGGGGTTATTCGCTGAGACATCTTGCATATTAGTAGAACCGGTGTTTTGCAATTTTTTTCCATTTAACGCTCAAGGTGCGGAGATCCTGTCCGATAAGGAACGGAGTGGAGAGGATTGAATGTGAGTTAAAGCTCTTCTCATCTCTGCAATATCACTGCTGAAAGGGGTTCCTGTATGAGTTTCTGGAACAATCTCAAAGTAAAGGCGAAGCTGCTGATCATGGTGTGCGGAGTGTGCCTCTCGCTCATAGTGGTCGGGGGATTCGGTCTTGTCAATATGCGAGGCTTGTCCAAGCATATGGGGAATATCAGCTCCGGTATTGAGCATATTGCCCAAGTTTCTGAAATGAAAAGTGATTTCCTGCAGATGCGGCTCGCATTGGTGTATATGCTGGCACTGACGGATGCCGGCAAGATTGAGCAGAAGGAAGGCGAGTTCAAGAAAAGCGCGGCCTCGATCAAAGAGTCCCTTGACCAGTTTCTGAAATCCGGCATAACCGATGCGGAGAAGGCCCAGATTGCGGAATTCAAGAATGGGTACGATGCCTATGTGGCGGGTGGGGCCAAACTCGCAGAGATGGCGCGTTCGGCCGCTGCATCCGGAGACGCCGCTTCCCGCGCCGAAGCCGTGGCGTTTGCAACCGGGAGTGTTGCCCCGCTTTACGGCAATCCGGCAAAAATCATCGCTTCCCTTGTGGACGCCAATGTTAAGGATAGCAAAGCGATGTATGCGGAAGATATGGCGTCCTATCGGCGTGCCCTTGTGGAGATGTCAGTGGTCATGATTGTCTCCATTCTCCTGGCGCTTGCCGGTGGGGGGGCCATTGCCGCCTCCATCAGCCGCCCCCTCAATACGGTGCTCGCCATCTTGAGCCGGGTGGCATCCGGAGACCTTACCGCCCGCTCCGAAGTTGACACCGGCGATGAAATGGGAATTCTTTCCCGCCAAGTGAACACAACGGCGGAGAAAATGAACGAGATTATCGGACATGTTACCCAGAATGCTTCCCAGGTGACTGCTGCCGCAACGCAACTCCACGCCACTGCCATCCAGATGTCCACCGGTGCTGAGGAAGTTGCCCAGCAAGCCGCAACTGTGGCCACTGCCAGTGAGGAGATGGCCGCCACATCGGCGGAAATCGCCCAGAACTGCACCATGGCCGCCGAGAGCTCCCGCCACGCCAACGCGCGGGCGGAAACAGGCTCGTCGGTGGTTCAGGAGACCCTCGTTGTCATGAACCGGATTGCCGACCGGGTCCGCTCATCGTCCCAGGCCGTGGGGAGCCTCGGAGCGCGGAGCGACCAGATCGGAGAAATCGTAGGCACCATCGAGGATATTGCCGACCAGACAAACCTGCTTGCCTTGAATGCCGCCATTGAAGCGGCTCGGGCCGGCGAGCAGGGCCGCGGTTTTGCCGTGGTCGCCGACGAGGTGCGGGCGCTGGCTGAGCGGACCACCAAAGCCACCAAGGAAATCGCCCAGATGATCAAGGCCATCCAGGGAGAAACCAAAGGGGCGGTAACATCCATGGAGGAAGGGGTGCAGGAGGTGGAAAAGGGGACCACCGACGCTTCTTTGTCCGGTGAGGCGCTCCAGTCGATCCTCGAGCAGATCGGCGGCGTTACCATGCAGGTGAGCCAGATTGCCACGGCCAGCGAACAGCAGACCGCCACCACTTGCGAAATCAGCGAGAATATCCGGCAGATTACCGATGTTGTCGGGCACACGGCACGGGGAGCAGAGGAGTCGGCGCAGGCCGCGGAGCAGCTTGCCAGGCTGGCCGAGGACCTCCAGGTTCTGGTGGGGCAGTTCACGTTGGCTGCCTGAAGACCCATTGTTCCGCCGCCTGAGGGAGCTGCCCCGTCGTCGGCACAGCGTTAAGGCCCTAGCAAGAAAAAGCCCGCGAGTCGTCTCGCGGGCTTTTTGTGTGGCGGGGGCAGGGGAAGGGCTGTCAGAGAGAGAAGTAGAAGGTGGCCCCTTTTCCCTTCTCTCCTTCCGCCCAGATCCTTCCTCCGTGGCGCTGGACAATTCGGGCCACCGTGGCAAGGCCGATCCCTTCCCCCTTGAAGGATGCTTCCGTGTTGAGGCGCTGGAAGGGCAAGAAGAGGCGGTGGGCGTCGGCCATGTTGAAACCGACGCCGTTGTCGCGCACGAAAAATACCGGTTTGTCGCCCTGCAGAATCGTACCGAATTCGATGTGGGCCGCTTCCTGTGTGCCGGTGTACTTCCAGGCGTTGCCGAAGAGATTGTCGAGGATGATTTTCATCAGCCGTGGGTCGCCGTGGGTTGTCAGGTTGCCGGCAATGGCGAATGACACCTGTCGTTGGGGATGCCGTGCCTGAAGTTCCCCGGCCACCTCCTTCGCCAATGCGCTCAGGTCGACCGCCTCGGGGGAGATCTCGCCCCGGGAGATGTGGGCGAATCTGAGCAGCGTGTCGATGAGCCGGTTCATGCGGAGAGTCTCCCGGTGGATGATATCGACGAGTCTCTCGCATTGCGGGTCCAGCTCCTGGCCGAACAGCTCCTGAATGACCTGGGCGGCGCCGTTGATGTTGGTGAGGGGGCTCCTCAGGTCGTGGGACACCGTGTAGCTGAAGGCCTCCAACTCCTTGTTGGCAGCTTCCAGTTCCTGGTTGACCGCTTCCAGCTGTTCCACCGTCACTTCCAGTTCGCCGTTGGTGTCCTCCAGCATTTGGGCCCGTTGTGTCAATTCGGCGTTGAGGAGTTTCACCTCGCGTTCGGCCCGCCTCCGTGCGGTAACGTCCCGCACGATCCCCAGGAGGCACTTTCTGTTGTCAAGCTCGATCCCCACTGCCGAATAGAGTCCTTCGATGGTTTCTCCTTGTTTTTTGCGGAGGGTGACGTCACGATTGAGTACCTTCTCCCCCCTCTCCAAGGTCCCCATGATCTCGTCCCGTTGTTCCTGATCGACCCAGATGCCCATTTCCCGGGAAGCGCGGCCAAGCACCTCCTCGCGCTGCCACCCCAGGGTATTCTCGAAGGTCTCGTTCACCTCCAGGTACCTTCCCTCGGCCAGAGAGGTAATAACCATGATGGTCGGGGCGGTATGGAACGCCTTGGCGAATTTTTCCTCACTCTCCTTCAACTCCCGGAACAGGAGGTCATAGGGACGCGTCAGGCTGGTCTCCACCGTCCCCTTGTAGATCAGAAAAACCGCCGCCACCTTGAGGAGATGTCCCACCAGGTTGCTGAGGCCATAGACGTCCTCGTAAATGGTGAAGGCCAGTTCGGCCATGGCCATGAGCACGATGGCGGCGGAGAGAATGTTCACGATGCGCCGGTCAAAGAACTCCCGCTTCCTTCTCAGGAAGGCAAGGGCGGCCAGGAATATTACCGAAATGAAGTACTCGCTCCCGATCTTGAAAGGGGTGAGCCCGGTTCCTTCCTCAAAACACGGGGGGAATATTCCTCCGAAAATTGCGGCAATCAAGGTCGCCGTCACGGCCAGATAGGCCACCAGCGTGGCCCCGGGACGAAATGTGCGTCCGATGAAGAGAGGGGCCATGAAAAGCGAGATGCTTTGGATGTAGCGGGCAGTGATCCAGAGCTGGGTGGGAAGGTTGGGGCCGCTGCCGGGGAAGACCCCCATCCCCTTGTATGCCATCGCGTGGAGGAGGTCGACCCCCCCCACGCAGATATGGGCTATGCCGATGAACAGGAGATAGGGGCTGGTGGGGAAACGGCGGGCATTCCAGGCGATGACGAAAATCCCCCCCGACACCAGCACCGAGAACATTTCAGTCGCCGTGTGGAAGAGGAGATAGTTGCCGCGGCTCGCGATCCAGAGTCCGGCGAGGATTGCCGCCGCCATTGCGGCACTGGGCCACGGGACGGTTGTCTTCTCGGTCATAAGATGGATTCCGTCGTTGTTTATTGAAACGGTGGCGTCGCTGTTCGGAAAGAAACCGCTAATCCGGCTAGAGTATACAGATATGCCGCTGTCGGGCGCAACAGGGATTTTTTCACGCCGGGCCGGTGAAATGGTTATCGGTTGTTGCGTCGCCGCACGCCGGCAGGTATCCTTGAGCGAGTTCACCGGAGGTCTTCCCATGCCCTATCCCGACACGGCCAATCTCCCCTTTAACGCGACGGTCATCGCCGACGGTTTCACTCCCGAACCTCCCGATTCGGGGGGAGGTGCCGGGCCGGGCGTCTGGGCCGTTCTCCGCGGAAACTCCCTTGTGGTGGAAGAGCGCGGGGGAACCCTCGCGCTTCCCGAGGGTGAGCGGCCGCACTGGCTTTCCGCCGGGCGGGAGGCAATCACTATCGGCCGCTGGTACGGCCGTCCCCTCAGGATCGCCCGGATGTCGGCACAGGACCCGCTTCCCTCCCCGTTCGTGGCCGAACCCTTCAACGCAACGGGTGAGCGCCTCGACGACGCGACTCTCACCATCGGCGGCATGGCCCAACAGATCCTCCATTGGGAACGCGACAGCCGTTTCTGCGCCCGCTGCGGCGCTCCCCAGGATCGCTTGCCGGGCACCTGGGGCAAGCGCTGCCCTCCATGCGGCGTCGAGCATTTCCCACACATCCACCCCTGCGCCATCGTCCTCGTGAAGCGGGGGGACGAGTTTCTCCTCACCCGCAAGCCCGACTGGGCTCCGGGGCGCTACGGGCTCGTGGCGGGATTCCTCGACTTCGGCGAATCCCTGGAGGAGTGCGCCCGTCGCGAGGTGCGGGAGGAAACCGGGCTGGAGATCGGCGCCATCCGCTACGTGGGGAGCCAGTGCTGGCCCTTTCCGAGCCAGCTCATGGCGGGGTTCGTGGCCGAGTACGCCGGGGGCGAGATACGCGTTGACCATGCCGAGTTGGAGGATGCCCGCTGGTTCAGCCCTGACGCCATGCCGGCGTCGATCCCCCCCCGGCGGAGCATCGCCCGGTGGATTATTGATCGCTTCGCGATCGGGGACCGGGGACCGGGGACCAGGGACCAGGGACCGGGAAAACTCATAATACCATTCAGATCAAGGAGGATTGCCGTGTCATTTGTTCCCGCACTCTGTCGTCTGGCCGTGGCCCTCTGGGTGGGGGGCGCCGCCCTGTTCACCTTCGTGCTCACCCCCACCATCTTCAGAACAGAAACCCGCGACGCGGCGGGACGCATCGTCGGGTACCTCTTCCCCGGCTACTTCCGCTGGGGGCTGGCCTGCGGCGCCGTGGCCCTCCTGGCGCTTCTGCTCGCGCGGGGAAAGAACTGGATGCCGGCGGCGGTTCTCTTGGTCGTGATGTTGGCAGTCACCGCGTTCCAGGCCTTCCATGTGGAGCCGAAGGCCGCTCTTATCAAACAGCAGATTCCTTCCTTCGAAACCACCCCCAAGGATCACCCCATGCGCCGGGAGTTCTCCAAACTCCACGGCATCTCCGCTGTCTGTAATCTGTCGGTCATCGCCGGCGGCGTGGTGCTTATGGTCTTGTTGTAACAAGTTTTCAGGATATTCCTTTTTATGCACAGCCCCCCTGGTATCTGCCGGGCGGGGCTTTTTGTTTGTTCGTTGATAACGAATGGTGCCCCTTGTGGCGCCGATTTTGCCAAATAGCGCTAAGTGGTGTTTTTGATTGATAATTTCGTTGAATGATTTGCGTTGTTGAGACCTTTGTTTTCTAGGTTGTTATGAACTTGTGCCAAAAAAGTCACTATGTATGGCCATTGCCGGACACCGCCAGAAATCGAGAAACCATGGGAAAAAGGGGACACAATGATGAACGGGAAATGGTTGGTGATGATCGGCATGGTTGCCATGACCTGCGCTCTTCTCGCAGGGTGTGGTGGTGGCGGTAGCAGCAGTGGAGGAGGGGGCGGCGGAGGAGGCGGCGGCGTAACAACCGGAACAGTTACCGGGACGGCCAAGTAGGGAACAGGAAAGGATAAGGTACATGAAAAAGAAACTGCTCTCTTTTGCATCTGCCGCCGCCCTTCTGTCGACCGCCGTTGCCCCGGCGGCCTTTGCGGCAACAGCGCCATTAGCGGACGGCACCTATACGATCACGGTCAGTAAGTTCAACTCCAATGGTACGCTCTCAACGGTGTCGTCGAATTCTGCCGTTGCGACGGGGGGAAAGCTCGATTTCACCCTCCCGTCCATGCCGACCAGGAACGATGCCAATTTTCTCTTCTTCGAGCTGAAAGGTGCCAACGGAACGGTTGTGCGGCACGGATTCGCTCCGGCACCGCCGGCAAGTGCCACCAACAAGCTCGGCATTAACGAGATGTCCGACAAGCAGGCGCAGGTAGTGAAGCAAACGGCAGCCCTGGCAGGGAGCGATGATCCGATCCTGATGTCATACCTTTTGGTCATGCTCCGCTCTCCCGATATCAATGATGATGATATCTCCATGATTGCCCAGATGGGTAAGGCGGGAATTTTGGGTAGCGGTGGTTTTGAAGGTTTTTTGACATCCCCGTCAGGTGGAAACACAACCACCAATCAGTTGAAATCTCTCAAGGATTGCCTCATCTACAACAGCGATGGGACCCAAAAAACCCTCCGGAGCTTCACGGAAGGGTACTATGACGCTGTCAACATGATGACAGCGGACGAGCAGAAGGAAATGCAGAGGGCCGGGGGGCTGATGGGTGAAATATTCATCGATGCTGCCACCTGCGCCGGGATCAAGCCCGACCTGGTTCTTGCCGCCCACAATGCCGCAGGTGTGGCTGTTTATGACGACGAGAGCATGGCAGCCCTAACGGCCCATAATCCCAGCTTTGCCAGCGCCATGGAAAGTGCCATGACCACCTTCCACATGAGGATTTCCGCATCGAACCTTGCCGGCGAATATTCCAAGGCGCTGACTGCCCTTGGTGCCTCCGGCAGCCAGGTAACCGATTTCCTCAATGCCAGCCGGAGCCTCATGACCAGCTTCGAGATCCTTGACGCCCAGTATGCCGGGTTCTACGCGGATCCGGAGAGCTACGCGGCATCCAAGGGAACGACAGTGGACATTGTCCAGACAGAACTCCAGGATGCCTTCCAGGCAGCATTCAGTACTTTCCAGGGTGCCATTGCTTCCAAGGCTACCGATATCAGTGCAATGAAAACGGGTGTCCTGACGATACTTCCCCATGGGGCGACATTGCCCGGCGATTTCGGGACCTATACCATGTTTACCGCCCAGGACCAACCGACGTGTGAAGCTGCCGGCGGTGTCTGGGGAATGACCGGATGTGTCGCCAACTGGCCCATTCCCCAGACGGTCATGGTGACGTGGCTGGCAGGCATTCTCGGAAATGGCGGCGACTTTGCCTATACGCGGGACTCGACGCCGCTTCCGTCTTTCGCGGAAGGGTTCTGGGGGGGCGAGTGCACCATGGCCGCGGACCAGTCCACCTGTACCATGAATGGCGGCATGTGGACCCAGTCCAATACCTGCGTGGTTATGATGCAGAAGGGGATGTGCGAGGGAATAGGGGGCGCCTGGAGTGCCCGGCACACGTTCTCCTCCGGCAATAACGCTTTCAATGGATTTCAGGGGATACAGGAAGATATCGCGATCCTGGAAATGAAGCGGCAGGCGGACAGGGAAACGATGCCCGCAGCGGGTGAGAGTGAGCAGCTTTATGAAATGCGGGCCAAGAAGAACTTTGTCGATGGCTTGGCAACGCTCGCAGACAAAATAACTGGCAGGACCAATGCCACAACCCCGATCTCCACCGAGTTGAAGCAGGCGATCATTACCCTGATGCGGCAACCGAACATGTAGCGAACCGGCACGTGCGGGCGGCATCCCCGCCCGCACCCCTTCACCATGGACACCCTTCAGCGTTTCATCATAGTTTCTCTGGCAATTCATGGAATGGTTCTCGCCGCCGTTTCCTCGTATGATTCCATGACAGCCAGGCGGCATAGGGCACAGACCGCCAACTGGGTTGTGGACGTTGTTACGGACATACGCAGCGAGCAGGCGGGGCTCGATAACAGCGCGGCAGTTCAGGAGCAGGAAGTTCTGCCATCCCAGGATGAACCGCAGCCGCCCCCTGAATCTGCTGCCCCTGCGGAACTCCCCCCTGACGCCCCCCCCCGCGCCTGTCCCTCCCGCCAGTCAGACCGATCCATCAGTCGGCTCAACTGGAACCGTCGGGCAGGCGAGCGCCCCTGTCGTTGCCCTGACCGGCACCTTTCTCAGCCAAGGGTTTCGCAACACCATGAATGCCCAGGCCATCGTCGCGCAGCTGGGGAACTACCGGAGAGTTTCGGGGGCGGCTCTCAAGGGGATGGTCTCGCAGGCCCTTCCCGCCGAAGAGCGTCAGCGGCCGGACGAGGTTCGGGGTACCGTTCTGGTAACCTTCCAGGACGGCGCTGTCGCCTCCCTTTCGGTGGAGTCGGAGAACGAGCAGTTCCGCTCTTTCCTCCGTGACCAGATCGACTGGAGCCTCCTCCCGGCGCCGCGCCAGTTTTCCCTCCCCATTTCCCGCATCGCCTGCACGGTCAGCGTCTCCAACGGCAAAATCAGGGTCGGGGTCGGTCCGATCTGATTTTTCCTCATCACCTCATGGACCCCACGGCCGACACTCCCGGCCTCCCGGCGTCGCGCCCCCTTGCCCTTGCCAACAAGCACCCCAAGGATCACCTCATGAGCAGGGAGTTTTCCATGCTCCGCCGCATGTAACCTGTCAGTCATTGTTGGCGGGGTGGCGTTGGTTATTCTGCTGCAGCGATCTCTATCCGCTCTGTTTATTTTACGGTCCATCCGGCATCCGCTGGGGGGCCTTTTGTTTTGAATCCACACAGGGCCAGCGTAGTATGGCGCTATTCATTAAGTAGTGAACGGTGTTTTGTTTTTTGTGCGGCTTGATAACGTTTGGTAACTCCTGATTGCGGTCGGTTTTTTTGTTTCTGTTTTGTACGGTGACCAAGTGCGTTAACTGGAGCTGTTGTGTGTGTTTGTAACAATTTTTTTCTAAAGTTTTGTCAATCGTTGTCGATAAGAACTCTGTAACGTTCGGTTGCTGGGCGAGAAGCCAAGCGCGGCCGGTCCATTGCGAAAGGATTGCTCTGGTTGAGGTGCACCCGTTGTTATGTTGAGTTTTACGAGCGAACGGCAACAACACAGACCAGCCCTGCAATGGTTTTGCAGGAGCCTCTACTGTTGCCGTAATGAATACGATCTTGAACAGGATATCCTGATCAAATCGGCTTCATAGCAACTCGCGAAAGGAGGGTCCGGACAGAAAACAATGAGCCAGCCGTGAATGTGAAGGGGACTATTTTTGTGACAAACGGAGGAACCATCTGATGAAACAGCTATGGAACACGATTAAATTGACGATGCTTGGCGCGGTGGTGGCCGCGGCCCTGGCGGCTTGCGGAGGAGGCAGCGGAGGGAGTACGACACCGGCAGCAACGACGATATCTGGGGTTGCTGCTGCGGGCGCTCCGATTATCGGTACAGTGTACCTCAAGGACAGCAAAGGGGTGGAGAAGTCCGCTGCGGTTGACGCGACCTCCAACGGTCAGTACTCCTTCGACGTGAGCGGGATGACCCCCCCCTTCGTCATGAAGGCGGTCGGAACCGTCGGCAGTACCCAGGTCACCTACTGCTCGGCTGCCACGACCGACGACATCGGAAAGAACGTCAATATCACCCCCTTTACCGATCTGATGGTCGCCAGCATCGCCGGAGAGGTGGCAGCAAACTATTACAGTAACGGCGACCCCACAAAAATCACCACGACCGCTCTCACTGCCCAGGTGCAGGCACTGACCAATAAACTGACACCTGTTATGACGGCCATGGGACTCAGCGCAAGTACCGACCTTCTCCGGGCATCATTTACGCCGGGGCAGAGCGGCCTCGACAAGATGATGGACGTCGTCAAGGTTTCCATTGATCCGAGCACGACTGTCGCAACCATCACTAACATCATTAATAATACGCAAGTGACCACCGCAACGATGACCAGCGGTGGCATGGGGAGCATGACCGGGACTCTGACAGCACCGACAGCGACGCAACTTACGGACATTCAGAAAATAAACCAGGGGATCCAAACCTTTGTCGGACAGTTTGCGCAGACCATGCCCTCTGTCACTAACACCACCCTCCTCGGCCTGCTGGACCCAAATTTCATGGACCAAGGTCGCGACCGCGCCAACTTCCTGAACGAAGTCACCACCGATCAACGAACGTTGGGAATGACCGCCGGTCCGGCAACGTTTATCAGCACGACCCTCGACAGCAACAATAACATTACTGCCGCCCTGGTGGAATTCGTCGTTACCCAGCCGAAGAATAACAACCAGACCGAGACCATCCGCTGGCGGTTCCAGAATACCAACGGCACGTGGTACGCTTTGGGCGACGGCCGCATCCTTTCCTTCGACTTTGGCGCGACGGCCTACCACAACCAGTCCAGTTCGCCGAGCAATACATCACAATACGGCACCGGCCTCCAGCTCTATGTCGCGGATGACTATAACAGCAGCGGCGTGGCCAAAGTTCTCGTCACTGGCCCAGGACTCCCGTCGGTTGGGGTCTACCTCTACAACCAACAATCGAACACCAGCAGTATGGCTGGCAGTCAGTTCACTCTTGATCCGACTGGTGTCAATATGAACAATGTCGTTTGGCTGGCCCAGGATACCACGGCCAAAGATGCTGCCATACTGGCGGCCTTCCCTTCCACGGCTGATACAAATATCCCCTATACCGTGACGCTGTATGATGCGACCAATACTCAAAAAGCGCAGTACATCATCAAGATCAGCAAACGTCCGTACACCTATGCGGAGCTGGCAACAGCACCGTTTGCCACTCTCACTCAGCCTGCAACCTTTACGGACCTGCAAAAGTTCCAACTGAACACCGCTCAGACCATCACCTGGACCATGCTGTCTGGAACAACGGCAGACTGGATCGACGTAAACGTCTCAGGACTCGATGCTACAGGATCCCCGACATCCGCCCGTATGGACAAGAGGCTGCTGGCAGGCCAGACAACCATTACCGGCACAATAACGGGCACATTCACCCCCACGGGTGCCAGCGTCTACCTGACGGTGGATGATCAGTACATGCGGATGCTGACCACATCGGTCGGCCCCTGATTGATGCCAATGTGATGATACGGCTGTACCTCCGGGGGCGGTGGCAACACCGCTCCCTTTTTTTAGCCCCAGGGCGGTGGCTCATGAAGTGCCCACGAGCAAAAAACCCGCTCTTCGCGGTGGGAGAGTTCTGCTATACTCTTTTCCCATGGACCCCATGACCGACATCCCCGCCTTCCCCGCATCGCGTCCCCTTGCCCTTGCCGACAAGCCCCGGCTTGACGCCGTTTTTGCCGAACTTCAGCCCCGGGTCTCGGAGCTTACCTTTGCCAATCTCTACCTCTTCCGGGAGGCCCATAACTATCGGCTCACCCGGGTGGGGGACTCTCCCGTGGTGCTCGGGAAGGGGTACGGCGGCGAGGAGTACTTCCTCCCTCCCATCGGTGGAGATGTGGCCGGCGCCCTTCGGGTGCTCCTTGATGCAGGGATGACCCTCTACGGGGCCGACGTGTTCTTTGTGTCCCGGTACCTGGTCGCCGAGGGGATGGCCGTGGAGGAAGACCGGGATGCCTTTGATTATCTCCACCTCCGGCAGGCACTGGCGGAACTTCCCGGCAACCGCTTCCACAAAAAGAAGAACCGGATCAACTATTTCGCGGCGCGGCATGACTTCAGCGTTGAGGTCTACGGAGCGAGCCACCGTGACGGCTGCCTGGCACTTCTCGACGAGTGGCGCCGGGTCCGCAACGGCATCGACAGCCCTTCCCTGGAACTGGAGACGAAGGCAGGGGCGGAGGCTCTCATGTTCGCGGACCGCCTCGGCCTCGAAGGTGTGGTGGTGGTCGTGGAGGGCCGGGTGGCGGCCTTCGCTCTGGGGGAGCGGCTCAATCGCGACACGGCGGTCTGCCATTTCGAGAAGAACGATCCGTTCATGGAAGGGGTTTCCCAACTGGTGGACCGGGAGTTCAACCGGCTCCTCTTCACCGACTGCACCTGGACGAACCGCGAGCAGGACCTGGGGGAACCGGGGCTGCGGACGGCGAAGCTCTCCTACCACCCGGATGAACTGGTGAAGAAGTACCGGGCACGCAGGGTGTGACCGGCATGAACGACGAGCTTCGCCGCCACTACGAGCGGTGGGTCTACCCCCGCTATCCCCTCCTTGCCTCGGTTCGCCCCTGGGATACCTATGCCCTGAACCTGGACACCCTCCATGCCCGTTTCAACGGCGCGCTCCCCAGCAGCCATGCACGGCGCATCCTCCTGGCCGGGTGCGGGAGCTTTTCACCGTACCCCACCTCTCTGGCCAACCCCGGCGTCCCCATCACCGCCCTTGACCTGTCGGCCGCGAACCTACGGCGGGCCCGGCTCCATTGCCTGGTCCACGGCCGGTTCGGCGTCGACTTCGAGCGGGGGGATATCCTGGACCCGGCAGCAGCTTCGGGGGAATACGGCTTCATCGACTCCTTCGGGGTCATCCATCACCTGGCGGACCCCCTGGAAGGGCTGCGCGCCCTGGAGCGGCGTCTGGCGCCGGGGGGCATTCTGCGGCTCATGGTCTACAGCCGGGGGGGCCGGCGGGAGGCTGAATCGATCCGCACGGCCCTGCGGCTCCTGAAGATAGGAGATGTGGCAACGGTGAAGCGGCTCATCAGGCGGGCGCCAGCAGGGTCCCGCTTTCGGCGGTACGTGGACGCTTCCAGCGAGGCCGCCTTTGATGCCGGCATTGCTGACGCCTTCCTCCACCCCCGGACCCGCACCTACCGCATCGACGAACTCATGGCGCTGGTGGCGGAGACGGGGCTCACCCCCCTCATGTTCGCCCATGACGGGGCCCTGCCTTCTATCCCTGAGGAGGTGGCGCGGCTGCGACGCCTTGAAAGGGAAGGGGAGGAGACACCGAACTTCATCCTCTACCTGGGACGTCAGCCTCTCGGAGAGTGCGGCCTTTCCCCTGATGCCCGCCTCATGCTCAACCCGGCCCTCCGCACGGCGGTAGGACCCTTGCGACTGGCTCCGATCGTGATACCACCGCGGCTTGGCCGGCCCAACTCCCCCCTCGGCTTTGTCGAAAAACGCTTCCTGCGCCGTTTCATCTCCCCTGTCCCGGTGGCTTCCCTTGCCCCGGAAGAGCGTGAACGGGCGCGCCCCTTCCTCGATGCCCTCTTTCTGGTGGCGTTTCGGTAGAGTTTCCCCTCTCCTTTTGGGAGAGGGGGTAGGGGTGAGGGAAAGCCTTAACGGTTGACACGACGGACACGTGACGGTATCAATAACCCGGTCCGAACCGGACCACCAATTACACCGTTTCAAGGAGCATCCCATGTCAGATTCCTGTCCCTGCGGCACCGGCCGTCCCTTCGCCGACTGCTGCGAGCCGTTCATCACGGGGAAACGAGCCCCCCTTACCGCCGAGGAGCTCATGCGCTCCCGCTACTCCGCCTACACGAAGGTGGAGATCGGCTACATCCACGATACCACCCATCCGGAACACCGGGGAGACTTCGACGAGAAGGGGACCCGCGAGTGGGCCGAGAGCTCCCGCTGGGAGGGGCTTGAGATTGTCTCGACCCTGGCCGGCGGGGCCGACGATACGGAAGGGAAGGTGGAGTTCATCGCCCGCTACCGCGACAAGGATGTGCGGCGGACCCACCACGAGCTGGCCGAGTTCAAGAAGCTGGACGGAGCCTGGTACTTCACCGACGGCATCGGCGTGAAGGCCGCCCCGGCCACCAGCGTCAAGGTGGGGCGAAACGATCCGTGCACCTGCGGCAGCGGCCAGAAATACAAGAAGTGCTGCGGTAAGTAGGGGATACCGTGCCCCTGAAAACCTTTGAATAACACGGAGCAACGGAGCACACGGAGAAATCAAAAGCAGAAAAAAGGGCTATCAGGCAGGAATATAGCTGGTTGCTTGTGGCAGGTGATTCGCTCTTGTTTTTCTCCGTTGCTCAGTTGCTCTGTGTTTCAGGTGTTTTTTCGCTAAAAAACGCCTCCTCCAACTCCGTCCGGAGCATCTCTTCCATCCCCCTATATTTGGGCGAAAAGTGAAACGGCACCACCCGCGCCACTCCCGCCTCCCGGGCCAGCTCACCCGCCTGCCGCGCGGTCAGGTGGCTTCGCTGCCGGGCCCGCTCTTCCTCCGCATGGAGAAACGTCGTCTCGATGAAGAGGTAGTCGGCTTCCCGGGCCAGTTCCACGATCCGCGAACCGTTCTCCGGGGTGAGCCCTGCGTCGGTCACGTAGACAACCCGTTGCCCCGGCACTATCCCCACCAGGCGCTCCCGCAGTTCTCCCAGGGGATGGATCTTCTCCCGCACCTGGCCCCCTTCACGCCACCAGACCCTGAAGGGAAGATCGTCCCGCTCCCCCCGAAGGATCGCCTTCTTCAGTTCCCGAAGCCACTCCCCCGTGGGGAGTCCCATCTCCTCCAGGCGGTTCTTGCGGACGTTCACGTGGAGCTTTTCCTCCAGGGCAAAGGCGAGGCAGGGGGTGCCGTGATCCAGAAAAGCGGCCCGCACCCGGAAGGTCTCTTCGTCGAGGATGACGCTGTTGGAGATGTGCCCCCAGCTCTCGCTTTCCGGCACGAATTCGCGCCGACAGTGGAATTCCACCGTCCTTACCCCGCCGCCCGGAGCCAGTTCTGTGGCCTCCACCGTGAAGTCGGTGGGATAGCTCTCCACCAGGTTCCAGGTGTAGCTGGCCAGCCGGTGGGCCACCTGGTCCGTGAAGCCGGGGGGGCCGTAGAGGCGGAGCCGCTTCTCCCGCCCCAGGCAGAGGCGCACCACCCGGTCGAGACCGATGAAGTGGTCCACGTGGGTGTGGGAAACGAAGATGTCCGAGATGCGGAGAACCTTCCGGGGCGGGAGGGGAGTGATGTCTCCCAGGTCGAAGAGGATGGCCCGGCGCTCGAAGAGGAAATCCACGTAAACGCCGGGGTCATCGAAGGGGCCGTTCACGGGGGTCGGGTGGAATAGGGGGGGCATTGGGTCCTCCAGTAGGAACGGCGTGGCTGCAAAAGTTGAAATGGGCCGTCACGCCGGCACTTTTCCTTGCATTTCGGGGGGTAAGGTGTGCTACTATCCGCCCGTTAATGAAAGCTGTTGAAAGGTAAGGGGCCCATGGCGGAAAAACGGGACATCACCAGGCACAAGAAGCGGCTGTCGCTGCGGTTCGGCACGACTACTCCCACGCGCCTCGCCTACACCGAAGATGTTTCGGCCCACGGTCTCTTCATCAAAACCACCAACCTCTGCCCGCCGGGCACCCGCATCCAGATCGAACTGACCCTCCCCGACGAGGAGCCGGTCTTCCTGGAGGGGATGGTTCGCTGGACCAAGAAGGTTCCCCCCCAGATGATCCATCTCGTGAAGAAGAGCGGCATGGGGGTCATGATCACGAAGTTCATCGCTGGCGAGATGGCCTACCGGCATTTCATCGACGAGCTTCACGCCAGGACCGGCCACTCGCTTCCTCCCGCTCCCCTCCGTTCCCCAGAAACTCCATAATCGCCGCAAGGGTCTCGCGGGGGCGCTCCTCGTGGGGGTTGTGGCCGCAGCCATCGATCACCGCGAGCCGGGCATCCGGCATCTCTTCAGCGAGCCGCTTTCCCTGACCGATCCGCACGATCCGGTCCTCCTTTCCCCAGACAATCAGGGTAGGTATGTCGATCTCCCGGTAGCGGGCCGTGATCGCGCCGTAGCTGTCCGGGTCGATGGCCCGGGCGCTCCGGATCAGGATCCCTGCCATGCCCCGCCGGCCGAAGCAGTGCTCGTAACGCCTGATTCGCTCGGGAGTGATGGCCCTCGTGTCGTGGAAGACCCGGGCGAGGGTGTAGCGGACAATGGTGCGCACCGGGATCAGGGCCATGCCGATGCGGGCCAGGAACGGAATCCGGAGCCATCCCATGAGCCGCGGGAGCTTCTGGGGGTAAGCGGAACAGGCGACGAGGATGAGCCGCGCTACGAGGCCCGTGTCTCCCCGGTCCCGGGCCTGGAGGGTGACAAGGAGGGCGATGGCGCCGCCGAGGGAATGCCCGGTCAGGATGACGCGCGAAAGTCCCTTTGCCTTCAGAAATGCAGTTGTCACCGCGGCCTGCTCCTCGATGGCGTAGGAGCCGGTGCGGGGCTTGGAGGAAAAGCCGAACCCCTTCAGATCCATAAGATAGAGGGTGAAACGCTCTGCCGGGAAGAGGGGGGCGATGTCGTCCCACGTGGTGAGGGCAGCCGCGAAGCCGTGGACAAAGACGACCGGCGTCGGGCCGTGGCCGACAACGCGATAGCTGATGTCGACGCCGGGGCCGTAGACGAAGGTGAGCCTGTCGCCCATGGCGGCGTCAGCAGGAGACGATCTTGAGGGCAACCTTGCGCTGGCGCGGCCCGTCGAACTCGCAGAGGTAGATGGATTGCCAGGTGCCGAGCAGGAGCTTCCCCTCGTTGAAGAAGACCGTCAGGGAAGTCCCGGTGAGGGTCGACTTGATGTGGGCGTCGGAGTTCCCTTCCTTGTGGGTGAAGTACGGGTCGCGGGGGACGAGGCGGTCGAGATAGGTCAGTATGTCCCGCTGGACGGCCGGGTCTGCCCCCTCATTGATGGTCAGGCCGGCGGTGGTGTGGAGGACGAAGATATGACAAACGCCGCAGGTGACGCCGGAACCCCGCACCTGCTCCCGTACAAGGGAGGTGATGTCGATGAACTCAGCTTTAGCCTTGCTCCTGATTTCCAGATATCTGACCATGGCCACATCCCTCCCGGTTATGGGCGTCACCTGAGCCTCAACTTTTTCATCATTATGCCGAGATACTTATTAATGGGATGATTCCGCCTGAGGAATCCTACCACCGGCGGCTTGCGAAGGCCGATCTTGCGCAGTTCAGCCTCGATGTGGGCGTTCGCCTCGTACAGGAGTCCCTGGCGGAATACGTGGATGGCGTCTTTCGTGCGCCCGGCCAGGAGATGCACTCGCCCCAGGTTCAGGTAGTGGACCGCGTTTTGGGGATCTTTGCGGATCGCCTCCTGGCAAAGCTGAATTGCCCGATCGAACTGACGGCGCTCCTTGGCGAGGCAGAAGGCCAGATAGGACCAGTTGGCGGGGGTATTTCTGCGTTCTACCGCCTCTTCGAAGCATTCGAGGGCAAGGGATGTCTTGCCGCTGTTGGCGGCCCGGATGCCCCTGGCAATAAGCTCCTCGACGTTTGTGCCGGCCACGGCTTCCTCCTGATGAAGTGTCTGGTAGTATTATAAAAGTTCAACGGGAGGTGTAAACACTTTTTCTTTTCTTTTTCTGGTGGTTATACGGAGAAGCGGTATATTAAATTTTATTCTTAACCACTGTTTTATTTTGTGGTATACCTAAAACACTTTTATTTAAACTAAAAAGGAGGGGGCATGAACATTCATGAGTACCAGGCAAAGGAGATCCTGAGCTCGTACAGCATCCCGGTTCCGCGGGGGCGGGTGGCACTCACGTCCGACCAGGTGGAACGAGCTGCCAAGGAGATGGGGGGGCGCTGCGTCATCAAGGCCCAGATCTACGCCGGTGGCCGCGGCAAGGCCGGCGGGGTGAAACTGGTCCATCACCCGGAGCAGGCCCAGGATTACGGCAAGGAACTCTTTGGCAAGCGTCTCGTGACTCCCCAGACCGGCCCCGAGGGGCTGAAGGTCCGCCGCATCCTCGTGGAGGAGGCGGTGGAGATCGCCCGGGAGTTCTACCTCTCCATCACCCTGGACCGGGCAACCTCCCGTTACTGCCTCATCGCTTCCGCCGAAGGGGGGGTGGACATCGAGGAAGTGGCCCAGAAGTCCCCCGAGAAGATCCATGTCCTCACCATCGACCCCTACACGGGACTGCGCCCCTACCAGGCCCGCAAGATCGCCCTGGCCCTGGGGCTCACGGGGAGCCTCTGCGAGGACTGCGTGGAGTTGATGCTGAACCTCTACAAGGTCGTGCTCGACAAGGACTGCTCCCTGGTGGAGATCAACCCCCTGGTGGTGACCCGGGCCGGCTGGCTCATGGCCATGGACGCCAAGATCAACTTCGACGACAACGCCGTCTTCCGGCATCGGGAATACCCCGACATGATGGATTACTCCCAGCTGGACACCCTGGAGATCAATGCCGGCAAGTACGATCTCTCCTACATCAAGCTCTCCGGCAACATCGGCTGCATGGTGAACGGCGCCGGCCTGGCCATGGCCACCCTCGACGTGCTGAAGGAATACGGCGGCGAGCCGGCCAACTTCCTGGACGTGGGGGGCGGCGCCACCCGCGAGAAGGTGGCCGAGGCCTTCAAGATCATCCTGGAGGATGCGGACGTGAAGGGGGTCTTTGTCAACATCTTCGGCGGGATCATGCGCTGCGACGTCATCGCCCAAGGGATCATCGAGGCGGCAAGCGAGGTCCACTGCACCCTTCCCATCGTGGTCCGGATGGACGGGAGCAAGGTGCTGGAGGGGAAGCAACTCTTGGTGGATTCGGGGCTCAACGTCCAGACCGCCGACTCCCTCGGTGAGGGGGCGGAGCGGATCGTGCAGATGCTGGGCTGACGGCCATTACATTACAGACAACACGGAGATCATCAATGTCCATACTCATCAACAAGGATTCAAAGATAGTCGTCCAGGGAATCACGGGCCGCAGCGGCCTCTTCCACACCCAGCAGTGCCGGGACTACGGCTCCAGGATCGTGGCCGGCGTCACCCCGGGCAAGGGGGGGATCCACATCGAGGGGATTCCGGTCTTCAATACGGTGGAGGAGGCGGTGCGGTACACCGGCGCCAATGTCTCCATGATTTTCGTTCCGCCCCCTGGGGCCGCCGACGCCATCCTTGAGGCGGCCGACGCGGGGGTCGACCTGGCTGTCTGCATCACCGAGGGGATACCGGTGCGCGACATGGTGCCGGTGAAGCGGATTCTCCAGGGAAGCAAGACCCGTCTCGTGGGGCCCAACTGCCCCGGTGTCATCACCCCGGGCGAGTGCAAGGTGGGGATCATGCCCGGCTACATCCACAAGCCCGGCAAGATCGGTGTTGTCTCCCGCAGCGGCACCCTCACCTACGAGGCGGTGAAGCAGATCACCGAGGCCGGGCTCGGCCAGTCCACCTGCGTCGGCATCGGCGGCGACCCCATCATCGGCATGCAGTTCATCGATGTCCTGAAGCTTTTCAACGAGGACAAGCAAACCGAGGCGGTCTTCATGATCGGCGAGATCGGCGGGAGCGCCGAAGAGGACGCTGCCGAGTGGATCCGGGAGAACATGAGGAAGCCCGTGGCCGCCTTCATCGCCGGGGTCACCGCCCCCCCGGGAAAGCGGATGGGCCATGCCGGCGCCATCATCACCGGCGGGAAGGGGAAGGCGGAGGACAAGATCCGCACCCTGGGCGAGTGCGGCGTGGTCGTGGCCCCGAGCCCCACGAAAATGGGGGCGGCCATGCTGGAGGCCCTGGGCAAGAAGTAAGGAGTTCCGTTGCGTTATTGATTGAGACGGGGCCATGGCCAGGAAGGCATGGCCCTTCTTTTTTGCCGGATTTTTGTGTATCCTCCCTGGAGGCAAATACTTCAGGTGTTTCGCAGGATGGGGTAGCGGCATGGAGGAGCAATGGATGAAGAGTCAGGCGTGATCGTCAAACTGCAGCGGGAGATTGAAACGTTACGCGAGCGCATCCGGGACTTCGAGGTGCGTGAGGCTGAATGCAGCCTGGTACATCAGGAACTGTTCCGTGCCCGCCGCGAGTGGGAGGGTATCTTTCAGGGGATTGCCCATCCGACGGTGATCCTCGATGCCAGTCACGTGGTCGTTGCCGCCAACCGGGCCGTGGTGAAGGCCGCGGGGACAAGCGAAGAGGAAATTGTCGGCAGGAAATGTTACGAGGTCTTCCACAATTCGGGATGCACCGAGGCGCCACGGGGGTGCCCCATGGAGATGATGCTCCTGTCGAACGGTGTGGAGACGATCGAGGTGGAGGCCGAGGCCTTCGGCGGTGTCTTTCTCGTGTCGTGCACCCCTGTCTTCGACGATGGGGGAAAGGTGGACAAGATCATCCATATCGCCACCGACATCACCGCGCGCAAAAGGGCTGAGGAGTCCTTGCGGGAGAGCGAGGAACGGTACCGGATCGTGGCCGACTATTCCTCCGACTGGGATTTCTGGCTCTCGCCCGAGGGTATCCTTTCATACGTTTCGCCTGCCTGCTTGGATATTACCGGCTATGCCCCTGCTGAGTTCTACGCCGACCCCTCCCTGAACGCGGCAATCGTTCATCCCGACGACCGGGAGATGATAGCGCGGCACAACGAGGAGGCACTGTCCTCCAACGAAAAGAGCGCGATGGAGCTGCGCATCATCACCAAGGGGGGCGAAACCCGCTGGATATCCCATGTGTGCCAGACCGTTTACGACAGTGAGGGGGAAAGCCGGGGCCGCCGCGCCAGCAACCGCGATATCACGGCTCTCAAGCGGGTTGAGGAGGAAAACCGGAGGCTCCATGCCGAACTCGAACTCCGGGTCATGGAACGGACCGCCCAACTCGAAGCGGCCAACCGTGAACTCGAATCCTTCTGCTACTCGGTTTCCCACGACCTGCGTGCTCCGCTGCGCCATATCGAGGGGTTCTCCAGCATCCTCATTGAGGATTGCGCCGAGGGGCTCGACGAAACGGGGAAGGGGTATCTGGATCGTGTCGTCCGCGCCACCAGGCGGATGGATGAGCTGGTGGACGCCCTTCTCAGGCTTTCCCGTTACACCCGGGACTACATGACGTTCGAGCCAGTTGACCTGAGCGACATGACCAGGGAGATCATGGGTGAGTTCACCAAGAGCAATCCGGAACGGAAGGTAACGATCACCATTCAGGAGGGGCTCAGGGCCATGGGAGACGCGCGTCTCCTGCGGGTGGTGATGGAGAACCTTCTCGGCAACGCCTGGAAGTTCACGGGAAAGATCGAGGAGGGGGAGATCGAGTTCGGGAGGGAAGAGCGCGACGGGCGGGGCGTGTTATTCGTTCGGGACAATGGCGCGGGCTTCGACATGGCTTACGTCGACAAGCTGTTCAATGCCTTCCAGCGGCTCCATGGCAGCGATGAGTTCGAGGGGACCGGCATCGGCCTTGCCACGGTCCAGCGGATCATTCATCGCCACGGCGGCGAGGTCTGGGCCCATGCGGCGCCGAACCGGGGCGCAACCTTCTCGTTCACGCTTCCCCCGGCGTGACGCCCCGGTCATGCCGGAGACGAAAAGAGCGATGCCCCTTCAGGCACCGCTCTTTTTCGTGGAGTTTCCCTCCAACGCTATCCCCCCAGCCCCGTCTCCCGGGCCAGCTGTTGCCAGGCGGGAAGACTCCGCTCGATCATTCCCCGGTCGACGCAGTAGGCAATCCGGAAGAAGCCGGGGGCGCCGAAGCCGGCCCCGGGAACCAGCAGAATCCGGTGCTTCTGGGCCATCTTCACGAACTCCACATCGTCGGTCAGCGGTGACTTGGGGAAGAGGTAAAAGGCGCCGTCGGGCCGCACCATCTCGAAGCCCATGGCGGTGAGGCGGTCGTAGAGAAGGTCCCGCTTGGACTGGTACTCGCCGATGTCCACGGAGGCCCGCTGGAGCTTCGCCACGAGCCGCTGCATAAGGGCCGGCGCGTTCACGTAACCGAGGACCCGGTTGCTGAAGACCGCCCCTTCCATGAACTGCTCTACTCCCCGGGCACTGGGGTTGACGGCCAGGTAGCCGATCCGCTCGCCGGGGAGTGCCAGGTCCTTGCTGTGGGAGGTGACGATGACCGAGCTCTCCACGTACCGGAAGATGTTCGGCACATGCTTGCCGTCAAAGGCGATCCGGGCGTAGGGTTCGTCGGAGATGACGTAAATCTGCCGGTCGTAGCGCCGCTCTGCCCGCGCAAGCATTTCGCCCAGTTGCTTCAGGCTCTCTTCCGGGTAGATGACGCCGGTGGGGTTGTTGGGGGAGCAGATGATGACGGCCCGGGTTTTGTTGGTGATGGCGGCTTCGATGGCTGGGATGTTCAGCTGGAAGGTCTCCCTGTTGGTCCAGACTTCCTTCGGCACCCCGCCGTGGTTGTCGATGTAGAACTTGTACTCCACGAAGTAGGGTGTGAGGATGATCACCTCTTCGCCCGGATTGAGGATGGTCTTCAGGACCACGTTCAGGGCGCCGCCGGCCCCGCAGGCCATTACCACATGCTCCGCCCCGACTGGCAGGCCTGACGCCTCGGCAAGCACCTCAGCCACGGCGGCCCGGGTTTCCTGGTAGCCGGCGTTGTTCATGTAGCGGTGCATTCCGGGGATGGGATTGGTGGCGAGGCGGGCGAACTCCTCCTGGAACTCCCGGGGGGGCTCCGTGTCGGGATTGCCGAGGGTGAAGTCGTACACGTTCTCGGCCCCGTGGACCTGGCGCAGGCGCTCTCCCTCCTCGAACATCTTCCTGATCCAGGATGACTTGGAGATATGGCCGGCGATTTTTGTGGCGATGGGCATGGTGACAACCTCGCTGTAAAATGGATATGCGAATTTGTAGCACAGGACTAGATCAATGGGCAAGAATGCAGTTGTTTTAAGCTTGGAATCGTGCCAATCTTCCGATACTTCGCAGGTCGCGATTGGCGTTTTGTCCCTTACATTCAGTGCCAGATCTGGAAACCAAAATCTTGCATAACTTTTCATGCATGTGGACCATACGCTGATTTTTTTTGCCGATGGACCAATACAATGCCGATTGTGAGAGAAGAATGAGATCCTTCCTGATAATGCTGAGTTTCATGGCGGTCATGCTTGGCAGTGTACCCTTTGTTGGGTCCGTCCATGCCATGTCGGCTTTTTCGCGTAAATACGGCATGAAATGTGATTCATGCCATCGCCAGAGGATTCCGGAACTGAACGATTTCGGTGTGGCGTTTTACAAGAACGGTTTCATGCTGCCTGGACAGAATGGCTCAGCGAAGAAAGATACGGCCGCTTCTGCCGCTGTACCCCCAGTGACCGGCAAGGAGAGTGACAGCGCTGGCGAAGGTGCCCCCAAGGCATCGGTTAAAGGCCCCGGCGAGGGCAAAAATGAAGAGGAGGAAGAGGAGGAGGAAGAACCGCCACCTCCGCCCACGGTTGTTTATCGTCTGCCGTCACGGGACGGGAGCGTCTACTTCACCGATAATCCTATCCGGCAGGAAAATGTTCCGGTTGTGAGAAAAAAGCAAGGTAGCCGTCCTGCGCCGTCACGTGTCGGCATAATCCATCCAGCAAAACATCCAGGACGAGTTGCCGCCAAACGGCGAATGCTTTCCAGCGTTTCTGCGGCAGCCTCCCAAGAGCATTTCCGAAGTTATGAGGAGTGCATGGAGCAATCATTGCTTAAAGAACCGCCTCCCATTTCTGCCGAAGAAACAATGAACCGTCTGACTGCGGCTGAGAAACGCTGTTCGGCATATCAGTCAATAAAACGGTAGCCGTTGCGAAGGAACAGTGGGACTGTTATGACCAGCCGTTTGAACCAGAAAGGGTATACCCTCGTTGAGATGCTGATTGCCATGTTTCTTCTGGTGGTTGGCTTTCTGTCGGTTTTTCTGGTGCTCTGGGCCTCTACAACGTCGGGGCGTTTCAGTCGAGACATGACGACTGCGGCAAACCTTGGCCAGGATATGCTGGAGCGGATCGGCACCATGAAGTATGACGATTTGCCTGAAACAAGCGGATTTCAGAACTATCCCGAACCGTTCGGCGACAAGAGCCTGGCTGCCGCTGCCTTCGAGGCGCGACAGTGGCGGATATCTTCGGCCGGCAGCATGAAGATCGTGACCGCCAGGATATCGTGGATCAAAAACGGCGCCAGGAAGACAAGGGATTTCACCATGGTCAGGCGGAAAGAGTACTAGACAATGACGTGTGTGGCGTTGACAGCGCAGCCAAGGTCTATGAGGGGGTACACGCTTGTCGAGGTGCTTGTGGTCATCGTTATTCTGGCGGTGATCAGTGCCGGCTTGTCCACTGTGTTCATCACCGGGCAGAAGGAGTATGGTGTACGCGAGGCCACCATCAGGATGCAGCA
Organism: Geobacter grbiciae; assembly: GCF_018531165.1. Taxonomy (NCBI): domain Bacteria; kingdom Pseudomonadati; phylum Thermodesulfobacteriota; class Desulfuromonadia; order Geobacterales; family Geobacteraceae; genus Geobacter; species Geobacter grbiciae. The sequence continues at coordinate 18,132 of NZ_JAHDIW010000011.1, read as the reverse complement.
GCAGGCGCGGCAGGCCATGAACGAGATGGAGCGTGAGCTTAAAAACACCGGCTACGGCCTTATGGATATGGGCGACCTGACTATAAAGGTTTACGGCGAGAAAACTCCCTCCTGGCAGGTGGTCGAGGCCTTGGATGGCGGCACTGAGCCCGACTCGATCAAGGTCTTGTACAGCGGGGCCGAGAGCGACGTGGGGTATGATTATATCGTTTCGGTGGATCACCCTACAAATTCATCGATCATGAAGGTCAGCGCCGTTGGCTCCGTCCCCCCCTCGCGCACGCTCAATGACGATTTCATAAAAGGAGACCTGTTTCTCGTCTACGATCCGAGCGATCCGGGGAAGCCGGCTACGCGCTTTCAGGCGACGAATGTTACAGCTCCCGACAAGATCCATCACAACCCCGGAGGGTATAATCCTCCAGGAGGAGCTCTCGACGTCGCATACGGCGTTGGAAGCAAGGTTCTCAACCTGAGGCTGATGCAGGCGAAAAGTGTGTCATATTCAGTGGATGCCCGGCAGAACCTGATCAAGACCGTCGAAGACCTCAGCCTTATTGACCCTCCGGCAAATCAACGCACGAAAATAGTAGCATCCGGCGTCGAGGACCTTCAGATACGGTATCAGTTTAAGGACGGCACGTGGAAGAATGCTGGCGATCCCGGTTTTGTTGCGAAGGACCTTCGGGCGATTCAGGTGAGCATCATTGTCAAGACCGAAAAGCCCGATCCCCGCTATCCTGGGCAATCTCTTCAACTGACGGGCTCCTATGGCAATGGCGGAGTGAAAAATTCGGCAGGTTACCGCAGGATGGCCATGAGCACGATCATCTATGTGCGCAATCTTGGGTTCCGGGACTAGTTGCATGGGGGGACGGGTGCTGAATGAGCGGGGGGCTGCGCTGGTCGTGGCGATCATACTGCTGATGGTCCTCACCATCCTGATGACGGTACTGAATCATGCGACCCTCTATGAAATGATTTCAAGCCGCACGTATCAGGAATCCCAGCGGGCTTTCTACGCAGCCGAGACAGGGGTCCGCGATGCCCTGGAATGGCTCGGAAAGCAGAATTCCCCGCCGGAAACCACCATCACCTCCCCCGGCTGGTTTTATGACGGGACCGTGGCGCGCAAGGACGCCACGTGGTGCTCTTGGCAGACAGTGGAGGATATCCATTTCCGGTACTATATCGAACACCTGAAAGACGCCCCGAATTACAACATGAGTAGCACCATCGGCATGAACTCCAAGGGGCCGAAGAGCGTCCAGCACTACTACCGCATAACGGTCGACGGGGCCAACAGCACCTATCTGGTGCACAGGCAGGTCCAGGTCGTGACGACCGCCTACTGGTGACTGCAATGAGAATCAGCAATTTTCATGCACGCAAAATCCTCTTGTCAGCCGCAATTCTCTGCTCTGCCGGCATTCTCGCGGCCATGGCCTTTGCGGCGATTTCCCAGTACCCTCTGTTCCTGACCGGCAGCGTGCAGCCGAACGTCATGATTCTTCTGGACAACTCCGGCAGCATGAATACGATCATGGAGCATCGGGACTACAGTCCCGGTACCGTGTATTCCGGCTCGTTCAGGGGGGGCGAAATTTACTTTAACAGAATTGACTACAGTAAAAGTGGAAATCCCTATTACCTGGTGAGCAGGGACACGGGGCACACCGTCGATGGTAACAATCAGAACCAGTACACAGTCAATGGCCGCTCGATCACGCTTCCGTTTCCCTATGTTGACACCCGCTGGAATGGCAACTACCTGAACTGGCTTTTTTTTCATGCGACTGCGGCCCAGTACGGCAGCCTAGCCACCGATGCATCGATCCGGGTGACAAGAATCCAGACGGCCAGATCTGTCATCAGCGACGTGGTTAAGAATGTCTCGGGTGTCAGGTTTGGCCTGTTCAAGCTGAACAACAGCCAGGGGGGGAGCAAGGTAAAGGATTGCGGCGCCCTGACCCCGACAACCGTCGATGCGGCGGTGGACGGGATCAATGCAGAAACCTGGACCCCCTTGGGGGAGACCCTCTCGGAAATCTGGCAATACTTCAGGGGGGGGGATTCCCTCTATAATTCGGGAACCTATACGACCCCCATTACCAACGGGTGCCAGAAGAATTACACGATTATCGTGACTGACGGGGAGCCGACCTACGACAACTGTTATCAAGGGCCGTTTGCTTCCTACGGCTGTCCCAAGGACCCCTATGACAAAGAGAACGAAAACGCTCCGAGCCATCTGGTCGATGTGGCGAAAGACATGCATGACGGCAACGCATCGCCGTTCAGTGGCAGGGTGCAGAATGTCTCCACCTACACCATCGGCTTGACGCTGGACAGCGCCCTCCTCGATCAGACAGCGGTGAACGGAGGGGGAAAATACTTCACGACGACGTCGGGAATCAGTCTTGCCACGGCCGTCCAGAATGCCCTGGCCGATATTGTGTCCAAAATGGCGGCAGGAAGCAGCGTCGCCGTGAATACCCCGTTTCTGAACTCGAACAGCACGCTCTATCGGGCAAGATTCAAGTCACCGGACTGGAACGGTTATCTGGAGGCCTTCAAGCTTGACGCCGCCACCGGTGCTATCATCGGTTATCCGAACTCTCCCGAATGGGAGGCGGGCTCTCGACTCAATAGTCGCTCATCTGCCCGGGCAATCTATACCGCCGGCGTGGACGGTGGCACGTACAAGCGGCTTGAGTACAGTACCGCCAACGGGACCAAACTGGCGGGTGCGGGATTCATGAATTTTTCGTCCGCAAAGGCCAGCGATCTCATCGGGTATATCCGCGGTGATCGCTACGGAACAACAAACCCCGCTGGGTATCGCAACCGGACGAGCAAGCTCGGGGACATCATCTCATCATCGCCCGTCGTCTACGGCCCTCCCGACGGTGCCTACACCGATGCAGCCTACAAAGCATTCAAGAGGAACTGGGCAACCCGAACATCGCTCATTCTGGCGGGGGCCAACGACGGGATGCTCCACGCCTTTGACGCCGCGACCGGTGACGAAGCATGGGCTTTCATCCCGAATATTCTCTTAAGCAAGCTGAAGCTCCTGAGAAATGATCCCTATACGCATACAAGTTACGTCAATGGCGCGATCACGGTTGCCGACGCCTATATCCAGACGAAAAATGCCGACGGTACCACTGCCGGAACCGCGGGGTGGCGCTCCATAGCCGTCTGCGGTCTCCGCGACGGCGGCAAGGGGTATTTCGCCCTCGATATCACTGATTCAGCCAATCCGATACCGTTATGGGAGCTTACCGCCACATCATCGGCAACACCGAACGGTCTGGGGTACTCGTTTGGAACCCCCCTGATCCTCAAGCTGAGGGATGAAACGGCAACCAGCGGATTCCGCTGGGTTGCGGCCCTTGCGAACGGCTATGAGGGACCCACAAGCAGCAAGGCCGCTTCGCTCATCATTGCCGACCTCGCCACGGGAGCGGTCATCAACGAGATCGTTGTCGACAAGTCGGCATTCAGTGGTGTCTCCCCTAATGGGCTTGCCTCTCCCGCTGCCATTGACAGGGATATGGACGGCTTCGCCGACACCCTCTATGCCGGGGATCTCAAAGGGAACATGTGGCGGTTTGACGTGAGCAGCGCCAAGATGGCCCAGTGGAAGGCTGACTGCATCTTTGCCGCCGGGGTCACCCAGCCGATAACCGCCGCTCCTGACGTGGTGGTGCGCCTCGGGTATCAGTATGTCTTCTTCGGCACCGGGAAATACCTTGACGAGGGGGACAAGACCACATCATTCACTCAAAGCTTTTACGGGGTAAAGGATGATAACTCGACGAAAAATCTGACGCGAGCTGATCTGGTCGGTCAGACCATAACGGAGGTGACGTATTCGGGAGCCGTGTACCGGACCCTTTCAAGCTTTACGGTCGGCAGCAAGGATGGGTGGTATCTTGATCTCCCCGGAAAAGGCGAGCGGGTCATCACGGAACCTGAAGCTACCGGGACCAATGATGCCGGCAAGGTCAAATTCACAACTTTTATTCCATCCACCGATCCCTGTGAGCCGGGAGGTAAAGGTTGGCGCATGCAGGTCAATATGGAGACGGGTGGAGAGCCGAAGAAGCCGGTGTTTGTGGTGCCAGGAAGGCCGGACGGCACTGTCCCTGTGGGTGACAGCTCTCGGAGGCCCTCGGGGATGCTTCTCTCTTCTGGGACTGTGGCACCATCAGGAGGAACGAATGATTTGGATATCATCCAAAAAATCGACACAGGTCTTGAACCTTCTAAAGATGAGAGCGGGACCCACCAGTTCGGTCTGCGGAGTTGGAGGCAGCTTCTGTCCATTTAGCGGTGCTGTCGCAGTGACAGAAGTTACATAATCGAAAAATTCGTATGAATAGTGCGCTGGAGATCCTCTATCTTGATGAGGGCCTGTTTGATCTGTTCCCGCTCGTCGGCGGGGAGAGTGTAGGGGTTCAGGTAGTAGGAGCTTTTGTTGATCCCCTTGATAACCTTGATTTGGAGTAGGATCCGGTGCCGGGTCAGGATGGTGTAGGCGTCCACCAGCCCCTGTGCGAAGGATGCCGAGAAGCTCCCCTCTTTCTGGAGCAGCTCGATGCGCCGCACGGTGTTCGTGGCCGGTATTCCCTGGTTGATGGCGAGAATCCGAACGTTCATGACCAGCGGTGCCCAGGCAAGCAGCTTCAGGTTGAACTCTCCCTTGTGCTCCCCTGAACCCTCGGTCCAGAGCCGGTTAAGGAAGCCGAGGGCCAGCTTCATCTCCGTGGCTGCCTTGGCCATCCCCCAGAGCACCTGGAAGTAGTCCTGCTCCAGTCCCCGGATGAGTCCCACCAGGTCGTTGGCCAGCTCCTTGTCCCCCGCCACGTGGCGGGCGTCGGAGAGGACGATCAGATCCATGAGGTTCTTGGCGTAATCCTCGTACTCGTAGCGGACGATGGCCAGGAGCTTTTTCTTCCATTGGCCGTAGGAGCCCCGCCAGGTGGGGTTCGACGGCATGATGTCGCCGGTGCATTTTTTGAACCCCATCTCCGCCATCCGCTCCACCAGAGTCTCCGAAAACTCCCTGAACCACTGGTCGGCAGCCTCGCCGCCGCCGTCGCCGTAGACGATCAGGTAGTCCTGGTCGGTGATGAGGGTCTGCTCCTCCCGGCCGTCGCTCCCCATGCTGCAGAGGGCGTAGGAGCGCGGAGGGCTTCCCTTGCCGCCTGCTGCCATTTCCTGCTCCACCAGTTCCAGCGCCCGCCCCGCCAGGACGTCCCGGTATTCCGTGCATGAGGCGTGGAGGGCGGCCACCGACTGGATCTTGAGAAACCGTTCCAGTTCCAGCCCATTCAATTCGTCGTGGATTTCCCGCAGCGCACCGTAGTCGGTTTCCCCCTTCACCCGGGCCATGAGCTCCCGCCGCCGTCCCGCTATCTGCCCCGTAAGGGCGATTTCCTGGTTGATCTCGTCCTTGAGGCGGTTGAGGATCAGCGGGATTTCGTCCTGTTCCAGGACCCGGACGAATGCGTTAATCCGGGCCATGGTTTCGGCTACGGCTGTCTGGATGATGTCGTTATGCATGCGGATCCTCGCGCGGGATAAAAAAAGGGGAAAGCAACGCTTTCCCCAATACTAGCATAAAATGTACCGAACTATAAAGCCGTTCTAGTGGTCGACCGCCTTGGCGATGCCGATGCCAGTATTCTGGCGCACGTACAGCTCGTCGAACATCTCCTCGGCGCGGCGGCTCGGGAAGGCAAGGGCGGCGATGATCGCCACGATGAAGCCGAGGGGGATGGATACCACGCCCGGGTTCTTCAGGGTAAAGAGCGGCTTATCGAGGCCGAGGATCGACGTGCCGTCCTTGTTCTTCTCGTAGTCAACCTTGGCCTTGTCCAGCTCCTTCATCTCCTTCTGGGTGAGGACGGAGCCTTCGGCCTGCTTCTTCTCCATGGCCACGACCACCTTCTGGGCGTCGGCGGCCACCTTCTTTGGATAGGTCATGTTGGGGGAGACCATCACCAGGGAGATGGCGACAACGGTGCCGGTCACCAGGCCCGCCACGACGCCGGCGGTGTTGAACTTCTTCCAGAAGAGGGAGAGGACGACGACCGGCAGGTTGCCCGAGGCGGCCACGGCAAAGGCCAGGGCCACCAGGTGGGCGACGTTCTGCTTCTCGGCGGCGATGCCGATCACGATGCCGCAGGCGCCCACCACGAAGGAGGTGATCCGCGCGGCTTTCACCTGCTCATGCTGGTCGGCATGACCCCCTTTGATCACGTTCACGTAGATGTCGTGGGCGATGGCGGCGGAGGCAGCCAGGACGAGACCCGACACGACGGCGAGGATGGTGGCGAAGGCAACGGCGCAGAGGAAGGCCAGGAGCAGGTCGCCCAGGAACGGATGGATGTCGCCCCCCATCTTCTGGGCGAGCATCATGGCGGCCATGTTGCCACCCTTATCCACGTTCATGATGGATTGCGGAGTCACGTGGATGGCGGCGCCGAAGCCGAGGAGCGTGGTCAGGATGTAGAATAGGCCGATGATGAACATGGCCACGATAACGGACTTGCGGGCAGCCTGGGCTGTGGGGACGGTGAAGAAGCGCATGAGGATGTGGGGCATGCCGGCGGTACCGAGCACGAGGGCCATGCCGAGGGAGATCTGGTCGAGCGGGTTCTTGAGGAAGAGCCCCGGCTCAAGGAACCGCTGCCCGTAGTCGAAACCGGCCACGGCCACGGGGTCCTTCAGGACCACCTTCTGGACATGCTCGATGACGTTGGGGCTGGTGGCGATGTCGTTGAAGAACTGGAACGGGTTCATGCCTGACTTGAGGCCCACGAGAACGGAGAGAAGCGCGGCGCCGGTCATGAGGAGGCCGGCCTTGATGATCTGGACCCAGGTGGTGGCGGTCATGCCGCCGAAGACCACGTAGCCCACCATGAGGATGCCGACGCCGATGACGGCGGTCTTGTAGGGGATGCCGATGAGGAGCTGCATGAGCTTCCCTGCGCCGACCATCTGGGCGGTCAGGTAGAAGGTGGAGACGGCCACGGTTGAAATGGCCGCCACGGCCCGGACCGACTTGGGCTCGGTACGGAAGGAGAGGATATCCCCGAGGGTGAACTTGCCGGCGTTCCGGCACGGCTCGGCCACGATCAGGAGCACCGTGATGTAGGCCACGAGCCAACCGACAGAGTACATGAAGCCGTCATAGCCATAGAGGGAGATGATGCCGGAAATTCCCAGAAAGGAGGCGGCCGACATGTAGTCGCCGGCGATGGCCCAGCCATTCTGGGTGCCGGTAATGCCGCCGCCGGCGGTGTAGAAGTCGGCGGCCGATTTGGTCTGCTTGGCCGACCAGACGACAACGCACATGGTGGCGCCGATGATCATCAGGAAGATCGGGATGGTGACCATCGGGTTGGCCTTGAGTTCCTTCTTCTCGGCCGGAGCCACGGCAACGGCGGCCTTTGCCGCCACGGGCGCGGCGGGGGCGGTGGCGGTCGCCTGGGCAGGGGCGGCAACAGTCTGCGCCTCGGCAGCAACGGGAGCCTTGGCCGGCTCGGCGGCATAGGCGAATGTGCCCATGGACAGGGCAAGTGTGAAAGCTGCGATCAGTTTTTTCATTGTCTTCCTTCCTCCTTACTTCAGCTCATCCACCAGCTCGCGGGTGAGCCGGTCGAAGTCTTTGTTGGCCACATGGGCGTAGTACATGGCGATTCCCCAGGAAACGAAGAACTGGGAGAGGGCGAAGAGGTAGCCGAAGTTGATCCGTCCCAGGATCTTGATCTTGAAGAGGCCGGGGGCATACGCCGCGCCGATGGGGAGGAGGAAGTAGAAGACGGTGGAAAATACCCACCATCCAACGAGAAACGTAGTTTTCTTGCGGTGGAGCTCCACGAACTTGGGGTTCTTGGCGATGGCGCTCCAGTTGTACTGTTTTTCAGCCATGATTTTGTTACTCCTTTCGAAATGCACTCCATTGGAAGCTTGTGACGGGCAGCGTCCCACCCCTCAAAAGCCTGAATAAAACAAGATCTGCCGGTCCTCCTTTCGTTGAGTGTTCGTCGTTATTGAAAAGCACATGCAATTCGATGAGTTATCGTGCGGCATCGAGAGACGTAGCTGCTGCGCCATAACGATATTTTAATTCACAAATGAGCGCTAAAATATAACGGTTGTATATTTGTTTGCAAGGAGTTTTTTGTTTGGTCGGGAGTTTTGTGTAACATGTTGAAATGTGGACACTAAAATTGGATAAACAATGAACTTGTTGTCTATTTTGTGTTGGTCTTGGTGCGTCTAGGGGCTCAGCATGAAATATAACGAACGTTTGATATTGAGGGCTTTGCTGTACAAGCGGTTTGATGTTTTGTGTGTGGGGGCCGGGGGGCTGGGAGAATGGCGTGAAACGAAAAAAGGGGGAAGGTTTCCCTTCCCCCGATTGCAACTCTGATTCTGTGCGTCGTGTATTCTAGTGGTCGATGGCCTTGGCCATGCCGATGCCAGTGTTCTGGCGGACGTAGATCTCGTCGAACATCTCCTCGGAGCGGCGGCTCGGGAAGGCGAGGCAGCCGATGATGGCGGCGATGAAGCCGAGCGGGATGGAGACGATGCCCGGGTTCTTCAGGTTGAAGAGCGGTGCGTCGAGACCCATCAATGACTTACCGTCCTTGTTCTTCGCGTAGTCGGCCTTGGCCTTGTCGAGGTCCTTCATCTGTTTTTCGGTCAGGACGGCACCTTCAGCCTGTTTCTTCTCGAGGGTGGTTACCACTTTCTGGGCGTCCGCGGCAACCTTTTTGGGGTAGGTCATGTTGGGGGAGACCATGACCAGGGCGATGGAGGCGACGGTGCCGACCACGAGGCCTGAGATGACGCCGGCGGTGTTGAACTTCCGCCAGAAGAGGGACATGACGACGACCGGCAGGTTGCCCGAGGAGGCAACGGCGAAGGCCAGGGCCACCAGGTGGGCGACGTTGGCCTTCTCGGCGGCGATACCGATCAGGATGCCGGCGGTGCCGACGCAGAGGGAGGTTATCCGGGCGGCCATGACCTGCTCGTGCTGGTCGGCGTGGCCGTCCTTGATGACGTTCACGTAGATGTCGTGGGCGATGGCGGCGGAGGCGGCCAGAACGAGACCCGAGACGACGGCGAGGATGGTGGCGAAGGCAACGGCGCAGAGGAAGGCCAGGAGCAGATCGCCCAGGAAGGGGGAGATGTCGCCACCGAGCTTCTGAGCGAGCATCATGGCGGCCATGTTGCCACCCTTGTCTACACCCATGATGGTTTGCGGGGTCACGTGGATGGCGGCGCCAAAGCCGAGGAGCGTGGTCAGGATGTAGAAGAAGCCGATGATGAACATGGCTACGATAACCGACTTGCGGGCGGCCTGGGCGGTCGGCACGGTGAAGAAGCGCATGAGGATGTGGGGCATGCCGGCGGTGCCGAGCACGAGAGCCATCCCGAGGGAGATCTGGTCAAGGGGGTTCTTGAGGAAGAGCCCCGGCTCCAGGAAGCGCTGTCCGTAGTCAAAGCCGGCCACGGCGATGGGGTCCTTCAGGACCGTCTTCTGGACATGCTCGATGATGTTGGGGTTGGTGGCGATGTCGTTGAAGAACTGGAACGGGTTCATGCCGGCCTTGATACCCACAAGGACGGAGAGGAGCGCGGCGCCGGTCATGAGGAGACCCGCCTTGATGATCTGGACCCAGGTGGTGGCGGTCATGCCGCCGAAGACAACGTAGCCGACCATGAGGATGCCGACGCCGATGATGGCGAACTTGTAGGGAATGCCGATGAGGAGTTGCATGAGCTTCCCGGCACCGACCATCTGGGCGGTCAGGTAGAAGGTGGAGACGGCAACAGTGGAGAGGGCAGCCACGGCCCGGACCTTCTTGGGCTCGGTGCGAAACGAGAGGATGTCCCCCAGGGTGTACTTGCCGGCGTTGCGGCACGGCTCGGCCACGATGAGGAGCACCGTGATGTAGGCCACGAGCCAGCCGACGGAGTACATGAAGCCGTCATAGCCGTAGAGGGAGATCAGGCCGGAAATCCCCAGGAAGGAAGCGGCCGACATGTAGTCGCCGGCGATGGCCCAGCCGTTCTGGGTGCCGGTGATGCCGCCGCCGGCGGTGTAGAAGTCAGCGGCCGACTTGGTCCGTTTGGCCGACCAGACGACAACGCACATGGTGACGGCAATGATGGCGAGGAAAATCGGGATGGTGACATACGGGTTGGCCTTGAGCTTCTTGCCCTCAGGGGCCGGGACGGCTACCTTGGCCGCGGTGGTGGCCGCCGCGGGCGCAGTGGCAGCCGGTGCCGGGGTGGTGGCTGCCGGAGCGGTTACGGCGGCCGGAGCGCCAGGGGCCGCCGGGGCCTTGGCAGGCTCCTCGGCAAAGGCGGCGAACGAGCCCAGGGAGAGGGCCAGAGTTATACCAGCAAGCAATTTTTTCATCTCAGTCCTCCTTCCTTATTTGAGCTCATCCACCAGCTCGCGGGTGAGCCGGTCGAAGTCTTTGTTGGCCACATGGGCGTAGTACATGGCGATCCCCCAGGAAACGAAGAACTGGGAGAGGGCGAAGAGGTAGCCGAAGTTGATCCGCCCCAGGATCTTGATCTTGAAGAGACCAGGTGCATATGCGGCACCGATCGGGAGGAGGAAGTAGAAGACGGTGGAGAATACCCACCATCCGACGAGAAACGTGGTTTTCTTGCGGTGGAGTTCGACGAACTTGGGATTCTTGGCGATGGCGCCCCAGTCGTACTGTCTTTCAGCCATGGTTTGTTACTCCTTTCTCCAAAATAATCACACATCCATGGAGCGGCGTCCCGCTCCGATTCTGTATCAACTTCCGTATCCGTCGTGTCTCCCCTCCTTTCGTCGAATAGTTGGTCCCGTTACTCCTCTGGTCCTAAAGCTTTGCGTAGCCGAACTTCAAGGAAAGCATCTCGGCTCCCTCCCGGAGGGAAGGGATGATCTCCTCCTCCAGCCGCGAGGCCATCAGTCTGAACGACGGCCCGAGCATGGTAAGGGCGCCGATTACCTTGCCGGCGTAATCCCGTACCGCCACGGCGACCGTGACGATCCCTTCGCCGAGCCCGTCGAAATCGACGGCGAAACCGCGCTCCCGAATCGCCGTCAGTTCAGTCTGGAGAAGTGCCGGATCAGGGGCACCGCCATTTCTCCGCTTCTTGAAGAATTTCTCCAGAAGGTCCGCCGACTCCAACGACTTGATGGCCTTGCCTGCCGCGTTGGTGAAGAAGGGGAAGCGCTTGCCGACCAGGGGAGCGGTTTTGATGGCCTGATCGCAGTCGACCATGTCGAGAAAGAGGACTTCCTCTCCCTTGAGGACCGCGATGTAGACCGCCTCGTCATGCTTGCGCGCCAGCTTCTCCATAACCGGGTGGGAATGCCGGATGAGACTCGTGCTGTTGAGGAGCCTCTGTGCCAACTCCACCGACGAAATCCCGAGGCGGTAGATGCCGCTAGCATCGTCACGCTCCACGAGCCCCTTGCTCTCGAGGGTTGCCAAAAGACGGAAAGCCTTGTTGCGGGAGAGATCGAGCCTCTCCGCAAGGTAGGGAAGGGTGGCGTGCCGGCTTTCCTCGGTGAGCGTCTCGAGAATATCCAGGGCCTTTTCGACGGTTTGTACCGCGTATGAACTCTTTTCCCTGGTCATCGTTGCCTTCCGTTAAGAATGGTGTGTGCAAGGCTGTTTTATAAACAATGTTATATCGTGTGATTATTTTTTAGCACGACGTTTTACTTGCGTCAACATCAATTTCAATAAAAAAATTAAATTTAGAAAAATAATACGTAAATTCAGTATGTTGAAAAAAGAAGTTACCATATATAGACGCAAGTGCGTCGTTTTGTTTGCTTTGTAGAACGTGGTTTATTGCCATGCCTGGGGTTGTTGGGTTGCGTTTGGTTGTGCTGTTGGTTCTATGGTGAGTGTAATGGGGTTTGAATGGATTTTAAGGGGCGAGAGGGATAAGGATAGGAAAAGATGGTAAGGGGGTGGGAAGAGGGGGAGGCGGTCAGTTGAATCTGATCGCTATCCCCTTTGCTTTGATGGATGTTGAGGGGAAGAAGAGGTACGACCCTTTTTTCGCTTGGACTTCGGGGAGGATGATGGCATCGGCCCCCAGTTTGGCGGCTTCGGTTCCCAGGGCGTCGTAGGCCCATTCATCCGCTTCATTCTTAAGGTCGTCGATGTGCCCCAGACGCTCACGGCTCACCTCGACGGTACCTAGTTTAGTATAGGGGCGGATGATCTCGTCCTGGGCGAGTACGGGAGGGAGTCTGTTCGGGTCCGGGGCGGTGGCGGGGGTGATGGTGGCGCAGGCGGCGGTGAGGAGGGCGGAGGCCGCCACGAGACGAACGAGTCTGGCGGTACGGGTGGAGGCGGAACCGTGAACAGTGGCGGGACGGGTCATGGGCGTACCTCGCGAGTCGTTGTGGGTGGGGCATTGTGCAGTCTGATTGCCCATTTTACATAAACTTTCAACCTTTACAACCAAGATTTTCCCATGCTACTATCTGCCGATTTCGGGCGCCGGCCCACAGTTTAGCAGAAGGAGCGGTCGCATGTCGGGACATAATAAATGGAGCACGATCAAGCACAAGAAGGGGGCCGCCGACGCCAAGCGGGGCAAGGTCTTCACCAAGATCATCAAGGAGATCACCGTGGCCGCCAAACTGGGTGGCGGCGATCCCAACGGAAACCCGCGTCTGCGCAGCGCCGTCGACAAGGCAAAGGGCGAGAACATGCCCAAGGACAACATCGAGCGGGCCATCAAGAAGGGGACCGGCGAGCTTGAGGGGGTCAACTACGAGGAGATCGTCTACGAGGGGTACGGCCCCGGCGGCGTGGCGGTCCTCGTGGAGTGTATGACCGACAACCGCAACCGGACCGTGGGTGATGTGCGGAGCACCTTTACGAAGTGCAACGGCAACATGGGTGAGACCGGCTGCGTCTCCTGGATGTTCGACAAGAAGGGGCTCATCGTCGTCAGCAAGGATGCCGATTTCGAGAAACTCTTCGAGGTGGCCCTGGAGGCTGGCGCCGAGGACGTGGCCGACGAGGAGGAGCAGTACGAGGTGTTGACCGACCCGTCCTCCTTCATCGAGGTGCGTGATGCCCTTGAGAAAGCCGGGTTCGCCCATGAGTCCGCCGAGATAACCATGATTCCCCAGACCATGGTGAAGCTGGACGGCAAGAATGCCGAGAACATGCTGAAGCTCATGGACCGGCTCGAGGACAACGACGACGTGCAGAACGTCTATGCGAACTTCGACATTTCGACAGAAGAAATGGAAAAGCTGATGTAGGGTTGGGAAGCTTGGCGGTAGTGTGGTACAAGGGGCGGGTCTCAGACCCGCCCTTCTTAAATTTCGGACAAGGCACCCATGAGAGTCCTCGGCATTGACCCCGGGTCGCGCATCACCGGCTACGGCATCATCGAAAAGGTCGGCAACCGCCTCGTCCATGTGGATAACGGCGCCATCTACACCGACAGCCACAAGGAGTTCGCGCTCCGCCTCCACAGGATATTCGAAGGACTCTGCCGGGTCATCGCGGAATACCGTCCCGACGCCATGGCCGTGGAGCAGGTGTTCCTCGCCCACAACGCCCAGAGCGCCCTGAAGCTGGGGCAGGCCCGGGGGGCCGCCATCGTGGCCGGGGTGAACGCGGGGCTCACGGTCAGCGAGTACACGGCCATGCAGGTCAAACAGGCGGTTGTCGGCTACGGCCATGCCCGCAAGGAGCAGGTGCAGCAGATGGTCAAGTCCCTCCTCAACCTCCCCGAGATCGCCCAGGCCGACGCCTCCGACGCATTGGCCGTGGCGGTCTGTCACGCCAACTCGGCCGGCATGAAAAACATCCTCCGGAGCATCAGATGATAGCCCGTCTCACCGGCATGCTCGCCCACAAGTCCCCCGACGCCATCATCATCGACGTGAACGGTGTCGGCTACCGGGTCCAGATCCCCTTTTCCACCTACTACGAGCTTCCCGATGAGGGGAAGCCGGTTTCCCTTTCCATTTACACCCACGTCAAGGAAGACGCCCTCAGCCTCTTCGGGTTCAGGACCGTGGCCGAGAAGGAGTTCTTCCAGGTTCTCATCTCCGTTTCCGGCATCGGCCCCAAGATGGCCCGGGACATCCTCTCCAACATCCAGCCAGACGAGCTGGCCGGAGCCATCCTCCAGGGGAATCTGGTCCGGCTCTCGTCGATTCCCGGCATCGGGAAGAAGACCGCCGAACGCCTCGTGCTGGAGCTGAAGGAGAAGGTGCGGAAGATGGACGTAGCTCCCTCGACAAAGGAGACGGCCCCCAGCGAGGCTCCCCCCGAAGTGGCCGATGACGTGGCTTCCGCCCTCGTAAACCTGGGCTACAAGGAGGCGGTGGTCCGAAAGGTGTTGGCGGACATGACCATCGAATCCGGCGCCTCCACCGAAGCGGTCCTCCGGCAGGCGTTGAAGATTCTGATGAAATAATCAAAGGGGAGCAATTCATTGCCTCCCTACAGCCGGACACCCGATATGGACCGAATGATAACCCCTGAAAAGACCGAAGACGACCTGATCGAATCGTCCCTGCGCCCCCGGGCGCTGGACGACTACATCGGCCAGGAGAAGGCCAAGGGAAACCTGCGGGTCTTCATCGATGCGGCTCGGAAGCGGAGCGAGGCCCTGGACCACGTCCTCCTCTATGGCCCGCCTGGGCTGGGAAAGACGACGCTGGCCAACATCATCGCCTGCGAAATGGGAGTGAACATCAAGTCCACCTCCGGCCCGGTCATCGAGCGCCCCGGCGACCTGGCGGCGATCCTCACCAACCTGGAGCCCCACGACGTCCTTTTCATCGACGAGATTCACCGTCTCTCCCATGTGGTGGAGGAGATCCTCTATCCGGCCATGGAGGACTACCAGCTCGACATCATTATCGGCCAGGGACCCAGCGCCCGGACCATCAAGCTGGATCTCCCGAAGTTCACCCTCGTTGGGGCCACCACGAGGGCCGGCCTCCTCTCCTCGCCCCTGCGGGATCGCTTCGGGGTCATCTCCCGGCTGGAGTTCTACACCGATGATGAGCTCACCACCATCGTCACTCGCTCCGCCCGCATCCTGAACATCGGCATCGAGCCGGAGGGTGCCCGGGAACTGGCCCGCCGGAGTCGCGGCACCCCCCGCATCGCCAACCGCCTCCTGCGCCGGGTGCGGGACTTCGCCCAGGTCAGGGCCGACGGTGTCATCACCGCAACCGTGGTGGACGAATCCTTGAAGCTGCTGGAGATCGACGAGAAGGGGTTTGACCATATGGACCGGACCATTATGCTCACCATTATCGACAAGTTCGGCGGCGGTCCCGTGGGGCTCGACACCATCGCCGCCGCCATCGGCGAGGAGCGGGACACCATCGAGGACGTCTACGAACCGTTCCTCATCCAGCACGGCTTCATCAACCGCACCCCCCGTGGACGGGTGGCGACCAGGGCGGCCTACGAGCACTTCGGCCGCATCGCACCGCCGTCATCGTCCCAGGGAAATCTTTTCTAGCGTCCGACCCATGCAACTTGTCTTCGACTTCCCCGTAAATCCGAAGTATTCCCTCGACAATTTTGTCATCTGCTCCGGCAACGAAACCGCCTACCGCTTTGTCCGGCGGCTCACGGACGAAGAGGGGGCGGAGAACCTCCTCTACCTCCACGGCCCCTCCGGGTCCGGAAAGACCCACCTTCTCATGGCGATTGGAGCACACTTCAGCGCACGGGCGGGACTCTCATCGGTTCCCTGCATCTCCTTCAAGGACGTGGACGAGGTATATGGCGGAGAATACCCGGTCGAGGCGGTGTCGAAGCTGGCCGAGCGGTTTCGCAACGCTCCGGCCCTCCTCGTGGACGACCTCCACCTCATCCCCGACCAGCAGGCGGTACGGGTCGAGCTCTGGCAACTCTTCAACGACTTCTACCAGGCCGGCCGCCCCATCGCCATCACCGGGCTCTACCCCCCAAAAGAACTTCCCTCCATTGACGACCACCTCATCTCCCGCCTCCTCTGGGGGCTCGTGGCCCGGGTCGACATCTCCGACGACGACTCCCGCCGTCTCATCATGAAAAAACTCGCCGATGACCGCCAGATTGTCCTCCCCGCCGACGTCATCGACTACCTCCTCCTCCACGTCCGCCGTGATGTTCCCTCCCTCATCGAGGCACTGGATGCCATCAGCCGGTATGCCCTGGCCGCCAAGCGGAAGGTTTCCGTACGGCTGGCCCGGGAGGCGCTGATACTTTAGACTCGGCGTTGTCTATGCAGTCCCTCCCGTAACAAATTTCTGAAATTCTGGTTAATAACGGACGCATGGTGAAGGAACTTGTTGGAATAATTTCCAATTGCTAGGATTATGTCGGTTTTCCATACGCATGGATAATCCCTGTAACATTCCGAAATTATTGGCTAGCGTGTCTTTACTCTGGGTTGACCTGTCGGTATTCTTTACGCATGCGATGGCCTGTTTAGGTAATTTTCAATAATTACAATAAGTTGCAAGTGGTATGGTGATTGCTTGCATTCCTCTTGAATACTATTTGAAGCCAACTTCTTCTGTATAGGGAGGTTTATATGAAAAAGTTACTTATGGCATCACTACTCGTTCTTGGTATGGCGGCATATGCGCAGGCTGTACCGGTCCTACAACTGGGAGCGCCGGGTGGTCCAGGTGAAGGCACCTATGCGGACTATCAGGCCAGCACGACTAACCCCACTGAAACCGATACAGCAATCACCACAGGCGGGACACTCTTTGTGGCGGGTGTTTATCAGAACAACAACGTTTTGAACCTCGGCGGGAAATTCAACAGTGGGCTTGATTGGTCGTCGTTTGACAGCCTGCCCTTGATTTTCAATGGGAAGGGCGCCATCCTGGTTGTTTCCGTGCCCGATGGTGACACCGGCACACTCACGATACCCGGCGCTACGTTTATCACATCTTCTCTAACAGACAGTTTCTTCCCGAATAATCATGCTCCCGTCCAGGCCAGTGTCGCCGATTTCCTTTTCTATGACATCGGCAACTTCTCCAAAATTGCCGGTGCCGTTCCTGATTTCGCTCTTGAAACGGGTGCTGCTGCTGGCCAGATCAAGACGTTTACCGGCATCACTGTTACCGGTTATGACTGGGTGCATTTCGATGTCATGGCCCTTGAGACAGTGGAGCAGGGCGGTGGTCAGAATGCAAGTATCGTAACCAACTGGGAAAACAATCCCGGCTCCCATGACGTGACGTGGAAGCCTGAGGATGACGGCGGAGGCGGCCAACAGGAGGTCGTTCCCGAGCCCGGTACGATCATGCTTCTCGGCACTGGCTTGATCGGCCTGGCACTCTATGGTCGGAGACGGGTGAAGTAACGCCACTGCATACAGTCAGCAATGGATGAAACGAAGGGGAGACGGCAGGCGCCGTTTCCCCTTCGTGCGTCTGGGAGGCAAATGAGAAAGGGGACGGCCAGTTGCCGTCCCCTTTATGCGGGATCGAGGAAGAAACGGTGCTACTTGTAGATAGTAATGGAGGTGGTTGCGGTGTTGCCGGTGGCATCGAAGGCCTTGGACAGTATGGTGTGGGCACCGGTAGTAATTTTTCGCGTATTCCAGCTGTAGGTCAGGCTGGTGATGCCGGTTTTGCTGGTTGCCAGCTTGCCATCGATGTAGAGCTCAATGCGGCTTACTCCCACATTGTCACTGGCGGCGATGGTAATGGTCGCACTGGTGCCAACCGTTGCGCCGTTGGCCGGGGAGGTGATGGCGACGGTCGGGGCGATGGTGTCGAGAGTGTTTGAAACCTTGACCGAAACAGCGCTCGATTTCCCCATATTCCCCGCGGCGTCATAGGCCACGGCCTCGAGGGAGTAGGAGCCGTCCGCCGTGGTGGTGGTGTCCCACGAGAAGGCGTAGGGGGCGGTGGTTGCCGTGGCGAAGGGGGCGCCGTTGATGCGGAGTTCCACCTTGGCCACGCCGACGTTATCGGAAGCCGCCACCGCCACCGACGCGTTCCCTCTGACGGTGCTGGAATTCGTGGGGGAGGTGATCGATGCGGTCGGGGCGGTGGCGTCGCTTACCGGCACCGCACTCTGG
>NZ_JAHDIW010000010.1:0-149326 GCF_018531165.1 Geobacter grbiciae | reverse complement strand
CTACTTCCTTCTGAAAGTCCACCAGCACTGCGGACTCCTCAACCAAAGGCGCTTCAACTAAAAAACGAAAGACTCTACATTTTTCTCCCATCGCTTTCGGGGGAGGGCAACGAATTTCGGCCTTCCATAAATTTCGAGCCAGAAAAAGGTCTGTGAATGCACATTCACAGGCCTTTTAATTGGTGTTAACAGTATACCACTTCGAGAAGCTGTCAACGCTATCCTGGAATAGCAGGGACTCCAAAAAAAATGTTTGCAAAATGTTTGCAAACAAAAATTCCGGTCACAACTATGCGAAATCATTAAATTGGCGGGCGGCATGTGACCGCCCGCCAAAAATGATGAGAGGTTAGGCCTGATGCCTTCCTTCGCCGGAATCTTGTCCTGGTCCTCTTTGCCAGCGGATCAATTGTCCGCTTGGTTGCATTCCTGGGGAAGCATAGTACCCTTGGTGCAACATACAATGGAATACAGGTTGTTACGTGTCCAAGGGGCGCCGAACGTGTTCGGCGCCTAAACTTTTACCTGGAGGAGGTAAGTATAAAAGCCCCACGGATTGACAGGGGAGACTTCATGCAAGGAGGCAGCGGATGCGAATCGAATATGTCAAAGTGGTGCCTGACGTATACAGAGCGATGATGTGTCTAGAACATCAGGTCGAAAAGAGCGGTCTGGAAAGCCCACTGCTCGACCTGATAAAGCTGCGGGCATCGCAGATCAATGGTTGTGCCTATTGCATCGACATGCATTCGAAGGATGCCCGGGCGCGAGGTGAAACCGAGCAGCGGCTTTACGAACTGGATGCCTGGCGGGAATCACCGTTTTACACTGAGCGGGAACAGGCTGCATTGGCCTGGACCGAAGCTCTGACGTTAGTCACCAATGGTCATGTACCTAATGGGGTTTATGAGGAAGCCCGGAAACAGTTCACCGATGTTGCGCGTAGCTGGACCAATTACTGCGGAGAGAGGAGTTTTACGGGGGGCAAGAATCCCCTGCTTTGCCCCAGGGTGTTCAAAAGGGAATTCAAAAAATAAAAGGGGTTACGCTGCTTTTGCGTAACCCCTTGTTATTGCTGGCGGGCGGTATACGATTCGAACGTACGACCTCAGGCTTCGGAGGCCTGCGCTCTATCCAGCTGAGCTAACCGCCCGTGGAATTTCCATTGATACACTACAGCGCTAAAATTCTCAAGAAAAAGTTTCGTTCGCCTCAAATTAGTCGATGCCTGAGCAACGCTGTCATTTTGTGGCCTCTTTTGTTACACTGGTCAGAAAAAACGGGTGTGAGGTCCATGAAAAAGCTTCTTCTCTCTCTGACCCTTACGGTGCTCCTGGGTTTACTCGGTCGGCCCGCAATAGCCGCAAACTATGAGATAAAGCTGGTCGACGAGGGGGTGTTCGCCGCCATTGCCCTTCCGGAGGGAAAGGCGGCAAGCAATGCCCTCATCATCATCACCCCCCATCAGGTTATCCTTGCCGGCGCCCACTTTGTTCCCGAAGGGATAAAGGAACTCATTGCCGATATCGCCGAGATTACCCCGCTCCCGTTGCGCTCGGTCATCCTCACCCATCACCATAAGGGTTTCAACTACGTTGATTTCGATTTCCCCGCCAATGTCGAAATTATCACGTCATGGCAGACATGGCAGGCGCTGAAGGCTGAAACCCGGCCGCTGCGCAACCCCGTTACCTTTTTCGAGAAGGGGCTGACCCTTCTCAGGAGCAACACCACCATTGTCCTCAGTAGTGCCGACTTCGGCCACACCGAGGGGGACGTGTTTCTCTTTCTCCCCAACGAAGGGATTCTCTTTGCCTCGGATCTCTTTTACAACGACGTGGTGGGCTATATGGGCGAAGGACATATGCGGGACTGGGTGATCACCCTGGAGACCTTGGAGGCCGTGGGGGCGCAATACGTGGTCCCGGGGCTCGGCCAGGTGACAGACCGGTCAGGCCTCAGGCGCTTCCGGCTCTTCTTCAAGGATTTCCTGACAGAGGTCCTGCGCCATATGGAGGCAGGCAAGACCCTGGCCGAGACAAAGAAGCTCTTCAGGCTGCCCGCCCATGAAGGGATGCCGGGATATAAGGCCTTCCTGGATGTGAATCTTGATAGGGCCTACCAGGACCTGCGGGACCAGTGACGCCCCAGGCTACTTTGCAACCGACCCGTAGAGGGGAAGCGTTATTTCCGGTTTGCCCGGGATGTCAGTGGCAATGATGATGAACCCGCTCAGGAAGCGGTCTTCGGGGCGGGGCGAGACAGTCACTGACAGCTGGGTCCTTTCTCCCGGCTTAAGGGCGTGTTTCTTAATGGTTGCCTTTACCTGGGGCATGGGAGTGGTGACCGAGAGTATCTTGACGGTCCTTTCGCCATGATTTTCCAGGGCAACGGAGGCTTCCTTGCTGCTTCCCGCCTTGGTCTGCCCAAGATTTATCTGGCGTGGGGTCACCACCAGTTCTTCGTTGATGTTTCCCTTGATGGTAAGGGTTGTGGTGGGCGAAGCAGGGTCATTGCTTTCAACGGTAATCGTCTTGGTTACCTTGCCGCCGAAATTTGCCGAGTCAAAGGATATTTTTAGATCCGCGCTTTTCCCCGGGGCAATGGTCTTTGTTGAAACATTTGCAACAGTACAGCCACATGACGTCTTCGTTCTGTTGATGGTGAGGGGGGAATCTCCCTTGTTCATGAGCTTGAAGACGTGCTCGAGCTTTTTGCCCTGTGATATGGAGCCGAAATCGAAAACCGGCCTGTCAACTTCCAGAACCGGGGCGGCAAATGCCGGAAGAGACAATGTCAGGATCAGGAATGCAACAACTGTAAGGGTGTGAAGAGGGTGGCGGATCATCGTTTGCTCCTTGCCCGAAGGGGATTGGCTTAACGGGAAGCCTGGATTCATACTCTTCACGTATATAGCACAAAGGGGATGTGGTGACCATAATGATTTGACCTAAGTCCTTTTCTCTGCTATAGAAAATGCCGAAAATCACGCCTTTGTGTAGGTTTGCCCATTGACAGGTACTTTCCACCTGCGGAGTGACAGATGATTATACAGTGTGCACAGTGCAAAGCCAGATTCAGGCTCGACGATTCAAAAGTCAGTGATGCCGGGATCAAGGTCCGGTGCTCAAAGTGCAAGCACATTTTCGTGGTGAAGAAAGAGGCACCAGTCGAGGAAAGTGATCTTGATGTTCTTCTCCAGGGGCTGGGCTCGCCCACTGCAGGTACTGAACTTGCCACGGGTGCCGGGACGGTTGCGACTGCTACCGCCATGCCCGCAGACCAGGCATTGGAAGCAGCAACGCCTCCCCCTGCTGAAGAACCGTTTCCCTTTAGTGGTGCCCCGGAAGAGTTTTCGCCATCGGTCGTTGCAGAATCATCCGAAGATCGGGAGGGGTATTCAGTCGGCATCGAGCCCGCAGAGCCGGAAAAGCCGATGGCGGATTTCGAGGAGAACACTCGTCCGGAAGAGGCGTTCGGCGGCTTCGAGTTCGAGAAGGATGATTCTGCTGCTGCCGCCATCTCTGGTGAGGCGGGCTTTCTAGCCTCCGATTCGGCCATGTCCGAGGGGGGAGAAGAGCGGGCAGGGAGCGGCACCATCGAAGAGGAAGAGATCAGTTTTGGCGAGGTGAGCCCCGAGGCTTTTGCCGCAGCGACCGGTGCGTCTGCTTCTGGCGTCGAAGGATCGGAAGAAGAGGAGATCTCTTTCGAGTTCGAAGAGGCTGACGCGGCTGTTTACGGAGAAAATGCCGAAGCGGAAGAGTCAGCGACCGGTGATGTTGACTTTGGCGAAATAGATTTCGGGATTGAGGATGCTGAAGCGGAGTCAGTCAGTGGCGGTGAAAACCTGTTTTCAGTTTCTGCCGCTTCAGAACCGGAAAGTGCGCCTATGGGCAAACCCGCGGGCGAGGAACTCCCGGTAACAGAGATACCACCCATCCTCCCTGCGGCGGCGGCCGAGGGCGAAGCTCCACCCCTGAGCATTGCATCGCGCCGTAAAGGGAGATCGTTCTTGCCGTCCGTTGTCATTGCGTTTTCAGTTCTCGTGATCGTCGCCCTTGCCGGCTTCGGATTTTATTTTTTCAAAGAGGGGCCGGAGCTCCTCAACAGGCTGGGTGTCGGTTTTCTTGCCGAGTGGTTTGGTGTGGAGGGTCGCGAGGAGGGGGTGATTTCCCTCGATAAGGTTGGCGGCACCTATCTTGTCAATTCCGAGGCTGGAGAGGTGTTTGTCATCCGTGGGGAGGCGGTGAATAATTACCGCAAGCCCCGGGCTGCCATTCAGGTTCGCGGCGCGCTGTTGGCGGCAGGTGGTCAGGCGGTGGTGCAGAAGGTTGCCTATTGCGGCAACAATCTCACCGACGAGCAGATAAAAACACTTCCGTTCGCGCGGATTGAAGCGGCCATGGGAAACCAGTTCGGCGATTCTCTCGCGAACCTTGGCGTCCAGGCGGGCAAGCGGATACCTTTTGTTATCGTGATTGCCAAAATCCCGAAGGATGTTGTCGATTACGCTGTAGAGGTGGTCGGTTCGACAGTGGCAAGCCAGTAGCGTTCGAGAAATAATTGATTGAAGGCCGGATTCGTTCCGGCCTTTTTTTATGGACGCGCAAAAAAAGAAGCCGGTTCCGATTGCTCGGACCGGCTTCGCATGCTGAAACCTGACGAATTAAGCAGCGCTGATGGCGCTGGTCGGGCAGGTGTCGACACAGGCACCACAGTCGATGCAGGTGTCGCCGTCAATTTTGTGCTTGTCACCGGCCGGGGCGATGGCGTTCACCGGGCAGGAATCGACACAGGAACCGCAGTTAGTACAGTCATCAGAAATAACGTGAGCCACTGGTCCTACCTCCTTATAAAGGTTTTTGGTCTGAGCCAAATTATCCGTAAACATAGCACGGCGGGTTCCTGAAGTCCAGCAGAAAGGTGCTGCCCCAGAGTTGGAGTTCACAAAAAAACTTGAATTTGAGCCACCTGTGTTGTATATATAAAAAACAGTTTTATTTTTTGGGGCTTGCGACTTGCGGTATTTGAAATTATCCTGATATTCCACGTTTTATTACTGTTTAACGTTTTTTATTTTTACTCAATTTAGGAGGATGTGATGGTAATTCTCGCCCTCAACTGCGGCAGCTCCTCGGTGAAATACCAGTTGTTCGACTGGGAAAAGAAAGAGGTCGTCGCCAAGGGTATGGTGGAGCGGGTCATTATCGGCGACTCGTTCATCATGCACGAGGTTCCGGGCCGTGAAACCTACCGGAAGGAATATGAGTGCCCCGACCACAAGGTGGCCATCGATCTGATTATCAGGACCCTCGTTGATGGGGAGCACGGTGTCCTCAAGGATATCAATGAGATTTCCGCGGTTGGCCACCGTGTTGTCCACGGTGGAGAAATGTTCACCCGCTCGGTTCTCATTGACGAGAAGGTGCTTGATGCCGTCAAGGATGTTCAGCACCTGGCACCCCTCCATAACCCGCCGAACATCGCCGGTATCGAGGCGGCCCAGGCCGTCCTCCCTTTAGTGCCGCACGTTGCCATTTTCGATACGGCTTTCCACCAGACAATGCCCGAGCATGCCTATCTCTACCCGCTTCCCTACGAGTGGTATGAGAAATATGGCGTCCGCCGCTACGGTTTCCACGGGACCTCTCACCTCTTCGTGTCGAAGCGGGCCGCTGTCCTGCTTGGCAAAAAACCTTCGGATTGCAACATCATCACCATGCATATCGGCAACGGTGTTTCCCACTGTGCCATCAGGGGAGGGGTGTCCATCGATACCAGCATGGGGCTCACGCCGCTCGAAGGGGCGGTTATGGGCACCCGGTGCGGCGATATCGATCCGGCTATTCCTGCCTTCATGATGCAGAAGGAAAACCTTTCCGCCAAGGAAATCGACAGCATTCTCAACAAAAAGAGCGGGGTGCTGGGCGTGACCGGGCGCTTCACCGACCGCCGCGATGTGATCGAGAACGCCAATAATGGCGATCATCGCTGCAAGGTTGCCCTTGAGATCGAAGCGTACCGCCTTAAGAAG
This sequence comes from Geobacter grbiciae, assembly GCF_018531165.1. Lineage (NCBI taxonomy): Bacteria > Pseudomonadati > Thermodesulfobacteriota > Desulfuromonadia > Geobacterales > Geobacteraceae > Geobacter > Geobacter grbiciae. The sequence continues at coordinate 143,292 of NZ_JAHDIW010000010.1, read as the reverse complement.
TATATCGGCACCTACATGGCGGTGCTCGGCCGTCTCGATGCGGTGGTTTTCACAGCCGGCGTCGGTGAGATGGGGTGGCCCATCAGGGAGAAGACCATTGAAGGGCTCGAAGGTATCGGGATCAAACTGGACCGTGAGCGGAACAAAAGCGCCATGACCAGAAAACGGGAGACGCTCATTACCACCGATGACTCCCCCATCAAGGTCTTCGTCATTCCCACCGACGAGGAGCTTGTCTTTACCGAGGACGTGGTTGCCATACTCGATGGCACCTACACCGACCACATGAACTTTGACTACTCGTTTGCGCGGCAGGACTTCGTTCGGTCCTAGCAAACAGGTGAACTGACCCTGTCTGGAAAAAGGCCGCCGTGGGTTTCCATGGCGGCCTTTCTGTGTTATGCGGACTTCAACGAAAAAACGGCCGCCGGGCATCGTGCCTGGCGGCCGTTTTTCATTTTCGGCTCAGAATCTCTCTGCGGGCTAGCCTTGTGCCTGAACTGCCGTGATTGCCGCAACGTTGACGATGTCATCCACGGAACAGCCGCGGGAGAGGTCGTTAACCGGCTTGGCGAGTCCCTGGATGATGGGGCCGATGGCTTCTGCGCCTGCGACGCGCTCCACGAGCTTGTAGGCGATGTTGCCGGCGTCCAGGTCAGGGAAGACGAGGACGTTGGCCTTGCCGGCCACCGCACTGCCAGGGGCCTTGCGCTCACCCACCTTGGGGAGGAGCGCCGCGTCGGCCTGGAGTTCGCCGTCGATCTGGAGCGTGGGGTCGATGCCCTTGGCCAGTTCCATGGCCTTGAGGACCTTGTCCACGTCGGTGTGGCTGGCGCTCCCCTTGGTGGAGAAGGAGAGCATGGCCACCCGGGCGTCCACGTCGAGGAATGCCTTGCAGTTTCTGGCCGTGGCCACGGCGATGTCGGCCAGGGCCTGGGCATCGGGATTGGGGTTTACGGCGCAGTCGGCGAAGAAGATGATTCCGTTTTCGCCGAAGCTCGGGGTTTTGGTTACCATGAAGAAGAAGGAGGATACCGTCTTGATTCCCGGGGCCGGCCCAACGGTCTGAAAAGCTGCCCGGAGGACGTCGCCGGTGGTGCCGGTGGCGCCGGCTACTTCGCCTCCCGCGTCCCCCTGCCGGACCATCATGCCGGCATAGTAGAGGTTGTCGGCGGCGGTGAGAAGCTTCAGAGCCTCTTCCTTCGAGAGTCCCTTGCTCTTGCGCAGTTCCACGAGGGCGTCGGCATAGTCGTTGAGCTTTGGGGAGGAAGCCGGATCAATCAGTTCGACCTTGGAGATGTCGGCGCCGAGGCCGGTGGCTTTCTTCGTGATGGCGTCTGCGTTGCCGAGCATGACTACCCTTGCCAAACCCTGTTCGACGATCTGTTGGGCAGCGGCGTACATCCGGTCGTCGTAGCTCTCCGGGAGTACGATGGTCTGCAGCTTGTTCCGGGCTTTAGCCTTGATTTGGTCCATCAGGCCCATGGTCGATCCTCCTTGGTCTAAATTCAAACGGAATTCTAGTTTATAGTCCATGCGGGGAAGCTGGTCAACAAAAAACCCGGCCTGGGCCGGGTTTAGAAGGGTGGAGGGCGTTTGCCGTTCAGGGGGTGGGGGCACAGTCGCGGGTGTCCCCCTGGATCTTCTCCACGGCGTGGGGTACCGCCGGCCAGACCGCCTCCAGGTTCTCGATGGCCCCCCTGGGGCTGCCGGGGAGGTTGATGATAAGGGCCTCTCCCCGGATGCCGGCCACGGCCCGGGAGATCATGGCGTGGGGGGTCTTTTCGTGGCTCCTCATCCGCATCACCTCGCCGAAGCCGGGGATCACCCGGTCCAGGGCCTTCATGGTGGCATCGGGGGTGACGTCGCGGGGAGATACCCCGGTGCCGCCGGTGGTGAGTATCAGGTCGTAGAGGCCCGAATCCGCCCACTGGCTGAGCCTGTCCGTGATGAGATCCGCCTCGTCGGGGATGATCTCCGTATGGGCGGTCTCGACCCCCCGTTCCGCCAGCCAGGCAGAGAGGGCCGGGCCGCTGGCGTCTGCCCGCTCTCCCCGGGAACCCTTGTCGCTCAAGGTGAGAATTGCCGCTCTCATGCCGGTTCCTCCCGCTGCCAGGTGCCGCTCTTCCCCCCCTCCTTGAAGAGAAGGCGGATATCGCCGATGGTGATCCCCTTGTCGGCTCCCTTGCACATGTCATAGATGGTGAGGGCCGCCACCGCCGCCGAGGTCATGGCCTCCATCTCCACGCCGGTCCGCTCGAAGGCCCGTACCGTTGCCTTCACTGTGATGGTCCCGGTCTCCGGTTCGGTCTCGAAGTCAACCGCGGCATGGTGGATGGCCAGCGGGTGGGAGAGGGGGATCAGTTCCGGGGTCTTCTTGGCGGCGGCGATGCCCGCCAGTCGCGCCACGCCCAGGACATCCCCTTTGGTGGTCCGTCCGGCCAGGAGGTCTGCCAGCGTCTCGGGCTTCATGGCCACCGTGGCGGCGGCGGTTGCGGTGCGGAGGGTCGGTTGTTTTCCGCTCACGTCCACCATGATGGCCCGGCCCTGGTCGTCGAAGTGATTGAAGGACATATCGGTAATCTCCCTTAGCGTTCCAGCATGGTCACATCGTCCCTCAGGAGCATCAGGTCCACCTCGCTCCCGGCGTGGACGATGGACGCTTCCAGGGGGAGCAGCGCCAGGCCGTTGGCCCTGACCATGGTCCTGAGGATTCCGGTGTGCTGGTCGCCTGCGGTAGAGGCCACGAAGCGCCCTTCCTGCACCGTCACCTGGACCCGGAGGAAGTTGACCTTGCCCGGTTTCTTCTTCGCGTCTTCCCGGAGGATGGCCTTGACAAAAGGGCGCACCACGCGCCGGTACCCCATCATCCGCAGCAGGGCCGGACGGGCAAAGAGCTCGAAGGTGACCATGGTGGAGACCGGATTGCCGGGAAGCGAGAAAACCGGCTTCGCCCCGTGCATCCCAAAAGCCGTGGGGCCGCCGGGTTTCATGTCCACCTTCCAGAAGATCTGCTCTACACCCATCTCCGCCAGGACGTCCCGGACCAGGTCCCGGTCGCCGGCGGAAACTCCGGCGGAGGTGATGAGGGCGTCGGCCTTCAGCCCTTCGGCGAGCATTTCCCGGTGATTTTCCCGGTTGTCCCGGGCGATGCCGATGACGATCGGCTCTGCGCCGCACTGGCGCACCGCCGCCGCCAGCGACAGGGTGTTGGAGTTGATGATCTTGCCCGGCACCGGCGGCTCGCCCAGCTCGATCAGCTCGTCGCCGGTGGAGAGGATGGCGACGCGGGCCTTGCGGAAGACCGGCACCAGGGCCTTGCCGAAGGAGGCGAGCATGCTGACCTCGGGGGGCTGGATAAGGGTGCCCGCCGGAATGACGGTCTCACCGGTGGCCACGTCCTCGCCCTTGAAGCGGATGTGCTGGCGTTCCTTCACGGGCGCAACGACCCGAATGGCAGCGCCGTTGTCCTCGGTCTCCTCCACGGGGACCACGGCGTCGCAGCCGGGGGGGAGGGGAGCACCGGTCATGATCCGGATGGCGCAGCCGGGCTCCACTGCTCCGGTCACCTCGCCGCCGGCCGGGATATAGCCGGTCACCTTCAGGGTTGCCGGGATGGCTGCGCAGTCGGCGGCTCGCACGGCAAAGCCGTCCATGGCGGAGTTGTCGCAGAGGGGCATCTCCCAGGGGGCCACCACCTCCTCGGCCAGGACGCGGCCTGCGGCCTCCAGAATCCCCACCCGCTCGATGCCGAGTGGGGTTACGCGATCGAGAATGATGTTGCGGGCTTCGGTGAAAGACGGCACGGTTGGATTTCTCCTTCCTCGACAGATGTGGTGCTGAACGATTGCGGTGCGACGAGACGGCCCGCTGCCAGGTGGATGCGTTCGCCCTTCAGGCGCTCCAGATGCTCAGGGTCGTGGGTGGTCATGACAACGGTGGTCCCCCGCGCGGGGAGTGCGGATATGATGTTCTCCAGCAGGTCACTCGTGTTGCGGTCCACGTTGGCGAGGGGCTCATCCAGGAGGAGCACCTTAGTCTCAAGGGCCAGTGCCCGGGCCAGGGCCACCCGCTGGGCCTCGCCGCCGGACAGCTCCCGGGAGCGGCGGTGCCCGAAGCCGGCAAGACCCACAAGTGCCAGCGCCTCCTCGACCCGCTGCTTCAGGCCGTCGCCGTGGACGCCGCGCAGCTTCAGGCCGTAGGCCACGTTGGCGGCGACGCTGCCGGTGAAGAGATAGGGGGACTGGTGGACGAGGGTCACGTCACGCCGTTGGCGCTGGAGGGCGCTGTTGCTCCAGTGCACCGTCTCCCCCTCGAAGACGATCTCGCCTGATGTCGGCGCCGTGAGAAGGGCCAGATGGGAGAGGAAGGTGCTTTTTCCCGCTCCGTTGGCGCCGGTGAGGATGTAGAGGCGGCCCGCACGGAGGGTGAGCTGGCCGATGTCCAGGACGGTCCGGGAGTCGTAAGAGGTCTGGATGCTGTCAAGCCGGTAGCGGATGCTCACGAAGGGTTACCTCTGCTGCAGGGCGTTGAGGGCCATGTTGATCATCAGGGCCACTGTCATGAGGATGAGCCCCAGGGCAAGCCCCAGGGCGAATTCCCCCTTGCCGGTCTCCATGGCGATGGCGGTGGTCATGGTGCGGGTGTACCCCCGGATGTTGCCGCCGAGCATCATGGCGACCCCCACCTCGGCGATGACCCGGCCGAAACCGGCGATCACCGCCGCCATGATCCCGAAACGCATCTCCACCACCAGCCGGCGGATGCTCTCGAATGGTCCGGCCCCCAGGGTGAGGGCCGTGGGAACGATGCGTGGGTCGGCCCCTTTGATGGCGCTCATGGTCAGGTTGGCCACGATGGGGATCGCCAGGAGCGTCTGGCCCACCACCATGGCCCAGGGGGTGAAAAGGATTCCGAACCCTCCCAGCGGTCCCTGGCGGCTGATGAGGCTGTAGACGAAAAGGCCCACCACCACCGTCGGCAGGGCCATGAGGGTGTTGAGAAGCGTCACTACGGCCCGCTTGCCGGTGAACTCCGTCACCGCCACCGCCACCCCGGCCGGTACGCCGGCCAGGGAAGCGAAGAGGGTCGACCAGAGCGACACCACCACCGAAACGGTTACCGCGCTCACCACGTCAGGGTCCCGGGAGGTGATCAGTTCCAGAGCGGTTCTGAGAGATTCGGAGAAAAAGTCCATTTGTGCACTATCACAGAATTCAGGAGTCAGAATCCAGAAGAAAAACTACTTCCTGTAGATAAAGAACACCGGCTCGCCGTGGGCCTTGTAGCCGGAGATGATCTTCAGCCCTTCGGGGCCGGTGACGTAGTCGATGAATTTCATGGCCAGGTCATACTTCACATGGGGGAATTTTTTCGGGTTCACGGCGATGATTCCGTAGGGGTTGAAGAGCCCCTTCTCCCCTTGGAAGACGATGGCGAGGTCGGTCTTCTGCCCCTTGAAGGCGTTATAGGTACCCCGGTCGGCGAGGGTGTAGCCGCGCCGCTCGGTGGCCATGGTGATGACCGGCCCCATCCCCTGGCCCGCCTCCACGTACCAGCTCCCCCTGGGGTCGGTGCCGGCGGCCTTCCAGATCTCCAGTTCCTTCATGTGGGTGCCGGATTTGTCGCCCCGGGAGACGAAGGTGGCCTGCTTGGCGGCGATCAGCTTCAGGGCTTCGGCGGCGGTCTTCGCCTTGGCGATGCCGGCCGGGTCGTTCTTGGGACCGATGATGACGAAGTCATTATACATGACATCCTTGCGGTTCACGCCGAAGCCGTCGGCCACGAACTTGTCCTCCAGTTTGCGGGCGTGAACGAAGACCACGTCCACGTCGCCGGCTTCACCCAGTTTCAGGGCCTGCCCCGTCCCCACGGCAATTACGTCAACCTTGCAGTTGTTCTTTTTCTCGAAGGGGGGGAGGAGCACCTTCAGCAGCCCCGAGTCCTGGGTGGAGGTGGTAGTGGACATCTTGAGGCGCTCTTCGGCCGAGGCGGCGCCGCAGAGGACTACCAAGGCAACGAGGGTAAGGATAATGCCGCGCAGCGAATTCATACAATCTCCTTGTGCGTGTGGTTATGGTTGGCGGAATGAGGTGTCATTTTGGGGTTACTATATCATTTTTCCCTGCATTTGAAGCCGTTGAATCTCGATCCCATTTCTTCCGGGTAAGGATGCGGCGGGTGGCCCTGTTTCCGCCGCATCCTGCGCCGGTACTAGAAGATGATCTGGGCCTGGAGCCGGTACTGCTTGTCGTCGGTCTTCCCCGTCCCCTGGTTGTGGGTGTTGGTGACGTCGGCCTGGAGCTTCAGGTTGTGCTTACTGAAGTAGTACGAAACCGCCCCCTGGGTGTCAGTGATCAGGTCGTTGGCCTTGTCACGGTTGGGGTCCACGTAGGAGTAGCGGAAGGCCACTTCCAGGGTCTTCGGAATGATGCAGTAGCCCGCCTGGGCATAGAAGCCGTGGGCCCTCAGGGTCTTGTTGCTGGTCTGGCCGTCGGCCTGACCTATCAGGTATTCGGCCTGGGCCGAGGCGCCGAGCCACTTGAAGGCGGCGTCCACGCCCCAGGTGTTGACGTCGATCTTCTCATTGGTGGTGAAGGTGCCCAAGCCCTTGCCGAGCCAGCCGCTGGTGCCGGCCAGGGTGATGTTGTTGGTTTCGAGGGTGGTGGAAGCGGGAGTGGTTCCCGACGCAGCCTTGTATGTAGCCGCCATCGTGTTCCGGTAGTAGTTACCGCCAACGGAGAGAAGCGGTTTGGCGCTCTGGTCCAGATCGCCCTCGGAGTAAGCCATTTTGCCGAAGGGGTTGATGGTGGCCCGGGCGGCGATGGCGTTGTCGTTGGAGCTGCGGACGGTGCTCTGGCCAGCGCCACCGTAGACACCGAACTCATAGGTGGCGAGTCCCTTCATGATGTCGCCGTGGAGCTTCGCCCCCACGTCGTAGCCCGGACGGAACATGTCGGAGGCCATGGAGCGGTCCACAAACTGCTGGCTTCCGGAGGAGTTCAGCCACTGGCGGCCGAAGGGAACCTTCGTCTGGCCGGCAAGGAGTTGCACTTCGTCGATAAGCCGGTAGTTCATGTAGGCGTGCTCGAGCATTTTGGAGGAGCCGCTGTTGGCGAAATCCACCTGGTAGAGGTAGGTCAGGTCCTTGGTAAAGGCGTAGCCTTTCAGCCAGAATTTGATCCGTTTAGCCTCCCACTTGCTGGTGTCCGGTTTCGAGGCACTGTTTTCCTCCAGGTCGGTGAAGGTGTAGCGGGTCTGGAGCCGACCACCGAGGGTAAGCTGAAACTTCTCGTCCGGGGAGGTGAGGGTGAAGCCGTTTCCAACCTTGTAATCGAACGCTTTGCTCTTGGTCACTTCCTTGTAATCGGCTTCGGTGATGACACCCTTTTCTTTGAGGATGTCCTCCAAGGTTTTGGCCTCCGTGGTTGTGCAGGCCACAGTGGCCGCAAGAATGGCTGAAACTGCTGCGATGTTTCTGTGTTTCATGTGTTCCTCCTGGGGGTTGATAGTAATGAGCCGCGCTCACCATGCCGGTACAGGGCATGCCTGCCGGTGCACAACAAAAAGGGCCTCTCTCCAAACGGAAAGAGGCCCCATACCCCACGAAGGGGAATAAAGAGTTCTCCTTTCCAAAAGGGAGGCACCGCCGTTTCCAGCGGAACCCGTTGACCGCATACCGTGAGGCTTTGCGCCTGGTAGGTATGACGGATCGGAGAAAAAACTAGTATTTTTAAAAACTGGTATTAAGGTACCAGATTAAGTAATTCGTGTCAACTGATAAAATGAAATATGCTGATTATCACCAAATGGAAGGAGTGTCCAGACGTTATAACGGCTCATTCCCCCACCGCGGTCCGTGACGGTTCGAGCAGCACCTCGTCGAATTCCATGTGGAGGAGGTTCACGTAGATCATCCGGTGGCGGAGCGATTCCCCCTCACCCAAGAGGATCTTGCAGGCTTCGGCCACCTGGAGGCTTGCCACCACCGCCGGGGTGAAGGAGGGGTTGCCGAGCTGCGATTCAACCCCCTTCGGCTCCGACCAGTTGCCGAAGAGGGATGGGGCGATGTCGTCCCCGGGAAGCTGGGAGGCCACCTGCCCGTACCAGCCGCCGATGGCGCCATGCACGAGGGGAATGGAAAGCCCTCGGCAGCATTCCGCCAGTTCAAGGCGTGTGGCGATGCTGTCCAGGCCGTCCATCACCACGTCGGACCCCGCCAGTATCCCCTGGCCGTTTTCGCGGGAGAACGCAATCTGAAGGGGGGTGACGACGACCGCCGGGTTGACCTCGGCCACGCGGGCCGCCGCGACCGCTGCTTTCGGCTTTCCGAGAAGGGCAGGGGAGGAAAGGATCTGGCGGTTCAGGTTGTGCTCCTCGAAGATGTCGGGGTCCACTACCACGAGGTTTCCCACCCCGAGGCGGGCCAGTTCCTCGATCAGGTACCCTCCGAGGCCGCCGCTGCCGATGATGACCGCACAGCTACGGCAGAGGCGGAGCTGGTTGTCGACGGTGATGGTCCGGCGGTTGCGCTGGTAGCGAGCCGGCATGATGCCCCGTTCGAGGGCCGCCTCTTCCACACGGCCGAGGGTGAGGCCGAACCGCTCGGCGGCCTCCACCTGGGCAGTCCAGGGGAAAAGGCCCCCTGGCGCCGCTGCCGTGATGAAGTCGTACAGCTCCATCTTACCCCCCTCCCACGAGGGGGAACAGCGACAGGGTATCCCCCTCGAACAGCCGATGGTCCAGTTTGGCGTGCCGGCTGTTGACCAGGACGATGCCCACGTCCTTTTCCGGGATCTTCAGTTCGCCGGCGATGTCCGCCGGGGTAATCCCATCCCGGTATTTATAGGTGCCCGCGGCGAAACGCCCGACACGGAACATGGCGAACAGTTTTACGGTGATCTCCATTGCGCTTCTCCCCCACGGCCCCTTGGCCTTGCCTTGGTAAAGGGCGCGGACACGGGAGGTGTCCGCGCCGGCGTTTCAGAAGTTCCAGAATTCGTCGATCTCGGCGTCGCTGAAATCCCAGACGGCGTTGTGGGGCGCCACCGGCTCGGTCTTGAAGAACTCCGGCAGGCGGTCGTGCTCACTGGTAAATCCGGCCGCGATGTTGAACTGCCGCTCGGTCTTCAGGATATATTTCCCCAGGTTGGTCACGTCGTCGCCGGTGAGGCTGATGCCGAAACGGGCGTTGATCATGTCGATCAAGGCCGGCAGGCACTCGGGGATATCAAGGGCCGGGAAGGCGACGAAGATGCACATCCCCGTGGAATCCACCGCTGCCGTGGCGATCTGGAGGTTGCGGGAAAGCTCCACCTGGCCGTCCTTCTTCAGCGGGTCCACGAACCCCCCCACGTTGAGGATGTTGGTGGCGATGGTGTAGCCGGCGGTGTGGTCGGCCCCCATGGTGCTGGTGGCGTAGGTGATGCCGATCCCCTTCACCGACCGGGGGTCGTAGGCCGGAATCCCCTGGTTCTTAACCACCGGTACCCGGGTGACGCCGTAGGCCTTGCCCACGGAGCCCGCTCCGCCGCCGAGGATGCGGCCCAGCGCGGTACCCTTGGCGATTTCTTCTTCGAGCAGCCGGATGATCCCTTTACCGTCGCCGAAGGGGAGAATGCCCGCCTCCATGGCAACGCCGAACATGACGGCGGTCTCGATGGAGTCGATGCCGATGTCGTCCATGAGGTTGTCGGCCCTGGCAATATCATCCAGGTTGTCAACGCAGCAGTCGGCGCCGAGCCCCCAGATGGTCTCGTACTCGAAGCCGGAGGTGACGTATTTCCCCTCCTTGTCGTGGTAGACCTGGGAGCACTGGATGATGCAACCGGCGTGGCAGCCGTGCTTGTGCTTGCCCCCCCGGGCGACGATGGTCTCGTGCAAGGTCTCGCCGGAGATCTTGTCGTGGCTGTCGAACTGCCCTGCGGTGAAGTTCCGGGTCGGCAGCCCTCCCGCCTCGTGGAGGATGTTGACCAGGACGTTGGTGCCATAGGTGGGGAGACCTTCGCCGCTCACGGGGTGGTCCAGGAGCGCCTTGGCAAAGGCCCGGGAGGCGGTCCTGAATTTCTCCGGATCGGCGATCGGAACCTTGGGGGCCCCCTCGTCGTTGATGGAGATGAACTTGATCTTCTTGGAGCCCATGACGGCCCCCACCCCCCCGCGGCCGTGGCTGCGGATCTTGCTGTCCGGGTCTTTGACGGAGATGTTGGCTGCGGTCATCTTCAGCTCGCCGGCCGGGCCGATGGTGAGGATGCCGGTCTTCTTCCCGAGGCGGGCCTCAAGGGCCTCGATGACGGCGAAATTCCCTTTCCCCACCAGTTCCGCTTCTTCCTGAACGGTCACCCCGTCCATGGAGACGTGGAGGCTGTACCAGGCATCGGCCTTGGGGATTCCCTCGATGATCAGCGCCTTGATGCCAAGGCGGGCGAGCATCTGGGCCGCGGTGCCTCCGGCGTTGCTCTCCTTGATGGTGCCGGTCAGGGGGCTCTTGGCCCCGGCCGAGAGGCGGCCCGAGTTGGCGGCCGGCGTTCCGGTAAGGAGTCCCGGGGCGAAGACAAGTTTGTTGCTGGGGCCCAGGGGGTGACAGGTGGGGGGGACCTCTGCGGCAACGATGGTCGAGGTCAGGCCGCGGCCGCCAAGCCCCGCCCATTCAGCGGGGACCGCCTCGATCCTGGTGCTCAGGTCGGCCATGTTTACGCGGATTATCTTATCCATGAACTGATTGCTCCCTTTCTATAGATAGCGTTTCTCATTGATGGTTCTCCTTTCCGAAAGGGAGGCGCCGCCGTTTCCGGCGGCACCCGGTGGCCCTGGGCCGTGAGGTTTCCCTGTTAGGCCGGGAGGCTCGGAGAGTGTTGGTTGTTATCTGCAACTATTACGGGTGTCGAATTCGTGCAAGGCCAAGGCGTCCGAGTGATGCCGCGGAGGCGTAGCAGCGCTACGCCGCACAAGAGCATCGCGAAGGGCAACGCCGGGATTGCGCGAAAGCGGCAGCCGTCTACATCGCCGCTTTGAAGATGCCGATCACTTGCTCCAAGGTCGCCTTGCGCGGGTTGGTCAGCTGGCAGGCGTCTTTCTTGGCGTTCTCGGCCATGACCTTCAGGTCCCCTTCTTTCACGTTCAGCTCCTTGAGGCCGGCCGGGATGCCGATGGCCGCCGAGAGCTTGCGGATGGCGGCAATGGCCTTGGCGGCGGCATCCAGGGGGGCAAGGCCGGTGATGTCTTCGCCCAGGGCCACGGCGATGTCGGCGTACCGCTTCGGGCAGGCGATGGCGTTGAATTCGGAAACCGCCGGCAGCAGGATGGCGTTGCAGACCCCGTGGGGAAGGTTGTAGAAGCCCCCCAGCTGGTGGGCCATGGAGTGGACGTAGCCGAGGCTCGCGTTGTTGAACGCCATGCCGGCCAGGTACTCGGCGTAGGCCATCCGGTCCCGGGCTTCCAGGTTGTCGCCATTGGCCACGGCCGGGCTCAGGTACTCGGCGATCAGCTTGATGGCCTGGAGGGCGCAGGCGTCGGTGATGGGGGTGGCGATGGTGGAGACGTAGGCCTCGACCGCGTGGGTGAGGGCGTCCATGCCGGTGGCGGCGGTGAGGGGCGCGGGCTTGCCGAGCATGAGGACCGGGTCGTTGATGGCGATGTTCGGGGTGCAGCGCCAGTCGACAATGGCCATCTTCACGTGGGTGTCAGTGTTGGTGATGATGCAGAAGCGGGTCATCTCCGAGGCGGTGCCGGCGGTGGTGTTGATGGCGACGAAGGGGGGCATCGGCTTCGTGGATTTGTTAACCCCTTCGAAATCGCGGATGTGGCCGCCGTTGCCGATCACGAGGCCCACCCCCTTGGCGCAGTCGTGGGAGCTGCCGCCGCCGAGGGAGATGATGGAGTCGCAGCCGTTCTCCTGATAGACCTTGACGCCGTCGTGGACGTTGGTGTCGGTGGGGTTCGGCTCGGCGCCGTCGAAGATGACGACCGCGACGCCGGCGGCTTCCACCTGCTCCTTGATCTGGTCGGCCATCCCCATGGCCGAGATCCCCTTGTCGGTCACCAGGAGCGCCTTCCGGGCGCCCAGCGCCTTTACCTGCGCGCCGGTCTCCTTGGAAGAGCCGACCCCCATGAGCGTAACGGTGGGAATAAAGAATCCGAAAGTCTGATCTGCCAGTGCCATGTGTACTTCCTCCTTGTTGGTGTGTGGCGTTCTGCCACTGCGGTGAAAACTTTCTCTGTTCAACCTGTCAGTTGTCATACGGTTTTTTAGAACGGCTGTTTGGGACTAAGGCAAGCCGCATACCAAATTTGGAGGGGGAGGGGATAGGCGGTGGTAATTAATTGAATTCACAGCAACAATTGAATTTTGAGGTTAGCTTTGATGGGCAAATCGGGGATGTGGCTCTACGTTAACGCTGTTCTGAATTGGTGCAGGCTCGCGTTCTGTTCTGGAACGGTTGTGATGTTGTGGAACACCACGCCCCCCCTGTCCTCTCCCTGGTGCTCCCTTTGGTCGTTCGCCGGCAGCAAATTAGAAAAGCCTCGGCAGTCGCCGGCTTGGCTCCATTTTCGCCGGAAACCGGCCCCTGTCCCGTGGGGCTATTGGTACTGAACTTGCCACTACCTGTCGCAGGTTGTCTGAGAAAAACCGGCGAGGCCGGATGCAGTCATTTCATGGTCAGGAGGTGAATAATGGGAAAACCGGTCAGCGTGAACCCCAAGCCGACGGTCATATCGGTACGGGTCACCGACGATCAGATGGAGGAGATCCGGCGGCTCATGGAAAAGAAGAAAATGAGCGCCTCGGATATCATGCGCGAGGCGTTCTGTTCATTCGTGGAAAATGCGGAACAAAGGCGAATGGATGCTATCCGGGCTGCGGCTCTGAAGTACACCGAAGCCCGCGGGGAGGCTTGATCCGGAACATGCCGCCGACCCGGTTTCTGAAAAAAACCGCTCCTGTCTGCTTCGTGCCGACGGAGCGGTTTTTTTGTGGGCTGTTGTGGTGTACACTGATGCCAGACGACAAGGGAGGTTCCCATGCTGCTGGAACAATTGGTTGAACAGGCCGCGCAGCCTCCGAAGTACGACTGGGATGCCTACTATCGCTGGCTGTTCAGCACCCTCGCCGGCCGGGAAGTCACCAGCTTTGCTTTCTGGCAGTGCCCCCACTGTCTCACCATCAACGTTTTCCTCCCGGCGCAGCGGTACGGGAAGTGCCGCGGGTGCGACCTGATTTATCTTCCCTAGCGTAACCCCCTGGCAGCATCTTGAAGGCATGTAACAAACATGTTATGAGATGAGTATGTAAATACGCCCAGGCGGTCGGTTGTGGGCTGGAGTCTGTCTTGTACCGGACGAGGCAGTTAAGGCTAGCTGATAATGGAGAAAAAGGGGGGCGCCCTTAACGTGAAAGATTAGACATCCTGCACCAGGGTGGGGACTTTCAAAATGCGCTCGAGAAGGATCTGGGCTGGATGCCGGGGAGGAGCAAGATATGTCCGCGATGAACTTCAATACTGCAAACCAGACTTTTCGTCAGTTGTTGGGAAATGGCCTTGTCTATCGGGTACCACCCTTCCAGCGCGACTACTCCTGGGGCGAAGATGAGTGGGACGATTTATGGCAGGATATGCTTGGCCTGCTTGATGCCGACGGTGAGCCTGCCCATTACATGGGGTATCTGGTGTTGCAGTCTCCGGACAGTAAGCGTTTTGATATCATCGACGGACAGCAGCGCCTGACAACCATCAGTGTCATGATCCTGGCCGCGCTTGGCCACTTGAAAGACCTGGTGGCAGCGGACGTTGATCCGGACAAGAACCAGCGGCGCAGGGATAATCTGCAGAACAGCTATATCGGCTATGTGGACCCGGTTTCCCTGGTGCCCCGCTCAAAACTCGAACTTAACCGCCATAACAACCGCTTTTATCAAACCTATCTGGTGCCGTTGGAATCCCTGCCGCAACGCGGCTTGAACGCATCGGAACATCAACTGCGCAAGGCATTCATCTGGTTCAAGGACAAGGTCAAGGGGTATGCCGGGCAAAAAGTAGACAGCGGTGAAAAACTGGCTTCCTTTATCGACAGCCTGGTGGATAAGCTCTTTTTTACGGTAATCACAGTCACCGACGAACTGAATGCCTTCAAGGTGTTTGAAACCCTCAATGCCCGTGGCGTTCGGCTATCGGCAACAGACCTGCTCAAAAACTACTTGTTCTCGGTGATCAGTTCCGGCGATTCGCACGAAACGGAACTGAAAGCTCTGGAAGAGCGCTGGGAGCGTATCGTAGGACTGCTGGGGAGTGAGAGTTTCCCGGAGTTTCTACGGGTCTACTGGAACAGCAAAAACCGGCTGGTGCGAAAAGCCGATCTGTTCAAGACAATTCGCCGCAAGATCAATACCCGTGAGCAGGCATTCGAACTGCTGCGCGGGCTGGATAGCAGCGCGGAAGTGTATGCCGCTTTGCGGGATCCCCAGAAACCATTCTGGAATGATGACGAATACCAGGCGTTACAACAACTGCTGATGTTCAATGTACGCCAGCCGCTGGCCATGTTGTTGGCGTGTTATGAGCGGTTCGCCGCAACGGATCGAATAACATTCACCAGGATACTTCGGGCAGTCGCGGTCATTTCTTTCCGTTACAACGTAATCTGCAACCTGCAGACGCATGATCAGGAACGCACTTACAACGAAGCGGCCTGGAAGATTACTGACGGCTCTCTCGGTTCGACACCGGCGGTATTGAACGTCCTGAAAGAGATTTATCCTGACGACCGTCAATTCAAGGCAGCATTCGCTGAGAAGGAATTGCGGACTACCAACACCAGGAACCGCAAGGTTGTCCGCTACATACTGTTCCAGATAGAGCGGCAGCAATCAGGGCAGGATTTCGATTTTGAAAGCGCGACCTATAATCTCGAACATGTTTTGCCTGAAAGCCCTTCGGAAGTCTGGTCATACATTGAAGAGGCAAAGCAGGACAGGCTGATATACCGCCTTGGCAACATGACCCCGTTGGAGGCGAAGGAAAACCGGCAGCTGGGCAATGGAGAGTATGAAAAGAAGCGGGAAATCTACGCGACCAGTGATTTCCAGATAACAAAGGCGATTGCCGAGCATTACGACGAGTGGAATGAAAGCAAAATCCAGGCACGCCAGATTCGTCTTGCAGAGGTGGCATCATCGATATGGCGGGTTGATTTCTGATTCCTTAACTCCCCTTCCTTCAAACTCCCCCCTTCGAAAAGTTCGAAAAGCCCGTGGCCGAAAGCGGGCTTTTCTGTCTGATGAGGATTTCGATGATTCCATGTCCACCTTACAAGGCCGCAAAGTAGCCAGGCAGCCGTTTTCTCATTTTCGATTTGCACCTGGGCAGCCAGGACACATATTCCATAACTACTGAATCGAAGGGACGCGAGGCATCAGTCCACCCAGAAGATATTCTTCGTACCATCCTGGAACGCAATGCGCTAAAATGGAACAATAGACATGGTTCCAAAATGGAACAATGTTGGCGAGCCGTTGCGGGCATTGTGCCGTAAACGTTCAGTTGGCGGGTTTTGCACGGGAATTGCACCTGTATACGGCTGTAAACGTATCGTTCCCCGTGAAGGAGACACTGTGAACATCAGCAAATTCGTGGCGCCGGAGATCATCTTCGGCCAGGGTTCCCTGAGCCAGATCGGCGAGAGCGCCGCCCGGATCGGCGCCTCCAAGGTGTTTCTGGTCAGCGACGAGGATGTGATCAACGCCGGCTGGGTTGACAAGGCGCTCCATTACCTCCATGCCGTCGGCCTGGAAACGGAAATCTATTCGTCCCTCACCTCCAATCCGAAGGATTTCGAGGTGTCGGAGGGGGCAAGGCACTACCTGGCCTCGGGGTGCGACGCCATCGTCGCCGTCGGTGGGGGGAGCCCCACCGACGTGGCCAAGGCAGTGGCCATCCTTGCCAGCAACGGGGGGGAGTTGCGCGACTACGAGGGGATTAACAGGATTTCCCGGCCGCTCCCGCCGATGGTGATCGCTCCCTCCACCGCCGGAGCCGGTTCCGAGGTGAGCCAGTTCGCCATCATCGTCGACACCGAGCGGAAGCTGAAGATGTCCATCATCTCCAAATCCCTGGTGCCGGATATCGCCATCGTCGATCCGGAGCTTCTCAGGACCAAGGACGCGAAGCTGGCGGCCGCCACCGGCATGGATGCCCTCACCCACGGCATCGAGTCTTACGTCTCCCTGGCGGCTACCCCCCTGACCGACATCCACGCCTGCAAGGCGATCCAGCTCATCGCGGCCAACCTGCGCCGGGCGGTGGCCGACCGGGGTGACATGGAGGCCAACACCAACATGGCCATGGCGAGCCTGACGGCGGGCATCGCCTTCTCCAACGCCATCCTTGGCGCCACCCACGCCATGACCCACCAGGTGGACGGCCTCCTGGACCAGCACCACGGCGAGGCCAACGCCTCGATCCTCCCCCATGTCATGGAGTTCAATCTCCCGGCCTGCCCGGAGCGGTTCAAGCATATCGCCTGGTCCCTGGGGAAGGACGTGCGCAACACCGGCGCGGAGGAGGGAGCCTGGCTGGCCATCGAAGGTATCCGCGAGTTGATCGCCGACATCGGTCTTGCCAAGGGGCTCGGCGCCATGGGGCTGCGGGAGGAGTTCATACCGCTGTTGAGCCGCAACGCCTTGAACGATGCCTGCCTGGTGACCAACCCCCGCAATGCGACGGTGGAGGACATCGAGAAAATATTTCGCAAGGCGATGTAACAGGGAAAAGCCATGGAAAACAGGGAAAAACTCCTTGAGCAGCTGACCGGGGTCGACTCCTCCAAGCTCAACTACTATATCGAGCTGAAAAAGCGCAACCAGGAGATCCTCAAGCAGAACAGCCGCCTGGAGATCCTCCAGCAGCTGACGCGCGACATCAACATCGACATGTCCATGGAGGATATCCTCGAACGGGCGTTCACCAAGTTTCCCCAGACCCTTCCCTGCGATTTTCTCGGTCTCGTGAGGGTCCGTGACGGCGAGTTGCGGCTCATGGCCCTGATGCCGCGGGATTTCTGCAGAATCGACAATTTCCCTGCCCACTCACCGACGCTGAACGTTATCAGTAACAGGAAGGCCGGGATTTACAACCTGACGCCGGAAGAACTCAGTCACATTCAGATCAATCCCAACTATCCGGGGCCGCTCCGGTCCCTGGCGATTGCGCCGATGTTCCAGCGCGACGAGGTGATCGGCGCCCTCATTGTCGCCAGCATCATCGACGGCGCCTACAACGAGGCGGATCTCAGCTTTGTCCAGCATCTGGCCGACCAGCTCTCCATCAGTATCCAGAACGCCCGGCTCTACAAGCAGGTCTCGCGGGCCAAGAAGGAGTGGGAGGAGACCTTCCTGGCGGTTACTGACCCGATTTTCCTGGTGGACACCGACTACAACGTCCTGCTTCACAACAATCGGCTTTCTCCGGCAATGAGCGGATTCTGGAACCAGGCGGTGAGCAACAAGTGCTTTGCCAGGCTCCACGGCCGCACCCATCCCTGCGAGAACTGCCCCATCAAGGAGGTCCAGCGGACCGGGAAACCGGTTTTCCAGCGCTGGCAGACCGACGCGGGGCTGCTCCTCGATATTTCCTACTACCCGGTGTTCAACGAAGAGAAGCAGCTGTTGGCCGTGACGATCATCATCAAGGATGTCACCGACAAGACCAAGATGGAGGCGCAGTTGGTCCAGACGGCAAAGCTGGCGGCCCTCGGAGAGATGACGGCCGGGGTGGCCCACGAGCTGAACAGCCCCATGACCGTCATCATCGGCACGGCGCAGCTACTCCTCAGGGAGCTCCAGCAGGATGCCCAGTACGACCGGGCCGAGGTGCTGGAAGACATAGTCAATTCGGGCCTGCGCTGCAAACGGATCATCCAGAACCTGCTGACCTTCTCCCGGCAGAATCAGCCGCCGGTAACGGACATCGACTTGAATGCCGAGGTGGAGCGGGTTCTGAGCATGATCCAGTACCAGATCAACCGGAACCAGATCAAAATTGTCGAGCAGCTTGCCCCCTTCCTGCCGCGGCTTACCGCCAACGGCTCCCAGATCCAGCAGGTGCTGACCAACCTGCTGATCAACGCCCGGGATGCGCTCGGGGAGGTCGACCGCAAGGAGAAGGTCATCACGGTGGCGACGGCGCTGCTGGTGAAGGACCGGAAGAAGTGGGCCGTCCTCAGCGTGAGGGACAACGGCGTCGGCATCGCCCCGGAGAACCTGTCGAAGATTTTTACCCCCTTTTACACGAGCAAGGAGGCGACCAAGGGGACTGGCCTCGGTCTCTCGGTCAGCCTGGGGATTGCCGAGTCCCATAACGGCACCATCGAGGTGGAGAGCCGGCTTGGGGAGGGGAGCACCTTTTCGCTGCTCCTTCCCATAGAGCAGCAGTGATCAAAACGGAGAGAGAATGTCACAGATCAAGGTATTGATTATCGATGACGAGGCGGATGTCTGCACCTTTTTCCGCCGCCTGCTGACCAGAAAAGGGTATGACGTTGTCACGGCGTCGAAGGAGCCGGAAGCGATGCGGGCCATCGAAGAGCACCGCTTCACCGTGGCCATGGTGGACCTGAAGCTGCCGGATACCGACGGACTGACCCTTCTGCAGGCAATCAAGGCCCGGCAGCCCGCCTGCGAAGTCATCATCATGACTGGCTACAGCACCATCAAGACGGCAGTCGCGGCCATGCAGCTGGGTGCCTACGAATATCTGGAAAAGCCCTTTGATGACATCGACGAAGTCGAGACCCTGATCGAGAAGGCCGCCAGCCACGGGTTCAACCTCCAGCAGGGGAGCGCCGCCGCCGAAGAGTGGGCCGAGGTGGCCCGGGCCGTCGGTTTCCAGGTGGGGGCATCCCCGGGCATGAGGCGGCTCGTATCCGTGGCCCACAAGATCGCCACCAAGAATGTCACCGTGCTGATCCAGGGAAGTACCGGCACCGGAAAAGAGGTCCTGGCCCGATTCATCCACTCCGCCTCGGGGCGGGCGGATCAGGCGTTCATTCCGGTCAACTGCGGTGCCCTGCCGGAGAACCTCCTGGAAAGCGAGCTCTTCGGCCACGAGAAAGGGGCCTTCACCGGCGCGGCCCAGCCCCGTCGCGGCATCTTCGAACTGGCCAACCGCGGCACCCTGTTCCTCGATGAAATCGGCGATGCCAGTCCGCAAATTCAGGTGAAACTGCTGCGGGTGCTGGAAACCGGCGAGTTCATGCGGGTGGGGGGTGAAAAACCCATCAAGACCGACGTGAGGGTGATCGCCGCCACCAACGTGGACCTGGAGCAGGCCATCCGGGAGAAGACGTTCCGCGAGGATCTCTACTACCGGCTCAACGTGGTCCGGCTCGAAATCCCGCCGCTCCGCTCCCGTTCCGAGGATATTCCCCAACTGGCGGAGCACTTTGTCCGTCAGCTCAACGCAGCGCTGCGGATTTCACCCCCGGCGCTGCGGCTTCTGCAGGGGTACGGGTGGCCGGGCAACATCCGCCAGCTTGCCAACGTCATCCGGCGCGCCGTGGTCATGTGCGCCGGCGACACCATCCTTCCCGAGCACCTGGAGAGCACCTTGCTGAACAGCGCAGCCTTGGCCGCCGACACCCTTTCTCCCCTGTTCCCGCAAGTCGGGGAGGGGGATGTCTCCCTATCCCCGGAGCGGCTCTGGCGAACCGACGTCAGCGTAGATGAGCTGCGGAAGCTGGGTGCCGATGAGCTGCAGCGGATGCTCGATTCCCTGCGGGCGCTTGAAAGGAGGCTGATCACAGCCATGGGGGGAGAAGGGGGCGGGTCTGCGCGGCGGTGTCTCAAGGATACCGAGGAGGAAACCATCAGGCAGGCACTGGAACAGTACCGGTGGAACATCACCGAGACGGCGAAGGTCCTGGGCATCGGCAGGAACACCCTCTACCGCAAGATCAAAGAGTACGGGCTGGGGAGTTCCTGAATGGTCGGCGGTGGGTGTGCGAAGTTGCGGGAAGAGAAGGCGGGCGGGTCCGGGCGCTACAGGAGCATCCGGGTTTCGATAAACGGCGTCTCCGGCTTGCGCCGATGGTTTATGAATTCATTGTACTCGGTCAGATAATCAAGCCAGAGGTCGGCATCAACGATTCCATTCCTCATCCACGGCGGCTGCCTCAAGGCGGCTGCTGCGGCCTACTTCATTTCTTCACGAGCCTTCGGGCTGAGCATGATAGCTGGTCTATTCGTCGCTTAAATAGTTGGTTACGACGGCGAGCAGTTCTTTTGCCTCTTCGATCGTTTGCCGCGCCTTTTCCTCGCTGACGGAATGAATGATTCCGTAGTCCCCAGCATTGCGAAGGTCGAATGCATTGAGCAGATACCGGTGAAAGCGGCTGTCGAATGTGCCGGCCTTCACAAACTCCTTGCCAAAGGCTGCTATGACCGCCGAGTGCTTGGAAAAGCTCATGTCTCGACTCAACAGCAGCGCTTCAATAGCATAGAACATCGCATAGTACGCACGGCCAGCGGCAAAATCCACGTACTGCTCGCGCATGAGGGTTTCTGCGGCCCCGATGCTTTGCGCTGATTTGTCGAGCAATTCGCGAACCGAGTTGATCATAACGGTACCCCTTCCCTGCGGGCGTTAAGAATAAGAGGGGTTTTCTTGGAGAGGTATGTGTCGTAGTCCATCGGAATAACGGAAACGACGGTATCATGCTTAAGGGAAAGTTCACAGATTGCGGGGAAGTAGCGGTCGTGCTCCATTGCTGGATTGTTGACGTTATCCAGCAGGAGGAGAAGGTCTATGTCGGATCCCTCCGAGAAATCCCCGCGGGCGTATGAGCCGAAGAGGATGATCTCCTTCAGCCGTTGGGCATAAATGGCGCTCAACATGCCCTTGGTTTCTTCAAGGATCTTTTCGATTTTCAGAGGGAGTCTTTTTGCCATTTTGTTCCTCGTTTTTTAATATCTTAGGCCAGATATGGAGGGCCGTCAACGGTCTGAGAGGGCGATGGCATTTTTCTGCTCCCCCTGCTTCAGTGGCAGCACCACCCGGAAGGTGCTCCCCGCTCCCACAACGCTCTCCACCTGGATATTCCCCCCGTGATCCCTGACGATGCCGTAGGAAACCGCGAGGCCGAGGCCGGTCCCGTCGTTGCGGGTGGTGAAGAAGGGGCTGAAGATTTTCTTGAGGTTTTCGGGGGGGATGCCGGCCCCCGTGTCCTCCACGGCAACGGTGCAGGTTTCTCCGGCGCTGTCGCGGGAGGTGCTTACCGTGAGAGTTCCCCCCTCCTTCATGGCCTGGATGGCGTTGAGGATCAGGTTGGTGAAGACCTGGCGGAGCTGGTCGCCGTCTCCTTCCAGAAGGGGGATGTCGGCGGCGTAGTCCCGTCGGATGTCGATGCCGGCAAGGGGAATCTGGTGCCCCACCTGCTTGAGGATCTCATCCAGGAGCCTGTTGACCTCCACCGTTCCCAGTTCCTTCTTCTGCTGGCGGGCGAACTTGAGGAGGCTCCCCACGATCCGCTCCACCCGTCCCGTCTGCTGGGCGATGGTGTCCACCTCCTCCCGGCTCGGGTCGTCCTCGGGGATCGCCATCTGGAGCAGCTCCGTGTTCCCCCGGATGATCGCCAGGGGGTTGTTGATCTCGTGGGCCACGCCGGCGGCCAGCATGCCGATGTCGGCCAGCTTTGCCGCCCTGACCAGGTCCTCCTGGGTCTTCACAAGAAGGAGGTTCTTTTCCTCCAGCTGGGCCGTGCGGTCCAGCACCTTCTGCTCCAGGTCCCGGTTCAGCTTCCGGATGTCCTCCTCCCGCTGGGCGAGGGTTCTGGTCATCTGGGCGAACTCCCCTGCCAGGTCGCCGATCTCGTCGCGGGTCTGGATGGTTATGGCACTGTCGCGTTCGCCGGCGGTGATCCGGCGGGCTGCGTTTTCCAGTTCCTTGATGGGGCGGGCGAGGCGCGAGGCGATGAAGCTCGAAATGGCCAGCCCGATGAGGGAGCCGCAGAGGAGGACCACCCCGAAGATGAGGGATATCTCCCGTTTCATCTCCAGGAAGGGGCGTTCCATGACCCCCACGTAGAGGGATCCCACCGGCTTCCCCTGGAGGTTCAGGATCGGCTCGTAGGCGGAGTAGTACCAGTCGTTCACCACAAAGGCCCGTCCCACCCATTTCTCGCGGGCCAGGAGGACCCGGTTGTAGACCTCCTCCGAGAGCCTCGTGCCGATGGCCCGCCGTTCCGGCGAAAGGAGGACGTTGGTGGCTATCCGCAAGTCCCCCAGGAAGATGGTGGCGGTTCCCACGTCCTCCCCCTGGTAGCTCACCGCTTCGAAGACGATCTTCTTGATCCGGTCCACCAGGGTGTTGTTGCCGTTGAGGAGAACTCCTCCGTAGAGGGCACCCGCGACCGTCCCGGCCTGGTCCCGCACCGGCACCGATACCACCATGGCCATGCCGGAGCGCTCCACGGACTCGTCCCGCTGGCGGGCGTGGAGGGTGGGGAGGATCTGGATGGACGCCTTGGCGGCCAGCTCTTTCCCTTCTTTCACCAGTTCCCCGGGGGGGATCACCTCGGTGCCGGCGATGTGCTCGCCCTGCAACGCCCGGGAGACGATCTGGTCGTTGATCTTGCTGTCGCCGAAGGCCCCGTGGTTGCTGGCCCGGAAGACGACCCGGCCCGACCGGTCCACGGCGGTGAGGAAGTCGAGCCCTTCGCTGGCCATCCGCGGTGAGAGGAGGTTGTTGAGGGTCGCGCGGTCCCCCTGGGAGATAATCATGGAGGTGAAGGGGTTGGTGGCGGTGAACTTGACCACGTCCCGGATGTGGTCAAGTTCGCTCTGGTAGACGGCCCGGGCCGAGTTCAGGTCGGTGCGGACCTTTTCCTGGGCCTGGGTCACGATCCGGGAGTTGATGATGGAGATGCCGATGACCCAGCAGATGACCGAGGCCACGAAGAGGGGGATGAGGGTGGCGAAGGTGAGCTTGAGGCGGATGGGGAAGCGCTTCGGTCCCATTCAGTCGTCCAGGGTTCCGGAGATCCCTTGGCCGGGGATGGCGAGGGCATACTCCACGATCTTGCGGTCGAGGGTCTTGCGGGAGATGCCGAGGATCTCCGCCGTGCGGCTCTTGTGGAAGCCTGTCTGGCGCAAGACCCGCTCGATGTGCTCCCGCTCCATCTCCTCCAGGGAAACGAGCAGGTTGTCCGGCCGGAGAAGTGGCGCATCCTCCCGGGGGCGGATGGGGAGGACTTCGGGAGTGACCAGGTCGCCCCGGGTGAGGATGGCGGCCCGCTCGACGACGTTTTCCAGCTCCCGCACGTTGCCGGGCCAGCGGTACCCCTGGAGGGACTGGAGCGCCTCGGGCGTGAACCCGCGGATATTCTTCCGGATGCGGCGGGCATACTTGGCAAGGAAGTGCATGGCCAGGGGCTCGATGTCCTCGCGCCGCTCCCGCAGAGGGGGGAGGGCGATGGTGATGACGTTGAGCCGGTAGTAGAGGTCCTCCCGGAATCGTCCGGCCGCGACCTCCTTGGCCAGATCCTTGTTGGTGGCGGCCACGAAGCGGATGTCGACGCTCTTGGGCTTGGTGGCCCCCACGGGGATGAACTCCCGCTCCTGGATGACCCGCAGCAGCTTCGCCTGAACCGCGGCGGAGACATCGCCGATCTCGTCCAGGAAGAGGGTGCCGCCGTCGGCCTCCTCCAGGAGCCCCTTCTGGGTGGTGATGGCGCCGGTGAAGGCACCGCGCACGTGGCCGAAGAGCTGGCTCTCCAGGAGCGTGTCAGACAGGGCCGCACAGTTGATGGAGAGAAAGCGCCGCCCCTTGCGCTGGCTGTTCACGTGGATCGCGCCCGCGATAAGCTCCTTGCCGGTACCCGATTCGCCGAGGACCAGGATGTTGGCGTCGCTGCCGGCCACCTGGACCGTGAGGTCGTAGACCTCCCGGAACTTCGCGCTGGTGAAGACGATGTTGTCGGGGATGTCGGGGCGGGAGAGCTCCTCCTTCAGCACCCGGTTCTCCTTCATGAGGAGGTCCAGTTGGAGGGCGTTCTCCATGAGGCCGAGGATCTTCTCCTTGGGGAACGGCTTGGTGACGTAGTCGTAGGCCCCCAGCTTGATCGCCTCCACGGCCGCGTCGATGGTGCCGAAGGCGGTCATCACCACCACCGGCATGGCCGGCCGGAGCTTCTTCACCCGCTTCAGCACCTCGATCCCGTCCATGTCCGGCATCCGCACGTCCTGAAGGAGGATGTCGGCATCACCCTCCGTTCCCCCCTCAATACGTGCCAGAAGGCTCGTTCCGTCGGCAAAGGTTTCCACATCGTACTCCTTGGCCAGGAACATCTTCTGGAGGTAGCGCCTGATCCCTTCCTCGTCGTCGCAAATGAGAATGCGTGCTTTCATGATGATTTTCCGTGCCCGCCGATGCCGTTCGTTTCATTAGTTTTTAGTATGTCTACATGGACAAAATGATACAGACGCGGCCAGGATTCCGCAAGACAAGATTCCACACGGTATGTTCCTGTTGCCGTGAAAAATCTGTGAATTCCAATTATTCCAGTGTGTTGTCGATAATGTAGACGTGTAAACGGTATTGGCACGGAGGTTGCCCTTGTGAGCCCGTTGTCACATTCAACGCAACGGGCTCCATGGCCCGATCTCTTCGAAGGGGGTTTGTGAAATGGGAATTTCACGCAGGCAGTTTCTGCAGCGGGGGGCACTGGCCGGCGCGGCCATCGCGCTCTCCGGCAAGCCGGGGGAGGCGAGCGTCGATGCTCCCGAGCTCCGGACCAAGGGGCTGAAGACCACGACCACCATCTGTCCGTTCTGCTCGGTTGGGTGCGGCCTGATCGTCCACACCAAGGACGGCAGGGTGGTGAACGCCGAAGGTGACCCGCAGCACCCGATCAACCAGGGGGCGCTCTGTCCCAAGGGGGGCGCGCTCTTCCAGATCGCCAACAACGAGAACCGGCTCCAGAAGGTGAAGTACCGGGCGCCCGGCTCCGACACATGGGAAGAGAAGAGCTGGGACTGGGCCCTTGACCGGATCGCCCAGCGGATGAAGGAAACCCGCGACAAGTCCTTCAAGAAGACTGAGCTCAACAAGAAGGACAACAAAGAGTACGTGGTGAACCGCACCGATGGCATGGCCTTCTTCGGCGGCGCCGGTCTTGATAACGAAGAGTGCTACCTCTGGACCAAATTCGCCCGCGCCATGGGGGTGGGGCAGCTCGAACACCAGGCCCGACTTTGACACTCGTCAACGGTCGCCGGTCTGGCGGCTTCATTCGGTCGTGGTGCCATGACCAACCATTGGATTGACCTGAAGAACTCCGACGTAATCCTGGCCATCGGCTGCAACCCGGCCGAGAACCACCCTGTTTCGTTCAAGTGGATCGAGCAGGCGCTCGACAGCGGCGCCAAGCTCATTGCCGTCGATCCGCGCTATACACGCACGGCCTCCAAGTCGGACATCTACGCCCAGATCCGTCCGGGGACCGACATCGCCTTCCTGGGGGGGATAATCAACTTCGCCCTCCAGAACAACATGATCCACGAGGAGTACGTCCGCGAGTACACCAACGCCACGTTCATCGTCTCGGAGCAGTTCGACTTCCAGGACGGCATGTTCTGCGCCTTCGACGATCAGGAGAAGACCTACGACCTCAAGTCCTGGGCCTACGCCACCACCGCCGACGGCAAGCCCAAGCGGGACATGGGCATGAAGGATCCCAAGTCCGTCTACCAACTCCTGAAGAACCACTACCGGCGCTATGATGTGGACACCGTCTGCGCCATCACCGGCACGAAAAAGGAAGACTACCTCAAGGTGGCCAAGGCGTTCTGCGGCACCGGTCGCGCCGACAAGGCGGGGACCATCCTCTACGCCATGGGGATCACCCAGTCGACCCACGGCAGCCAGAACGTCCGGGCCGTGGCGCTCCTCCAGATGCTGCTGGGGAACATCGGCATCGCCGGCGGCGGCGTGAACGCCTTGCGGGGCGAGTCCAACGTCCAGGGCTCCACCGACTACGGGCTCCTCTTCCACATCCTCCCCGGCTACCTCAAGTCGCCGGAGTTCGACAACGTGGACCTGAAGGCCTACAACGAGAAGTGGACCCCCAAGACCAAGGACCCCAAGAGCGCCAACTGGTGGGGGAACACCCCCAAGTACATCACGAGCCTCCTCAAGGCCTGGTACGGCGAGAACGCCACGGCCGAGAACGACTTCTGCTACGACTACCTCCCCAAGCGGTCGGGGAACTACTCCTACGTGAAGATCATGGAGAAGATGGGGAAGGGAGAACTGGAAGGGCTCGTCTGCATGGGGATGAACCCGGCCGTGGGGGGCCCCGATTCCGGCAAGGCCCGGGAGGCCCTTGGCAAGCTCAAGTGGCTCGTCACCGCCGACCTCTGGGAGACCGAGAGCTCCATCTTCTGGAAGCGTCCCGGCGTCGACCCGAAGTCGATCCAGACCGAGGTCTTCATGTTGCCGGCCGCCTCCTCCATCGAGAAGGAAGGCTCCATCTCCAACTCGGGCCGCTGGGCCCAGTGGCGCTACGCCGCCGTCCACCCGCTGGGTGATTCCCGCAGCGACCTCCACATCATCGACGAGTTCTACAAGCGGGTGAAGGCCCTCTACCTGAAGCAGGGGGGCGCGTTCCCCGAGCCGATCACCAAGCTCTCCTGGAGCTACGGCACCGGCCACGAGCCCGACGTCCATATGGTGGCCAGGGAGATCAACGGCTACTTCACCAAGGACATGACCATCGTCGACAAGGACAAGACCCTGGAGTTCAAGAAGGGGGATCAGGTCCCGATGTTCAAGTACCTCCAGGACGACGGCTCCACCGTCTCCGGCTGCTGGATCTACTGCGGCTCCTACACCAAGGACGGCAACCAGATGGCCCGCCGGGACGCCTCCGACCCCACCGGCCTCGGCCTCTTCCCCAAGTGGTCCTGGTGCTGGCCGGTGAACCGCCGGATCATCTACAACCGCGCCTCCGTCAACCCGGCCGGTGAGCCGTTTAACCCCAAGCGCCCGGTCATCGCCTGGGACGCGCTGGAGAAGAAGTGGAAGGGGGATGTCCCCGACGGTCCCTGGCCCCCCATGAAGGACGACAAGGAAGGGAAGTACCCCTTCATCATGCTCCCCGAGGGACATGGCCGCCTCTACGCCCTCGACATGAAGGACGGGCCGTTCCCCGAGCACTACGAGCCAGTGGAGAGTCCGGCCAGGAACCTCCTCTCCAAGGTGCAGAGCAACCCGGTCGTCAAGGTGCCGAAGAACGTGTCGAGCGATACCGCCAAGTTCCCCTACGTCGGCACCACCTACCGGGTGACCGAGCACTGGCAGGCCGGTGCCATGACCAGGAGCCTCCCGTGGCTCGTGGAACTGGTTCCCGACATGTTCGTGGAACTCTCCGAGACCCTGGCCCAGCGGAAGGGGATCAAGCAGGGGGACACGGTGAAGGTCACCACCGAGCGGGGCTCCATCGAAGCGGTGGCCCTTGTCACCAGCCGCCTCAAGCCCTTCAACGTCCAGGGGCGGATGATCGAGCAGGTGGGGATGCCGTGGCACTTCGGCTACGCGGGACTCGCCAAGGGGGACAGCGGTAACGTCCTCACCCCCACCGTTGGGTGCGCCAACACCGGCATTCCGGAGTTCAAGGCGTTCCTCTGCAACATCGAGAAAGGGGGTAAGCGGGCATGAGCTCCTCGACCATCGACTACGGCAAGACCAAGACGTTCCTCATCGACACCACCAAGTGCACCGGCTGCCGCGGCTGCCAGGTTGCCTGCAAGCAGTGGAACCAGCTGAAGGGTGAGAAGACCACGTTCTTCACCGGCGAAGGGTACCAGAACCCGCCCCAGATGTCCGAATTCACCTTCACCCGGGTGAAGTTCAAGGACTACGAGAAGCACGGGCAGAACGAGTTCGCCTTCTACAAGGAGATGTGCATGCACTGCAACGACCCCGCATGCGCCTCCGTCTGTCCCGTCGGCGCCTTCCACAAAACGCCGGAAGGGCCTGTCATCTACAACGCCAAGAAGTGCATCGGCTGCCGCTTTTGCATGGTGGCCTGCCCCTTCGGCGTTCCCAAGTACGAGTGGAGCAAGGCGTTTCCCTTGGTGAAGAAGTGCACCGGCTGCTACAGCCGGGTTAAGAACGGCCTTCACCCCGCCTGCGCCACCGCCTGCCCCACCGCCATCACCTACGGCAGCCGGGACGAGATGCTGAAAGAGGCGGAGAAGCGGATGGCCGCCAAGCCCGACCGCTACTTCAAGGTGGTCTACGGCAAGGAGGAGGCCGGCGGCACCAGCGTCCTCTATCTGACCCAGCAGCCCCTGGACGAACTGGGCTTCCGGCCGGTCACCAAGCGGCCGCTCCCTTCCTACACCTGGCAGGCCCTGCGGTTCGTGCCGGGGATCTTCCTCACCGTTGGCGGCACCCTGTCGCTGGTCACCTGGTTCCAGCACCGCAAGGACCGGGTGAGGCGCGAGGAAGAGGAACGGAACAGCCGGAAGGAGGGGAACCAATGACCGCGGCACGCATTGTCATGAATGAAATCAAAGGGTACCATCGCTTCATCAAGTTTCTGATGGTCCTCGTGG
Organism: Geobacter grbiciae; assembly: GCF_018531165.1. Classification (NCBI taxonomy): domain Bacteria; kingdom Pseudomonadati; phylum Thermodesulfobacteriota; class Desulfuromonadia; order Geobacterales; family Geobacteraceae; genus Geobacter; species Geobacter grbiciae. The sequence continues at coordinate 114,686 of NZ_JAHDIW010000010.1, read as the reverse complement.
GGGGGGCGGCTTTGGCCTCCGCTGTCCGCTTCATCTTCGGCCTCGGGGCCACCACCAACCTGAATGACCTCTACCCGTGGGGACTCTGGATCTCCTTCGACGTGGTCACCGCCGTCCCCCTGGCGGCCGGCGCCTTCACTATCGGCATCGTGGCCCACGTCTTCCACATCAAGAAGCTGGAGCCCCTGGTCCGGCCGGCCATCGTCACCGGCTTCCTGGGCTACTCCCTGGTCTGCGTGGGCCTGCTCCTCGACCTGGGGCAGCCCCAGCGGGGCCCCTACGTCCTCTTCAACTGGAACGTCCACTCCCCCATGTTCGAGGTCTCCATGTGTGTCATGGCGTACACCACGGTCCTCTTCCTGGAGTTCCTCCACCCGGTGAGCGAGCGGTTTGGCTGGCACATCCCGCTGCGGCTCCTCCGGACCCTGGAGCTGCCGTTCGCCATCCTGGCGGCCATGATCTCCACGCTCCACCAGTCGACCCTGGGGACCTTCTTCCTCATCGCCGTCGACAAGCTCCACAACCTCTGGTACAATCCGCTCCTGCCGCTTCAGTTCTGGCTTTCCGCCATCTTCACCGGCCTCTCCATCGTTATCTTCGAGGCGAGCCTCGTGCACAAGTACATGGGGCAGCCCGACGAGTCCGACCTGCTGGCCACGCTGACGAAGATCATCCCCTGGATCATGGGGGTCTACATGCTGGTGAAGGTCTATGCCCTGGCGTCCCTCTCCCACGGACCCCTCTTCGACCGACCGGTCCTGACGGCCCTCTTTGCGGTTGAGGTGATCGTGGGGCTCCTGATTCCGTTCGGCATGTTCCTCACGAAACGGATCAGGACCGACAAGCAGATGCAGCTTCGGGCCGCTTCCTTTGTCATCGCCGGCCTCGTGCTGAACCGCTTCAACGTCTCCATGTTCGCCATGCACCAGCCCGGCCAGCCGGCATATTTCCCGAATTTCATCGAATCGGTGGTAACCATCGGCATCATCGCGGCCCACATCCTCTTCTTCGTGCTCGTGGCCAAGTACTTCCCCATCTTCGAGCACCACCCCGAGGCCACCGACTACACCATCCCCGACCGCTTCCGCAAGATCGAGAAGCATGGGCATGGGGTGGCGAGCGAGGCGTAGCAGGTTTTTGTCCCCTCACCCCCGGCCCCTCTCCCCGAGGGCGAGGGGAGTTTTCTGCCAAGTATGGTGGAAGATTTCCCTCTCCCTCCGGGAGAGGGTGGCCGGAGGCCGGGTGAGGGAAGAGGACTGACACGATATGAAAACCATCCACATTTACACCAACGGCCGTCTCGAAGAAAAACAGTCGGGCATCGTCCGCGAATTTCCCCTGGTGCTCCACGTGAACGGCCGGGAGATCGCGACGCTGATCTCTTCTCCCCACGATCTCCGGTTTCTCGTTGCAGGGTTCCTTCGCAACCAGGGGTTCGTGGAGCGGGCCGAGGATTTCCACATGCTGGCCGTCTGTGACGACTTCGGCATCGCTAACGTGCGGATCAGGAGCGAACTGCCGGAGCGGCTGAAGCCGGTCCTCACCAGCGGTTGCGGCACGGGGGTTACTTTCAGCATGGAGAGCGGTGAGAGGGTGGCCAGGAGGGAGCATGGAGCATCCGTCACCCCCGACGCCGTGTTCCGCCTCATGGAGGAGCTGGCGCGGCGGGCCGACAATTACCGGAGCCACGGCGGCATCCACTCCGCGGCCGTGGGGGACGGGGAGGGGAACCTCCTCCTCTTTGCCGAGGACATCGGCCGCCACAACACCCTTGACCGGATCGCCGGGGAGGCCCTCTTCAGGGGGATCGATCTGGCCGGGACGATCCTCGTCACCTCGGGGCGGGTCTCCACCGAAATGGCTGCCAAGTGCGCCCGGCTCGGAATAGCCCTCATCGCCTCCCGCACCTCAGCCACCGACATGGCGGTGAAGATGTGCGACGAAGCGGGGATTCCCCTCATCGGTTATGTCCGGGGAGGGAAGTTCACGGTGTATGCCCACCACGAGCGGCTGGCGATGGCGCCACCCGTGGGGGCGATTCATGAACTGCCCCTACCTGCGTCCGCACAGGGGAGGCGCATTCCCGGCATCACCGGCGTCATCCTCGCCGGCGGGCAGTCGCGCCGCATGGGGAGCAACAAGGCGCTCCTTCCCTACAAGGGGGGGCGCTTCATCGAGGCCATCCATCGGCAGCTGGCCGAGATCTTCGACGAGGTGCTCCTCGTCACCAACAACCCGGAGCAGTATGATTTTCTCCCCTGCCGGAAAGTGGCCGACATCCACCCGGGGATGGGGGCACTGGCCGGCATCCATGCGGGGCTGCACCACGCCGCCAACCCTGCCGCCTTCATGGTCGCCTGCGACATGCCGTACCTGAACAGCGACCTGATCCGGCATCTGGCCACCCTGGCCGACCCGGGCGGGGTCCTCATTCCCGAAAGCCCGGCGGGGCTGGAACCGCTCCATGCGGTCTACGGCAAAGGGTGCCTTGCCGCCATCGAGACAACGCTCCTGTCGGGCGAACGGCGGATTGTTTCGTTCTTCGGCCGGACCAACGTCAACCGGGTCAACGCCGAGCAGGTGGCCCTCTTCGATCCGGACTACGCCACCTTCAGCAACATCAATACCCCCGTGGACTATTACCGGCTTCGGGATGGCGAGCGGGACGAACTCGACGCCGCTCTCGGCGCCGACCGCATCGCGGGGTGATACAACACTCTGCGTCGATACTCTGATTTGCCACTAAAGGAGATTCACCATGTTCGGATTCGGAATGCCAGAAATGATAATCGTCCTCGTCATTGCCCTTGTTGTCTTTGGCCCTGCCAAGCTCCCCCAGTTGGGACAGTCACTGGGAGCCGGCATCAGGAACTTCAAAAAGGCAACGCTGGAAGAGCCGGAGCAGATCGCGGCCAAGGATAAGGAGGAGGGTGCCGCCTGACCCGCACTCGATCCCCCAGACGAGCGAAAACCCGCCCCCGATAGAGGAGGCGGGTTTTTTTATGTGTATTGCTGATTAGCGTCAATCTTACCCTTTAGTCCCCTTTCCCCGTCCAAACCATCACTTATCAGCAGGAGAATATTTTGTGACTTGTTTTGTCGCAATTGTAGGTTAGGATGGGTTCACTGTTTTTGATTTGAGTGTCCGGCGGTGTTTCTGGAGGGGAAGATGAGAGAACGACCGGTGGCCCATCTGGCGGAAGATGGGCGGGTTCATAGGCTTGAGGAGCATCTGTGCGGGACGGCGGATTTTGCCGCAGCTTTTGCCGGAGAGTTTGGGTGTGCAGGGTGGGGGAGGCTTGCCGGAATCTGGCATGACCTCGGGAAATATTCTCATGAATTCCAACGCTACATACTGGACGATGGGCTACGAACCGATCATTCATCTGCTGGGGCGTTGTATGCCGTCCAGCGGCTTGGGAAACTCGGGAGAGTCATAGCCTACCTTGTGGCCGGTCATCATGCCGGTCTCCTTGACTGGGCTGACAATACCGGCTCTAATCTGGAACGACGTCTTACCTCAACCGATTTGTTAGACCGTGTGGTCCTCTCGGAAATCCCTCCCAATCTGCTTGAACAGCAAATTCCAGCCGAACGCCCGAAACCGCCAGCCACCGACCTGACAGCTTCACTCTGGCTGCGAATGCTGTTTTCCTGTCTTGTGGATGGCGATTTTCTCGATACCGAAGCGTTTTTCAATCCTGCACCGGCCGGCCAACGTAGCAGTTTCCCGGCAATCGAAGAACTGCTTCCCCTGTTCGATGCCTATATGGCCGGCAAACAGGCCACCGCCTGTGATACTCCCGTCAACAGGCTGCGCACTGAAATCCTTCGCCAATCCGTTGGTAAGGCTTTTCACTCACCGGGGTTTTTCTCCCTCACCGTTCCAACCGGTGGCGGCAAGACCCTCTCGTCAATGGCGTTCGCCCTCAACCATGCCCGCGCCCACGGTAAGCGCCGCATCATTTACGTCATCCCCTATACCAGCATTATCGAACAGACCGCCGACCAGTTCCGGCAGGTATTCGGTGATTCGGTCGTGGAACACCACAGCAACGTGGCCCGTCAGGACAGTGACGAGGAAGGGCAGCGCCTGCGTCTGGCGTCTGAAAACTGGGATGCACCGGTCATCGTCACCACCTCTGTTCAGTTCTTCGAATCGCTCTTTGCCAGCCGCACCAGCCGGTGCCGCAAGCTGCACAACATCGTCAACAGTGTGGTGATCCTCGACGAGGCCCAACTACTCCCTCCGGATTTCCTTAATCCGATTCTCGAAGCCCTCAAGGAGTTGCAGAAGAACTACGGGACCACGGTAGTCATTTGTACGGCTACCCAGCCGGCCCTTGGCCCGCATCAATCGGCGAGCTTCGACTTCAAGGGGATTCCCGAGATAACGGAAATTATGGACGATCCGGCGAAGCTCCATGTGAAGCTCAAGAGGACTCGTATCCATAAACTGCGTGACCTTGCCCCGGTTTCATGGGATGAGCTTGCCGAGGAGCTTGAGCGGCAGGATTCAGCTCTCTGCATCGTCAACCGCCGCGACGATGCCCGCACGCTGTGGGAAAAGATGACGAAGGGGACGATTCATCTCTCCGCGCTCATGTGCGGAGCCCATCGGGCACAAAAGATCACCGAAATCAAGACTCGACTCAGTGGCAAGGAACCGACCCGGGTCATCAGTACCCAGCTGGTGGAAGCGGGGGTGGACGTGGATTTCCCGATTGTTTATCGGGCCGCGGCCGGCCTCGACTCAATCGCTCAGGCAGCCGGGCGGTGCAATCGGGAGGGGCTGCTGGAATGGGGGGATGTCTTCGTCTTTACTCCGCCGTCAAAAATCCCTGCGGGCCATCTTCGGCAGGCGGCGGGGATCGGCATGCGGCTTCTGGCCGGATCAGAAAGTGACCCGTTGTCCATGGAGCGATTTGAGGCCTTCTTCAAAGAGTTCTACTGGATGCGCGGCGACCGCCTTGACCGTGAAAATATCATCGGCCTGTTGCGGAACGACTCGGAACTACGATTCAGCTTCCGCACCGCGGCCAGAAAGTTTCAGCTTATTGACGAGAGTGCCCAGGCGCCGGTGATCGTCCAATTCGAGAATGACGAACTGCTGTCTCTGCTGGAACGCCAGGGGCCGGAGCGCTGGCTGCTGCGAAAACTTCAGCGTTCGGTGGTCAACCTGCCGCGCTACCTGCACAATCGTCTGCTGGCCGAAGGGGCAATCCGGGAAAGGTATCCCGGTATCTTCGTGCAGGCGCATGGCGCCCTGTATCACCCTGATCTGGGTTTCTGTCCGGATAAGTCGATCGTGTACGAGCCTGACGAACTGATGTATTGAATTCCTGGAAAGGAGGGGAATGTATGGATATGTCATCCACCAAAAGCCGGATGCTGCGCCTCAAGGTCTGGGGCGCCAACGCCTGCTTCACTCGGCCCGAAATGAAGGTGGAGCGGGTCTCCTATGATGTCATGACCCCATCGGCGGCGAGGGGTGTTCTGGAGGCGATTCTCTGGAAACCGGCCATCCGCTGGCAGGTGGACCGGATCGACGTGCTGAAGCCGATCCGCTGGGAGTCGGTGCGGCGGAACGAAGTGGGGAGCGTCATGTCTCCACGAACTAATGGGCTGTTCATTGAGGAGCAGCGCCAGCAGCGGGCCGGCCTGTTTCTGCGGGATGTCGCTTATACCATCCACGGTTGGTTCGAGATGACCGTGCCGCCCGACGAGCGGAACAACGTCATCAAGTTCCAAGAAATGTTCATCTGCCGTGCATCCAAGGGAAAATGCTTCAACCAACCGTACCTGGGGACACGGGAGTTCTCTGCCGGCTTTGAGCTAATTCCCCATGACCAACCTCTGCCGGAGCCAATTACCGAGACGCGCGACCTCGGTTTCATGCTCTACGATCTCTGCCACGACACCAGCAAGGATGAGGGGCACGTCCATACCTGCACCGACGGTTGCCGCCCTTCGTTTTTCCGTGCGTCGCTGAAGGATGGCAGAATGATGGTCCCAGCCCGTGACAGCGAGGAGGTGCGGCGATGATACTGCAGGCGTTGCATGGCCTTTATGTTCGGAAACAGGATGAACTGCCGCCGGAAGGATTCGAGCAAAAGGAAATCCCTTTTCTGATTGTCCTCAATAGTGACGGAACCTTCTGCGACTTTCAGGATACGAGGAACAGGTCGGGAAAGAAACTGATCGCGCGTCAGTTCAGGGTGCCCAAGGACAGCGGCAGATCGGGGAAAAACGCATGGCAGAGTGCCAACCTGCTCTGGGATCATTACGGCTATGTCCTTTGCTGGCCCAAATCGGATTCGGACGCCGACAAGGAGATGGCGCGGAAGCAGCACGGAACATTTGTCGAGAGGGTTGGGGAGCTTGCCGCTGCGTATCCTCAAGATAAAGGCGTTCAGGCGGTCATGCGCTTTTTGACCTCCGACGAGAGGAAAAAGTTACTTGAACATCCTGCGTGGGAGGAATGCCGGAAAATTCCAGGCTGCAATCTGAGTTTCAGGTTGTCCGATGAGTTGAGCCTTGTCTGCGAAAGCGATAACGTCAGGGAATTCGTCGCGGAATCGTCCGCACAGGACGACGATGAAGATGACTCGACAACGGGGGACGTGGACGGGATATGCCTCGTAACCGGCGAAAGTGCCACCGTGGCTCGATTGCATCCGCGAACGCCGATCATTGGGGCGAAGAGCAACGCGAAAATTGTCTCCTTTCAGAAAAACATGGGGTTCGACTCCTATGGCCGGCAGCAAAGCTACAACGCGCCGACCAGCAAGGGCGCGGCCTTTGCCTACACCACCGCCCTTAACCATCTGCTGGCCAAGGAATCAAGACAGAAACTGATGCTTGGCAGCGACACCATGGTTTTCTGGGCTGGCGAAAAGCACTGTGTTGAAGATCTTTTCGCCGATCTTTTCGGCGAACCGGCCAAGGAAAACCCCGATCAATCAACCCAGGCGATCCGGTCCCTCTATGCCGCTCCACAAGCTGGCACGCCGCCCCTCGACCACGATCTCACCCCGTTCTTTGTCCTCGGCCTTGCCCCCAACGCGGCCCGCATTGCCGTCCGTTTCTGGCACGCCGGAACGGTCGGCGAAACCGCCCGCCATATTCGACAGCACTTCGATGACTGCGCCGTCGTTCACGGGCCCAATCAGCCGGAATACCTTTCCCTTTTCCGGTTGCTGGTTTCCACGGCAATGCAGGGGAAGTCAGAGAACATCCCACCGAATCTGGCCGGCGACCTCATGAAATCGATTCTGGCAGGAACGCCCTATCCCCAGTCTTTGCTTTCGGCGGCGATTCGGCGCTGTCGTGCCGAGCGCGAAATCACCTACCCCCGCGTGTCTGTCATAAAGGCCGTATTGGCGCGGGGAACAAGATACTACACATCAAACGAACAGGAGGTCGGCATGGCACTCGATGTAACCAATACCAATCCGGGCTATCGGCTCGGGCGGCTTTTCGCCGTACTGGAGAAGATCCAGGAAGAGGCAAGCCCCGGCATCAATGCCACCATCCGTGACCGCTTCTACGGCGCGGCTTCGGGAACGCCGGTGGCAGCATTCCCGCACCTGATGAAGCTGAAGAACCACCATCTGGCAAAGCTCGAAAACCGGGGCCGGGCGGTCAATCTGGAAAAGATCGTCGGCGAAATCATGGATGGTCTTGATGATTTTCCGACTCACCTGAGTCTCCAGGACCAGGGGCGCTTTGCGGTTGGCTACTATCATCAGCGCCAGGATTTTTTCAAAAAGAACGAAACCACAACCAACGTGAATCCATAGGAGGAGATGACCATGACCATTCAGAACCGCTATGACTTTGTACTGTTTTTCGACGTGAAGGACGGCAACCCCAACGGCGACCCTGACGCCGGCAACCTTCCCCGCATTGATCCGGAAACCGGCCATGGGCTGGTGACGGACGTCTGTTTGAAGCGGAAGGTGCGGAACTACGTTCAATTGGATAAGGAGCTGTCGCAGGGGTATGACATCTTTGTCAAAGAGAAGGCGATTCTCAACAACCTGATTGATGAGGCCCACGAACAGGAAAACGTAAAGGCAAAGGAAAAGGGTGAAAAAACCGAGGCCGCTCGGCAGTTCATGTGTGGCAAATACTTCGACGTTCGGACTTTTGGTGCGGTAATGTCCACCGGCAAGAATGCCGGCCAGGTGCGCGGTCCGGTCCAGTTGACCTTCGCCCGTAGCGTTGACCAGATCGTGCCGCTGGAGCACAGCATCACCCGCATGGCAGTGGCTACCGAGGCGGAAGCCGAAAAGCAACAGGGGGATAACCGCACCATGGGGCGCAAATTCACGGTCCCTTATGCTCTCTACCGCTGCCACGGCTTTGTCTCCGCACCGCTCGCCGCCCAGACCGGCTTCAGCGAGGAAGACCTCGAACTTTTTTGGCAGTCATTGGTGAACATGTTCGAGCACGACCGCTCGGCTGCCCGTGGCCAGATGTCAGCCCGCAAGTTGATCGTCTTCAAGCATGACTCAAAGATGGGGAACGCTCCGGCACACCATCTCTTTGACCTAGTCTCTGCCGAGGCATCGGAGACGCCGGTCCGCAGCTTCGATCATTATGATATCTGTGTGCCTACTCAGGAAAATATGCCGGTAGGTGTAACGGTCATTGAGAAGTTGTGATGTCCTCCCGTAGGGGCAATTCATGAATTGCCCAAATGATGACGCGATGATTGGGCAATTCATGAATTGCCCCTACAGAGGAACACATCATGGATACCCCCGACCCCATCATGATCTCCGCCCTGGAGCACTACAGCTACTGCCCCCGCCAGTGCGCCCTCATCCACGTGGAGCAGGTGTGGGGCGAAAACCTCTACACCATGCGCGGCCGCGACGTGCATGAGAACGTGGATATGGAGTCGTCCCATGACGTTGCGGGCATCCGCTACGAGCGGGCGCTCCCCCTCTGGTCGAAACGGCTTAACCTTATTGGCAAGGCCGATCTGGTGGAGTTTCACGGTGGAACTCCCTATCCGGTGGAGTACAAATCGGGCAGGCACCGGGACGGCCGCCATGAGGCGCTGCAACTCTGTGCCCAGGCCATCTGTCTCGAAGAGATGTTCGGGGTTGCGGTGGAGAAGGGAGCGCTCTTCTGGCATGGCTCGCGGGAGCGGTGTGAAGTTGTTCTTACCGACGCAATGCGGGGGCATGTGGCGAAAGCGGCCGCAGGTGTCCATGCACTGCTGGCGCAATCCGCTGTCCCGCCACCGGTGAATGACAAACGCTGCACCCATTGTTCGCTGAAGGAATCATGCCTTCCTGCCGTCGTTGCCGAGAAGGACAGAAGCCGCAGGGCGGCGCGGGAATTGTTTGTGATCTGAGGAGGGATGGATGGAAACGAAGCTGGTGGTTTTTCAGAGCAAGGAGATCAGGCGCCTGCTGGTGGATAATGCCTGGTTCTTTGCCGTGGTTGACGTGATTGCTGCTTTGACGGACAGCGACAAGCCCCGCGACTACTGGTACCGCATGAAAAAACGGGAGATTGATTCCAGCGGAGTTGAGTTGTCGACATTTTGTCGACAACTGAAACTGGAGTCTTCGGATGGGAAAAAATATCTGACGGAGATGGCCAGCACCGAAGGCCTTTTCCGCATCATCCAGTCCATCCCGTCTCCCAAGGCCGAGCCCTTCAAACGCTGGCTGGCTAAGGTTGGCTACGAGCGGGTCCAGGAGATCGAAGACCCCGAACTGGCCACGAAGCGCACCCGCGAGTTGTACAAGGCCAAGGGATACTCCGACGCTTGGATCGAGAAGCGGATGCGCGGTATTGCCATCCGGGCGGAGTTGACGGAGGAATGGAAGAACCGGGGCGTGAAGGGCGAACCGGAGTACGCCATTCTGACCGCCGAAATCTCCAAAGCCGCCTTCGGCATGACTCCCGGCGAGTACAAGCAGTTCAAGGGACTGACGCGGGAAAGCCTGCGGGACCACATGACCGATCTGGAGTTGATCTTCTCGATGTTGGGTGAGGCAGCCACGACGGAGATAGCCCGCAAGCAGGATGCTCAAGGCTTTCCCGAAAACAAGGTGGCGGCCCACAAGGGGGGGCGGATTGCCGGCGAGGCACGGGAAAAGCTGGAGGTGGAAACCGGCGAACGGGTGGTGACGTCAGAAAATTTCCTGGTGGAACCAGAAAGTCGCAAGCGGCTGGGAAATCCCCCCCGGCCCCCCTTTCGCAAAGGGGGGAAAGGAAAATGAAACAGATCCTCAACACACTCTATGTTATGACTCAGGGGGCCTATGTCTGCCTCGACCACGAAACGGTGAAGGTGGAGGTGAAAGGCGAACTCCAGATGCAGGTGCCGCTTCACCATCTGGGGGCCATCGTCACCATGGGGAACGTCATGATGAGTCCCTTCATCATGGCCCGCTGCGCCGAGGACGGTCGGGCCGTGGTGATCCTCGACCGTAACGGCAAATTCAAGTGCCGTGTCGTCGGCAAGACCAGCGGCAACGTGCTCCTGCGCCAGACCCAGTACGAGGCGGTGCGGGATAAGGAGCGCTCCGCGGCAATCGCCCGGAACATGGTGGCGGGGAAGGTTAAGAATGCCCGCCAGATCCTCATGCGGGGAGCGCGCGAAACCACCGATGCCGATGAAAGCGCCGTCCTGCGCAAGGCGGGAGACACCCTGGCCGATGCGCTCTTCCATCTCAAGGACGCGACGGATATCGACCATGTGCGCGGACTGGAGGGGGAGGCGGCCAACGCCTATTTCCAGGTGTTCGACCGGATGGTGAAGGAAGAGGAGCGCCCGGCCTTCAGGATGAACGGCCGCAACCGTCGGCCTCCGCTCGATCCCATGAACGCACTTCTCTCCTTCCTCTATACGCTGCTTCTCAACGACTGCATCAGCGCCGTTGAAGGAGTGGGGCTTGATTCCCAGATGGGCTTTCTTCATGTCCTACGTCCGGGGCGACCTTCCCTCGGGCTCGACATCATGGAAGAATTCCGAGCGGTGCTGGCGGACCGGCTGGCCCTTACCCTCATCAACCGGAAGCAGATCACTGAAAAACATTTCGAGGTGCGGCCCGGCGGGGCCACCTATCTGGACGATGCGGGTCGGAAGGAAGTCATCATGGCCTACCAGAAGCGGAAACAGGATGAATTTCACCATCCGGTCCTCGACCAGAAAGTTCCCTTCGGACTCCTACCCCACGTTCAAGCCCGGCTGCTGGCCCGGCATCTGCGGGGGGACCTGGAGCAGTACACGCCGGTGCTCTATTCATAGAAATTCCCCCCGGCCCCCCTTTCGCAAAGGGGGGAGTTACAGGCGGGGCGGGGATGAATTGCGAGTCCCCCTTTATGAAAGGGGGATAGAGGGGGATTTGATGTGGGTAGTTGTCTGCTATGACGTGAACACCGAAACCAGAGAGGGACGCCGGCGACTGCGACGGGTGGCCCAGGCGTGCAAGAACTATGGCCAGCGGGTCCAGAAGTCGGTGTTTGAATGTCAGGTCAATGAGATGAAGTTTGAGGATCTGCGGCGAAAACTGCTTCGGGAAATCAACAAGGAACAGGACAACCTCCGCTTCTATCGCCTGACAGAGCCCCGGGAGAACCATGTGGAAACCCATGGACTCACGCGAACGATCTTCTTTGACGATGAGCCGCTGATCGTTTGAGCCGCGAACCTGGTGTCCCTTCAGAAACACGGGATGTTCGCGGACGGGTAACACTGTGACATTTCGAGAGATAAGGAGGGTGAGAGATTTTAGGGAATACCTTAGCGGCCTTTTTTCGCCGGATTCGCGAAAATGGGCATGCAACTGTTTGAAAACTGTCACTAAAAAGATGTGACAGTAGCGCCCGCCTACGCAGGCGGGCGAGGATTGAAACACGTGCCCTTGGCCTTCCAGGTCGGCGAGCATCTTGTAGCGCCCGCCTACGCAGGCGGGCGAGGATTGAAACGTCCGACTCCCCTTGCAGGTGGTCCGTGTACGTCGTAGCGCCCGCCTACGCAGGCGGGCGAGGATTGAAACTGGGGGGAGAGTGCGTTTCAAGGGTGCTCCTTATGAGTGGTAGCGCCCGCCTACGCAGGCGGGCGAGGATTGAAACTGTGTGTTGCCGAGCGTTACCCCGTATGTTTGCGTAGCGCCCGCCTACGCAGGCGGGCGAGGATTGAAACCGCAAAATGGGCATGGCAGCAACGTCTGCTCCAAGTAGCGCCCGCCTACGCAGGCGGGCGAGGATTGAAACATGCTGCTGTGACCCAGGAGCATCTGAAGTGCCCGGGGGGGAGCGCCCGCCTACGTAGGCGGGCGAAGCGACAGAGGGGTGAGGTTACGGGCTACCGGAAGATGATTCCCCCAATGCAGACACAACAGAGGGCAACGAAAAACATGAGCACCGAAACGACGGCAATGGCTTTGACCAGCATGGGAATGACCTCATAACATTTTTCTTAGTTAATCGGTGTGTAACGGCAAAACTTTAATTTATTTTACGTGTAGTTAGCCAGCTGGCGAGGAGGACGGAGATGGAGGTTCTGGAGGCAATCTACGGACGCCGCAGCGTGCGGCAGTATACCGGCGAGCCGGTGACGCGGGAGGCAGTTCTGGAGATCGTCCGGGCAGGTTCCTGGGCGCCGTCGGGGCTCAACAATCAGCCGTGGCGGTTTGCCATTGTGTCCGACGACGAAAAGCGCCGGGCGCTGGCGGGGCTTACGAAGTACCGGCACATTCTGGAAGGGGCGCCGGTTTCCATTGCGGTCTTCTGCGACCGGGCCGCCATGTACAACGATACAAAGGATCACCAGTCTGTCGGGGCGTGCCTCCAGAACATGCTTCTGGCGGCCCATGCCCTGGGGCTTGGGGCCGTGTGGCTCGGGGAGATTCTGAAGAGCGCGGACAAGGTGCGGGAACTGTTGGCATTGCCGGAGAGCCTGGAGCTTATGGCGGTGGTCGCAGTGGGGAGGCCGGCGGAATTCGCCCGCACGGGCGATAGGAAGGATCTCGACGAACTGATCGTTGGGGAATATTGATCTGCTTCACACCCTGAAGGCCCTGTTCCCCTGCGACTCCAGCCAGCCGAAGAGTCGGCGCGGCATCCCGCCCAAGGGGAGCTCGTCGCCGTTGTTGTGGAACGGGTGCCAGCGTCGGCCGCTTAGCGGTACTGGTCCCTCATCAGGTCGGCAAAGGCGCGGGCCGCCGGGGAAAGCTCCCGCCCATCCCGCTGCACAAGGTAGAACGTGCGGGAAATCTTCAGCCCCTCGACCGGAACCTCCACGAGCTCGCCGCGTCCCAGTTCCTTTCTCACCGAGATTTCCGACAGAAACGACACTCCCAATCCGCTGGCCACGGCATGCTTGACCGCCTCGTTGCTCCCAAGGCTCGCCCGCACGGCAAGGGTGGCCGGTGCGACGCCGGCGCCGGCCAGGGCGTGCGCGATGGTCCGGGCCGTGCCGGAGCCCGGTTCGCGCATGATGAACTCCTGGCGGGCCAGGACGTCGATACCGACGGGTCCTCTGCCGGCCAGGGGGTGGGCGCTGCCGGCGATGAGCCTGATTTCGTCTCGCCCCAGGGGGGTGAAGGCGAACCCCTCGTCGTCGAAGCTGCTCCCGATGATGCCGATCTCCACCTCTTCCCGCGCCACCTTGTCCAGAATCTCCCGGCTGTCCCCCTGGAGAAGCGTCAGGCGGACACCGGGATGCCGCGCAAGGAAGAGGGGCAGGACCTCCGGGATCATGTGGTCGCCCGGAATGTTGCTTCCCCCCACGCGAAGCTCTGCCTCTTCCACCCCCCGGAAGCGCCGCATGGCCGGCTCGATTTCCCTGGCGCCCGCCACCACCTTCCGGGCGTGCTCCAGCAGGAGCTTTCCCCCCTCGGTCAGAAGCGCCCCACGCCCCGTGCGGTCCAGGAGTTTTACCCCCAGTTCATGTTCCAGGGCCGCGATATGCTGGCTCACCGTCGATTGGGTAATGAACGTTGCCTCGGCTCCCCGGGAGAAGCTGCCGCTTTCGGCCACGGCAAGGAAAACTTCCAGCTGCTTGAGGTTCATGGGGGTTCTCCTGTTATCGGTATTTACGATATTAACTATTTAGTTTATCAAAATTATCAATTTGACCTTGTTCTGTCAAATACGCAATACTTTACCAGAATTCGCTATGACGCCTGATGAACTTCGGATGAAGGGGTTTTGGATGAAAATAATCGACTGCAGGAATATGGCCTGTCCCGCGCCGGTGGTTACCACCAAGCGGGCACTGGAGGAGGCGGGTGGCGAGACGGTGCAGGTCCTGGTGGACCCTGGAGCCCCCCGGGAGAACGTGACCCGCTTTGCCGAAAACCGCGGTTTTGCCGTCAGTGAAGCCGAGGCTGATAACGGTTTCACTCTCACCATCACCTCGCCGGGGAGTGCTCCGGTCGAGCCGGTCCGGACCGTGGCAGGGAAGGGGGGCAAGACCGTAATGCTCGTGGCCTCCGACCGGCTCGGGGACGGCCCCGAGGAGCTGGGGCGGCTCCTCATGAAGAACTTCATCATCACCCTCCTTGACCTTAAGGAGCTTCCTGACCGGATGCTCTTCGTCAACACCGGGGTTCTTCTCTCCACGGAAGGGTCCGAGGTTCTGGAGGCCCTGCAAAGCCTTGGCAATCGTGGGGTTGAGGTCCTCTCCTGCGGTGTCTGCCTCGACTTTTTCCACCGCAAGGAGAAGCTCGTGGCCGGATTGGTCACCAACATGTTCACCATTGCCGAGAGCCTCTTGGGGGCAGGGTCGGTGGTCAGGCTTTAATCATCGGAACACTTGGGATGCTCGTGCATGTCCCCCAACCAGGGGCGCTTCGAGTTGGTGGAGCGCCTTGCGCTCGAGTTTCAGGCTGACGGGGTCATCGACCTCACCTGGCAGGGGTGCCACACCTACAACATCGAGTCCTACAGTCTCAAGAAATACCTCCAGGAGCGTACTGCTATTCCCTTCTTCCAGATCGAGACTGACTACTCCGAATCGGACACCGAGCAGCTGAAAGTGCGGATCGAGGCGTTCCTGAAAATCCTGAATCGGACGCGGCGTAACGCACACTAAGCACATTTCACCGAAATGGAGAGAGCATGAAACAATGGATCACCTTACTGACGGTCTCTGTTCTTTTGGTTGCCGTTGCGGCCATGGCCGCCAACTACCGGTACGTGAAGCAGGACACCTTCAAAGGGTGGCTGGAGAGTGGCCACCCCATGATCATCGTGGACATCCAGGCGCCGCAAGGCTTTGCCAAGGCGCACTTCAAGGGTGCGCTGGAAACCAACGCCTTCCCCGTGAAGAGCGCCGAGGAGAAGAAGCGGCTCGACGCCACCCTGAAGAAGATCGGCGTCACGAAGGATGACGTGGCGATCGTCTGTCCCCGTGGAGGGGGCGGCGCCAAGAATACGTACGACTACCTGAAGTCAAAAGGTGTCGACGAGAAACGGCTCTTCATCCTGGAAAAGGGGAGCGAGGGGTGGCCCTGGCCGAAGTTCTGCGCCACTGGCCGGTAATACTATTCAGCGGAGCTACGGCTCCGTACGATGACAGGGGAGGATTAATGAAGAAGCTGTTTATGGCGGCGATGCTGACCATCGTCACTGCCGCAACCGCCTTCGGCGCGGCGAGCCGGGCCGGGGTCGTGACCGTTGATGTGGACCTGTCGGCCCAGGAAAAGGGGAAAGAGGTGAAACTATGGCTCCCCTATCCGGTCAGCGACGCCAACCAGTCAATCACCGGCATCAGCGTCACGGGAGACTACGCCGAGTCCGGCGTTTACACCGACCGGGCCAATGGATCGCCCATGCTCCATGCCCGGTGGAAGGGCGACGCCACCAGCCGCAAGCTCTCCTTTACCTTTGCCGCCGAGCGGCAGGAGGTTGTCCGACGTGCGTTCCCGGATAAAGAGGCGGCCTGGGATCCGGCCGACTACCGGCAGTACCTGGCCCCCACAAGCCTCGGCCCCACCAGCGGCGAGGTGAAGAAGCTGGCCGATTCCATAACCAAAGGGAAGAAGACGGTATTGGAGAAAGCCCGGGCCGTCTATGACTGGACCTGCGAGAACACCTATCGAGACCCCAATACCAGGGGGTGCGGCAAGGGTGACGTCTGTGCCCTGCTGGAGAAGCCTGGTGGGAAATGCACCGACATCTCCTCGGTATTTATCGCCCTTTCCCGGGCGGCCGGCGTGCCGGCCCGTGAGGTCTTCGGCATCCGCCTCGGCAAGAAGGCGGAAGAGGATATAACCACTTGGCAGCATTGCTGGGCTGAGTTCTTCCTTCCCGGTTACGGGTGGGTGCCGGTGGACCCGGCCGATGTCCGCAAGGCGATGCTGGTGGAAAACCTGAAGCTGGACAATGCAAAGACTAAAGAGTACCAGGAGTACTTCTGGGGGGGAATCGACCCCTACCGCATCGCGCTGGCCGTTGGGCGCGACGTGGTCCTCAATCCGCCCCAGGCTGGGCCGCCCCTGAACACCTTCGGCTATCCCTATGCCGAGGTAGGGGGGAAGGCGGTCGATTTTTATGATCCGCAGGGCTTCCGCTACACGATCACCTACAAAGAAAAATAGAGTGATCCTCCGTTGAGACTAAAAAGGGAGCCCCGTGAGGGAGCTCCCTTTTTCATTTCTGTGCCAGGCTATTCTTATTTTTTGAGACTCATCACGTAGGCAACGAGAGTTTCCACCTCGATTCCCTGGAGGTTGCCGAAGGCGGGCATGCCGCCGGGGCGTCCCTTGGTGATGGTCTCCTTGATCGCCTCGGGAGTGCGGCCGTACTTGAAGTCGGCCTTCTGGAGAGAGGGGGCGCTCATCCCTTTACCCTCTTCGCCGTGGCAACCGGCGCACTGTTTCTTGAAGATGGCTTTCCCCATGGCCTGCGTCTGCTGGTCACTCATGGGGCCT
The DNA here is from genome assembly GCF_018531165.1 of Geobacter grbiciae. Lineage (NCBI taxonomy): Bacteria > Pseudomonadati > Thermodesulfobacteriota > Desulfuromonadia > Geobacterales > Geobacteraceae > Geobacter > Geobacter grbiciae. Next base: position 97,776 of record NZ_JAHDIW010000010.1, on the reverse strand, counting down.
CCCATGGTTGTCTGGGGGACCGCTCCCGTGGCCGGTTTTTCGGCCGGGGCCTGGACGGGCTTTTCCTGCTGCTTGCAGCCGGCGGCTGCCAGACAGCCGGCAAGGATAGCGACAACGATGATGCTCCTGTGTCCCGAACCCTTCAGTTTCGTCACAATGGATCTGTCATGCATGGTGCTCCCTCCGCTCTTTTGATGGGGATGTTTTAGGCGAGTATAATGAAGCAATTCTGTATGTCAAGGTACACGTCTCTCCTGTTCAGGGGATTCTCCGTACCTTCAGGATTCTGCCGAGCGCCACGGCCACCGGGAGCACTCCCCCCGAGAGAAGCGCCCCCATCTTGGCCGCACCCTCGATGTCGGGATCCACAAAGGCTACCCCCGCCACGAAGAGGGCTACGGTGAGCCCCATGCCGGCCACCAGCCCCGTCAACGCCAGTTCCTTGAACCCAACCCTGTCCGGGAGGGGGAAGCCGAGGGCCTTTCCCAGTGAGCCCATGGTGAAGATGCCTGCCGTCTTGCCGACCAGGAGCGCTGTCAGCACGAGCCAGGTGGCCGTTCCCACGGAGGAGAAGCGGACTCCCGCGTTGGCGAGGCCGAAGAGGAAGAGGCCGAAGTCGACGACGATCTTCCAGTCGTGCTCGAAACGGGCGAGGGGGGAGGTGTCGCGGGGATTTTCCTCGAACAGGTGCGCCGATTCCCGCGGAGGATGGGGGAGGAAGGGGATGATGAAGACGAGGGCCAGGGCAGGGTGGAGGTGGGCCTTGAACAGGCCGGTCCAGGAGAGCCCTCCCCCCACAAGTACATAGGGCCAGTAGCTCTTCACCCTGGCGCCCCGCAGGATGTAGGCGGCCACGATGCCGGCCACCGTCAGGAAAAGCCACATCGGCTCGGTGGGGTGGACTGGATCGGGGTAGAAGACGGCGATGATGGCAAGCCCGATGGCGTCGTCAGCCACGGCCAGGAGCAGGAGGAACGATACTGCCGGGTGGCCGGCGCCGAAGACCAGCCGCGCCACGAGCCAGGCCAGGGCAATGTCGGTTGCGGTGGGGATTCCCCACCCATTGGTCAGGGTCGGGTCACCGATGGCGGCATTGAGAATCAGGTACACAATCACCGGGCCGATGACGCCGCCGAGGGTCGCCAACAGAGGGTTGACGGCCTTGCGGGGCGGGTTCAGGTCTCCGCCGGGAAGGCAGCTCTGGGTGATCTCGGCGGCTGCGATCCCGAAAAAGAGCACCATGAAGAGTTCATTGACCAGGAAATGGAGGCTGACCCCCCCGAAAGAAGGCTGATGGATAAGGGCATCATACCCCCGGGGATCGAGGTTTGCCCAAGCGAGGGCTGTTATGACTCCGGCGATGAGGGGGACGGAGAACTCCCTCAGTAGATTGATCGGTTTTCTCATGCAATCCTGTTCCTGAGAGCCGGCGGTGCCGGGAGGGTAGGGGAGGAGCCCCGTCCCCGCGGCGACACCGCCGGCTGAGGTGCGACAAAATTTATGCTGCCTTATTGTAACGCCGTTCGGGCCATCGTGCCGGGAGGGGGGGGCTTGTCCCCGCAAGGTCACGGACTTGGCGCACCAGCGACCGCAAGTCTACTACGGCTGTCGAGCCGGACACAAGGGGGCGTCTGCCGACGGAGAAGGCCGTTCCCCCCTGGCGCACCACCCAGCCGAGAGCCGTGGCATCGTTGGCGTCGCTGCCGGCGCATATGATTGCTCCCTCGTGCTTGAGAAGGTGGCAGAGGGCGCGCACGCCGAATTCCATGGTGATTTCGGGGAGAAAGAGGGTTTCCACCATGTCGGGGTACCGATAGAGGGCGCCGCGCCCGTCGCGGCAGGCTTCCTGGAGCCGGTCGTCGAGGGTCCGCTTTGTCTTTGGTGCCGCGCCGGCGACATGGAAGACGGCAGACCAGCGGCGGTCTTCGAAGGTTACCCCCGGCAGCTCGGCAAGGTCCCGCAGCACCGGCAGGAGGATGTCCCGGTTTTCCATGAGGAGATCCTTGGGCCGGCCGGAAAGGGTCATGGAGTCCCCGCCGGGGATGTGCCATTCAGTCCCGCATCCCCCCCCGAGAAAAACTCCCGGTATGGCGACCCGGGAGACGAGGTCCTCAAGGGAACGGCTGGAGAGGACCGCAACCCGTTCGCCGGGGGTGCCGGCGAGTTCCTCCAAAAGTTGGCGGGTGAGCCGGTGCAGGCGGGCCCTGGTCCGGTCGGTCCCCGCTGTCGTCAGTACACCATCAAAAGAAAATATCCAGAGTCTTTGTGACGAATCATTCACCTTCAAGGTTACACCTCCCTGCGCGCCGTGACGTCAGGCAACCGGGCGCGGCAATTGTCCTGCTATCGCCATGGGATGGCGGCAGCCGGATCCGTGAGGGCCGTGGTCACGGCTAAGAGGCGCCGTGATTCCGGCCGGATCACCGTTCAGGGTTCAGTGACAGCAGAGAGGAGGTGCGGCAGTGTTTGCGCCAAGCCGTCATGGACGTGACGGGATCGTCCGTCACCGGTTATTGCGCGTTGCACGCACCCCTTCGTCAGCAGTGGTTTTGAGGTGGGACGAAGAGATCGTAGAAGACCTGGGGCGGCGCCCGGAACGGCTCGAAAGGATGGAGATTCTCCACCGGCGGCGCATAGGCCGGCATGACAAGGGGGGCGATGCAGGAAGGGTTGAAATCGCCGTGGAACGCCTCGGATGCGGGGCCGCTCGACTCTCCCCCGTCGGAATCGGCGGTGATGCATCCGCAGTTCGCGTGTTTGGAGAGGGTCTGATCCTTCAGGTGAAGGGAGAGGGCAAGGCCGAAGCCGGACGTGGAGAGGAGCAGCAGGATCACAACCAGGGCCGCGGCGAGGACTCTATGGGAAAGGATAACGGTTTTCATGGCGTTCAGTGTGGGGCGCCGAGGCGCATCATTGTTCAAAAGATAGGAAGTTCGGATACGGCTGTCAAGGTCTTTCGAGGAATATGCCCCTTTCCCGCCATACCCTGTTTCACCCCTCAAGCATCGCCCGGGCCGCGGCCAACTCCTTCCGTTTCGCCTCGTCCACCTCGGGGTAGGCGAGTTGCAGCCCGTCGAGGGCCTCGATGATGCCTCCCGCCACCACCAGGCGGCTGAACCACTTGTTGTCCGCCGGCACCACATACCAGGGGGCGTATTCAGTGGCGGTGTGACGGATCATATCCTCGTAGGCGTCCATGTATTTGTCCCAGTACCGGCGCTCCTGGGCATCGGCCACCGAGAATTTCCAGTTCTTGTCCGGATTGTCGAGCCGCTCCAGGAAGCGCTTCTTCTGCTCCCCCCGCGATACGTTGAGAAAAAACTTGCGGATGGCAATGCCGTTGCGGGTCAGGTAGCGCTCGTAGGCGTTGATGTCCTCGTAACGCTCCTTCCAGATATCTTTCGTCACCAGTTGCGGCGGGAGCTTCTGCTTTTCGAGGAGTTCCCGGTGAACCCTCACGACCAGGACCTCTTCGTAGTAGGAACGGTTGAAAATGCCGATCCGCCCCCGCTCGGGGAGGCACTTGCCGCTCCGCCATAGGAAGTCGTGATCCAGTTCCTCCGCTGAAGGGGCCTTGAAGTTGAAGACCTGGCATCCCTGGGGGTTGACACCGGACATGACGTGCTTGATGGCGCCGTCTTTCCCGGCCGCATCCATGGCCTGGAAGATGAGGAGGAGTCCCCACCGGTCCTGGGCATAGAGCATCTCCTGCATCTCCGCAAGAATTTCGACCCCCTGCTGGAGGAGCTCGGCGGACCGGTCCTTGATCCCCTCCTCGTGCTTGAGCCCGAGAGTCTCGTTGGGGTCGTGGTCCTTGAGCCTGAACTTCTTACCCTCTTCCACCCGAAAGCTCTTGGCAAAGGATTTGGCTTTCTTGATCGTCTCGCTCATGGTTTGGCTCCTTGTTGGCCCCACTGGGGCGATTCCCGACCTATCCATACTACCACGGGCGCTCCCTGCTTCAACCCGCCCGGCTGCCATGAAACGCTGGACAGAGAGGTCGGGGGAGGGGTACTATCCAACGTTGTTGCGCATCACCTGAAGAAAGGAACCACCCCCGTGAAAACCCCGCTGATCGCCTTGGCCTGCATGGCTTTGGTTCTTGTCTGTTCACCAACGTCGCGCGCCGACGACGAAGTGCTCCCCCAGCCGTCTCCTCCCCTCTGCGAAGAGACGCTCAAGCGCCAGGATGAGGCCCTTGCCGCCCTCAAGGCGGAACAGTCCCGGCTGGAGCAGAAGATCCGGGATATGGAGTGCGCCCCGGTCGTTTCCAGCGATGAGCTCCTGGCGAGAAACCTCAACCAGCTCCAGAGCCTGGCGGCCAATACCCGCGCCCAGCGCCAGACCATGGCCGACTTCAGGACCTTCGTCACCTGGATGAGCTCAAGCCTCTCCGGCTACGAGAAGTACATCCAGGCTGGCTCCGTGGTGGCCGGCTTCGCCCGGGTCCTTCCCATCCCCTACGCGGGCCAGGCGTCGATGCTGACCAAGTTCGTCTCCCAGGGGGTCCTCTCCCTCAATGCCGCCTCGGGCTCCATTGCCACGTACCTGAAAACCTCCGACCAATACCTGGCACTGGTCGGCGCCATCGACCCGAAACGCCCCGATCCCGCCCGGGTCTCCACCGCCGTCCGTTTCGCCGACGGGGAGCTTCTGCGGGCCATGACCGACGTCCAGGCCAAGCTGCGGACCTCCGCCGACATCTCCGCCTCCACCCTGTCGTTCCTGAAAACCCTTGACAGCTATGTGGGCGGCAGTGACGAATACTGGGCCAGGACCAAGGCCTTCATCACCCGTAACGATGCCTACAAGAAAGACAAGAGCTACCTGGCCTCGAGCATCGAGGGGCTCACCAGCCAGGCCGGAGCGTTCAACAACAGGCTCACTCTCTTCGAGGAGACCGCCCGCAAGGACCTGCCGATCATCAAGAACCTGGTGGCCTATGACGAGCTGGCGCGGGAGGTCGATGCAAAAGCGCGGGTAAAGCGCGAAGCCCTGGCAGCGGCGGGGAAGCCGTAGCTTCCGTTTGTTCACGGCTCAGGCATGGAAAGGGCGGGGTAATCCCCGCCCTTTCCTATTTTCAAAAGATGGGAACCGGATTTGCAGATAAAATGCATGGAACAGAAAATTCGATAGAGGTATCGGCCGCGCCGGCTGTAGTCGTAGAGGATGGGGGGGAAAACCATGGCAAGAATGTCGGTCGATATGATGACGGTGCTTCACAAGTGTGCCGAGATCGAGCTCAAGAGCATGGAACTGTATGATCTCTATGCCGACTGTTTCACGCACGATCTGGATGTTGCCCGGATGTGGCGCCGGGCCGCCCGCGAGGAGGAGGACCATGCTAACCAGTTCCGGCTTGCCTTGAAGATGAGGGACGGAGTCATAAGGGAGGTAAACCTTGACCCCTGCCGGGTTGAATACATCCTCAAGGAACTCCAGTTCGCCATCGACAGAGTGAAGCTGAGTTGCCCCACGCTGGAGGAGGCCTTCCATTCGGCAATCAAGCTGGAGGAGGATCTGTCAGGGATGCATGTGCAGTATGTGGTGGATTTCGAGGACGAGATGTGCAGAAAGTTTTTCAACGCCCTGATGATGGACGATAAGATCCATGTGAGCCGGCTCAGGGAGGCCTATGATCGGCAAACAAAAATCCGCGACCGGTAAGGTGCGGGTAAGGGATAGGCAGATCGACACATTCAGGGCATAACAACTGTCAAAGGCGGAACGGAAACGTTCCGCCTTTTGTTTCGGGATGCTAGTTGCCGAATTCCCGGGCCTGTTCCACGGAAGCGGGGCGAGCCTGGAGCAGGCTCTCGGCCCGTTGGGCCAGAAGCGATTCGATGAACATGAAGGTGAGGGTCATCATGCCGTAGGCGGTCATTACACCGGCCAGCCTTTCGTATGCGGCCATTCCCGGGGCGCAGGTGATGACGGCGACCATGCCGATTGCTCCCGCGGCGCACATGCCGTGCCGCACGATCCATTGCCTTTGTTCGGCCACAAACCGGCGCAGTGCCTCCCCGTCGCTGTCCCGGAGGAACTCCCGGCACCGTTGCCAGTCGATCATCATGCGAGGTATGAGAATGGCTGCCACGGATACGGTTATGAATGCCATGACGGTATAGAGCGTTTCCATTGGGTCCTCCCTGAGAGTGCTCTGGAACTTTTGTCTTTGCCAGGGAAAGAGCAAAAGTATTGCCGTCAATTGACTTAAAGATGCAGGCGTGATGTGGATGGAGATTCGAAGACAACTTGTTGAAAGTACGAGTATTTTATTATATTGAATTGTGAATTAACAATAATTTGAGGGCGTTATAAATGGTTTTTTGACGAAATTCGGCATTGACGGGGTGTGACTCACAGGGGATGGGTGATTAATTAATAGAAAAAATAGACGGTTGCGACTATTTTATCTCTTAGAGATAGTGACACGTTTTGGCGTGGTCGTGGCTGAAAAATGGTTATATGGCGAAATGTTCGATTATTTCTAGAATGGTCGGGTGCGGTGGCAACAATTATTTTTCTCTTAGGTGGGGGAGTGGGAGATATTTCAGGGCAATATTGAGGGGGCATCACGTTTTTACAGGAGACCGGAAAGGAGCTTTGTCCCCATGGCGATGAGGAGCAAGGCGAAGATCTTCTTGAGGCCTGATACGGGAAGGTTGTGGGCAAGGCGTGCGCCGAAGGGGGCAGTAATGACGCTCGCCAGGGCGATGCCGGCCAGGGCCGGGAGGTAGACAAAACCGACGGACCAGGGGGGGAGGGACGTGACCATTAGGCCGTTCGCCATGTAGCCGGCAGCTCCGGCCAGGGCTATGGGGAAGCCTATGGCGGCCGAGGTGCCGATGGCATTGTGCATTGATATGTTGCACCAGACCATGAACGGCACCGACAGGCTCCCGCCGCCGATCCCCACGAGGCTGGAAATCGCTCCGATAACCCCCCCGACGCCGAGCATCCCTCCCGTGCCCGGCAGCTGGCGCGAGGGTTTGGGCCGGATGTTGAGGAGCATCTGGATTGCCACGTAGTAGAGGAATACCACGAAGAAGACCTTGAGGGAGCGGGTCGACAGCTGTGCCGCCACCCAGCTCCCGGCCAGGGTGCCGGCGACGATGCCGGCGGAGATGCGGCGCACCACCCGCCACTCTACGGCACCCCGGTCATGGTGGGCCCGCAGGCTCGACACCGAGGTGAAGATGATGGTGGCCAGGGAGGTCCCCAGTGCCAGGTGGGCGATGTAGGGAGCGGGAAGCCCCTGGGCGGTGAAGAGGAAGGTGAGGGCCGGCACGATGACGATCCCTCCCCCCACGCCGAGAAGCCCCGCCAGGACGCCGGCAAAGGCACCGAGGGCCAGGTAGGCCAGCAGGAACATGACTATCTTTCCCCTTTCTTGCCGTTTTTGCCGTTGTTCCGTTCGAATTCGGCCCGCAGCCGTTCCAGTCCCTTGCGGAAGCTCTCGGCGTCGCCGTACTCGAAGATCCGGTAGTCCATGGGGGCTCCTTTGGGCTTGAAGGTGTTGTTATACCCGAAACCGCCCCGCTTGTCGCGAGGATTTGCCGAATTCGCGCGGTACCCCGGTGGACGACGATGTCCGGGCGGGTATACTTATATTTAATGCATCAATCCTAATGCCATGCGCGGAGGGTAACACCATGATCGTCGGAGTGCCGCGAGAGATCAAGACCCACGAGTACCGGGTCGGCATGACGCCGGCCGGCGTTGCGGAGCTGGCGCGGGGGGGACACACGGTTCTCGTGGAAACCGGAGCCGGAGAGGGGAGCGGTTTTGCCGACGGGGAATACCTGCGGGCCGGAGCCCGGGTCTGCGGCAGGGAAGAGGTCTTCGGTCTGGCGGAGCTCGTCGTGAAGGTGAAGGAGCCGCTTCCGTCAGAGTACGGTCTGCTGAGACAAGGGCAGACCCTTTTCACCTACCTGCACCTGGCCCCCAACCGTCCCCTCACGGAGCTGCTCCTGGAGAGGGGGGTCACGGGAATCGGTTACGAGACCTTCGAGAAGGGAGGGACGCTGCCGCTTCTGGCCCCCATGAGCGAGGTGGCGGGCCGCATGGCGCCGCTGGTGGGGGGATACCATCTCCAGCGGGTTCTCGGGGGGACGGGGGTCCTTCCCTCGGGGGTGCCGGGGGTGCCCGCCGCCCGCGCCCTCATCCTGGGGGCCGGCGTGGTGGGGAGCGGCGCGGCGAGGGTCTGCGCCGGCCTCGGCATGGAAACGGTGGTTATGAACCGGGGGATCGATCGGCTTCAGCGGCTCGACGAAATTCTGGCCGGAAGGGCCCGGACCGTGGCCCTGAACCGGGAGTCCCTGGTGGAGGAACTTTCGCGGGCAGACTTGGTGGTCGGCGCAGTGCTCGTGCCGGGGGGGCGGACCCCTCTTCTCATCGACCGGCCGGCCCTCGGCACTATGAAGCGCGGGTCAGTCATTGTCGACGTCTCCATCGACCAGGGGGGGTGCGCCGAGACGAGCCGCCCCACCACTCACGACGACCCGGTCTACATTGTGGACGGCGTCATCCACTATACCGTGGCGAACATGCCCGGCGCCTATCCTCGTACCTCGACCCTGGCCCTCACCAATGCCACGCTCCCCTGCGTGAAGGCCCTGGCCGACCGGGGAATCGAGGATGCGCTTCGGGCCGATCCGGCCCTGGCCGGCGCCCTCAATACCTGGCGCGGCGCCGTGGTCCACCGTGCCCTGGCCCAGGCGCTGGATCTGCCGTTTTCACTTTTTTCCTGACAAAGGGGGATCCCATGGCGAGCGGTCGAATCGAGGTGATTGCCTATGCGGGCTATCGGGGCGAGGAGTGCCCGCGGGCCTTTGTGGTGGGCGGGGTGCAGGTGGATGTCATGAAGCTCCTCGATCTCTGGACGGAGGAAAACCATTTCTCGAAGCGGCGCCGGCGCTGCTTCCGGGTGAAGGGGAGCGACTGGCGAACCTACGTCATCTGCCACGATGAGACGGGCGACGAGTGGTCGCTGGTGTGACGAGTTTGCGGTAAATCGGCTCTGTTGGTTCAGGCGTGGAACGCCAGGGAGGAAGAGAATGGAAAAACGACCCGTTTCTCAACTGATGCTCAATGGTGCCTGGCTGGTGAAGGCTGCCAACGGTGAGTACCTCGATGTGGAGGTGGGGAAGGACGGTGCACCGAAACGGTTCGTGACGGTTCCCGTCAGCCGCGTGCGGCATCTGTTCCGCTTCGCGGCGCCGGATGAATGGGCAAAGGGAAAGCAGTGCCCGATGCTTGCCGAACCCGTGCCCATGGAACATGCCGGCGCGGTTCGCGGAGTGAAGGGGGCGCCCCTCGCACCGGCGGTGCAGCTTCCGGTCGTGGTTGCCCATGACGGGTGCATGGGGTTTCGTCTTACCCTTCTGGCGGAAACCGCCCGCGCCATGAGATCACTTACCGTGTCACCCCTCCATGACGCCTCGCGGTCGGCCAGGGGGCGCGCGATGGCGGGCGAGCTCATGGAGGGCATCGAGGAGAAGCGGCGCTTCTTCGCCATCGACATGAACACGACGACGCTCCTGCTGACATCGAGCACCGTCGGTTTTCCCCAGTTCGAAGGAGAGGCGAAGCGCGCCTTCGACGTCATCGCCCAGCAACTCAGGTTCGATCCCCACGGCGACCGGCTCGACGAAGCGGCCCTCGATCGGCTGCACCGACCCAATGATATTTCCGAATCCGCCTGGCAGCAGGTTTGCGATCAGCTGCGGCTTGAGATTCACTACCGGTTCCTGTGCAAGTCGCATTTTGAAGCGCTGACGCACTTCGTGCAGAACGTGTTCATCGCCAACAGCGGCGTCGTGGAAACCGTCGGCGATCTGGTGAAGCTCGACAAGAACCAGGGAGTCAACCTCCTCATCCAGGGGATGTTCAGCCTGGTGGCCAAGGGGGTGGGAGCGCTGTCGTTTCCCGGCTCCGGGGTCGTATCCGGCGCCCTCGGCGCCCTGTTCAGCTGGATGCTGCAGGACCAGGGGCCGAACGCTGCCACCCTGGCAGTGGCCCTCGTCAACGCCCGCGACGGTCTCGCTGACCTCTTCAACAAACTCATCACCTCCATCCAGAAGATGCAGGGCGCCGTTTATTCCGACTGGGGCAAACTCTCGGAGATGGGAATGGCCCTTGAGCGGGAGGACGGTTCCCGCTGCTGGCCGGAGGAAGACGGCGACCTGAGGCGGGAGGCGAGCCGGCTGATGGAAATATCCGTATGGAAGGATCTGGTGAAGATCAAGTGGCACCACATGACGTCATCGGACAGTCCCTCCTTTCTCCCCCGCTATACCGAAGCGGACAAACAGTCCTACGAAAGCAAAAACCGGAACTACTGGGTTGAATACCGCGCCGGAACGGAGACCAACCTCTTTGGCAAAAAATCGAACGGATTTTACGTGACCTATCACTGGCTCGGATACGGGAACATGTGGGTATGGCACCATGAGCCCGATAACGCCATGTGCGACAGGCTCTTCACAAGGCTGAAAGTCACCCGTCAGGAGGTGTTCACGGACACTTCGTGGAATCTTGGCAGGGAAACTTTCCTTGTGCAGAATTACCCGGTTCCGATGTAAGCGGGAACGTTCTTCATGCCACGGCGGAGAAAAGGCTTCACAAGCTTGACTTAACGCGCTATTTCGATTAATTTGTACTATTCGCAACTTTTTACCAACTGTTGCCATTTCACGACGGAGTCATAGAACATGGACATGGACGAGAAAGACGTAGTTGAAACCGAAGAGGAGAGCTTTGCCGAGCTTTTCGAGAAAAGCAATAGCGAGACCCAGCGTCTGCGCCCAGGCTCGAAGGTGGAGGGGAAGATCCTCAAGATAGGCGCCGAGTGGGTTTTCATCGATATCGGCAAGAAGGGCGAAGGGGTCATGGAGCGCAAGGAGCTCCAGGACGCCGATGGCAACCTGACCGTTGCCGAGGGTGACACCATTACCGCCTGGTTCACGGGGAGCGTGCGCAACGAGATGCGGTTCACCACCAAACTGGGGGCCGGCGCCGCGGCCAATGCCCAGCTTGAGGAAGCCCATCGCTCCGGCATTCCCGTGGAAGGGTTCGTCGTCAAGGAGATCAAGGGTGGATTTGAAGTGAGGCTCAGCGGCACCACCCGCGCCTTCTGCCCCTTCTCCCAGATCTCGCTCCGCCGCGCCGAGAATCCGGCCGAGTTCGTGGGAAAGCACCTCCTCTTCAAGGTCACCGAGTATAGCGAGCGGGGCCGCAATATCGTCCTTTCCCACCGCCAGATCCTCGAGGAGGAGCAGCGGGTCAGGCGGGAAGCCCTCAAGGAGGTTCTCCAGGAGGGAATGACCGTCGCCGGCACCGTGACTCGTCTTGCCGACTTCGGCGCCTTCGTGGACCTGGGCGGGGTCGATGGCCTCATCCCCGTTTCCGAAGTGGGGTGGACCCGTGTCAAGCACGTCCGCGACGTCCTTTCCGTGGGCGAGCAGGTGAGCGTCGTCATCAAGAAGATCGACTGGGAAGCCGGCAAGATCTCCCTCAGCCTCAAGGATACCCTGGCCGATCCCTGGACCACCGTGGCCGAGCAGTTCCCCGAAGGATCCTACCACACCGGCACCGTGGCGCGCCTTGCCGCCTTCGGCGCCTTTGTGACCCTTGCCCCCGGCATCGACGGGCTGATCCACATCTCCAAGCTCGGCAAAGGGAAGCGGATCAACCACCCCAGCGACGTGCTGAAAGAGGGAGAGACCGTCGAAGTGAAGGTGGACGGTGTCGATCGTGAAGCCCGCCGCCTTTCCCTGGCCCTTGCCGAGGTGAGCCGTGCCGCCGAAGAGGAGGAGAAGAGCGTCGCCTCCTTCCGCCAGCAGGCCACGTCCTCCTCGAAGGAATCCATGGGCTCTTTCGGCGACCTCCTCAAGGCCAAGATCGAAGAGAAGAGGTAAGTGGCAAAGCAGTCCGACTACATCACCCCCGAGGGGGCGAAGAAACTCCGCGACGAGCTTGCCTGGCTCTGGAAGGAGGAACGCCCCCGTGTCACCCAGGGCGTTTCCGACGCCGCCGCCGAGGGGGACCGTTCGGAAAACGCCGAGTATATCTACGGCAAGAAGCGGCTGCGGGAGATCGATCGCCGCATCCGCTTCCTCACCCAGCGCCTCGACCACCTCACCGTGGTCGAGGATCCCCCTCCCGCCACCGGCAAGGTCTTTTTCGGCGCCTGGATCAGGCTCGAAACCGAGGAGGGTGACGAGGTGATCTACCGCGTCGTCGGCCCCGACGAGACTGACGCCTCAAAAGGATTCATCAGCATCGACTCCCCCATGGGGAAGGCACTTCTCGGCCGGAACGAGGGGGACGAGGTCCCTGTCCGCCGGCCGGCCGGGGAAGCGGTCTTTACGGTGCTCGAAGTCGCCTACCAGCCACTTTCTTGAAGAATTCAGAAACCAGGAGTCAGAATTCAGAATGGGTAAACCGCCTGGCTTCTGAATCCTGAATTCTGACTCCTGACTCCTGGATTCTTAAACTCAGGAGGTTCTCCCCATGTACGTCGTCATCCTCGCCGGCGGCTCCGGCACCCGTTTCTGGCCCCTGTCCCGCAAACTCCATCCCAAGCAACTCATGTCGGTCTTCGGCGGCAAGTCGATGCTCCAGCGAACCGCGGAACGGGTTCTCCCCCTTAACCCCAAGCGAATACTCGTGATCACCAACCACCTCCAGGCCGAGGAAACCCGGCGCCAACTGGAGTATCTGCGGGGCGGCCGGATCGAGGTGATCGAGGAGCCCCTGGGGCGCAACACGGCACCCGCCATCTGCCTCGCCGCCACCCTCATTGCCCGCCACGACCCCGAAGCGGTGATGGCGGTGCTCCCCGCCGACCATTTCATTCGCGACGAGGATGCATTCTGTTCCACCATCCAGAAGGGGAGGGAGGCGGCCCTGAACGGCTACCTGGTCACCCTGGGAATCGCCCCTGACCGCCCCGAGACCGGTTACGGCTACATTGAGGCCGAGACGTCGCTGCGGGGTGACGGGCCCTACCCGGTAAAGAGGTTCGTGGAAAAGCCCGACCGCGAGAGGGCCCTGGAGTTCCTTGCCGCCGGCACCTTCTTCTGGAACAGCGGCATGTTCCTCTGGCGTGCCGACGTGATCCTCGGCCAGATGGCAGACCACATGCCGGAGCTCTCTCGGGCCTTTGCCGGCATCACTTTTTCCCCCGACATCTGGGAACCGGCCGACCTGGCCCCCCAGATCGAGGCGGTTTACGCCATGGTCAAAGGGGAGTCCATCGACTATGGCGTCATGGAGAAGGCCGATAGTGTGGCCATGATCCCGGCTTCCTTCGGGTGGAGCGACGTGGGGAGCTGGAGCGCGCTCCCCGAGGTGATGGAGCCCGACGCGGCCGGCAACGTGGTCATCGGCGCGCCGGAAACGGTCATTGCCGATGCCGCCGGCTGCATCCTCCGTGGCGAGAAGCTCATGGCACTGGTCGGGGTTCGGGATCTCGTGGTGGTCGATACCCCCGACGCCCTCCTGGTCTGCGCCAAGGACAGGGCCCAGGACGTGAAGAAAGTGGTGGAGGAGCTGGAGCGGCGCGGCCTGAGGCGCTGCCTCTGATGAGTTACGAAGTCCTCAAAGATCTGGAGATCCTGTTCGGCCTGGCCGTGTTCACGGTGGTGCTCCTGCGCCGGTTCATGCTCCCCTCCATCATTGGCTTTCTCGCCACCGGCATCCTGGCCGGCCCCTACGCCCTCGGGCTCATCGAGGACACCCATCAGGTGGAGCAGATGGCAGAGATCGGGGTGGTGCTCCTTCTCTTCACCATCGGCATCGAGTTCTCCCTCAAGGAGCTGATGCGGATCAAGCATCTGGTCTTCTGGGGCGGGGGGATGCAGGTGGGGGGCACCATCCTCATCGTGGCCGCCCTGGCCGTCGCCTTCGGCTCGACACTCCCCCAGGCCACATTCTACGGCTTCCTGGTGGCCCTTTCCAGCACCGCTATCCTCATGAAGCTCCTCATGGACAGCGGGGAGATGGACACCCCCCACGGCAAGATGGCCCTGGGCATCCTGATCTTTCAGGATCTCTGCGTGGTGCCGCTCATGCTCTTCACCCCCTTCCTGGCTGGGGCCGGCAATGGCTGGACGGGAATCCTCCTTGTGTCGGCCAAGGCGGTGACCGTGGTGGTGATCGCCCACTACGGCTCCCGGTTCGCGGTTCCCTGGCTCTTCGAGCAGGTGGTCAAGAGCCGTAGCCGCGAACTTTTCATCCTGACCATCATCTTCATCGGCTTCGGCACTGCCTGGCTCACGGCACAGGTGGGGCTCTCCCTTGCCCTCGGGGCATTCATCGCCGGCCTCGCCATCTCCGAATCGGAGTACAGCCACCAGGCCCTGGGGGACATCATCCCGTTCCGCGACGCCTTCATGAGCCTCTTCTTCATCTCCGTCGGGATGCTCCTGGATCCCTCGGTTATCCTGAAGCAGCCGCTCCTGGTGGGCGCTCTCGTTGTGACCATCCTGGTGGTCAAGTTCCTGGTCACAGGCGGGGCTGCCGTGGCACTGGGAGTTCCTGCCCGCGTCGGCATCGTTACGGGGCTTGCCCTGGCCCAGATCGGCGAATTCTCTTTCATCCTCTGCCAGACAGGCGTGCAGCACGGCCTGCTCTCCAAGGAGCACTATCAGATTTTTCTGGCGGCTTCAGTAGCCACCATGGCCCTCACCCCGCTCTGTCTGAAGATCGGCGCCCCGGTGGCCGCGTGGCTGGTGCGGATTCTGCCGGCTCCACTGACGCGGGGAAGAGGAGTCCTGCGCGGGAAGGAGAAGAAGGTCACCCTTTCGGACCATGTGATCGTGGTCGGCTTCGGGGTCAACGGCAAGAACCTCTCCCGGGTGCTGAAGGCACAAAAGATTCGCCATGTTATCATCGAGACCAACCCCTTTACGGTATCCGCCGAGAAGAGCAAGGGGACCCGCATTATGTTCGGCGACGCCTCGCGGCCCGAGGTCCTGACCCATGCCGCCCTGGGGCATGCCCGCATCATCGTCATCGCCATTTCCGACGCCGCCGCCAGCCGCCGGGTCGTGGCCCAGGCGCGGCAGATGAGCCCGACGATCCACATCATCGTCCGGACCCGCTACATTGCCGAGATGGAACCCCTGTACAGGATAGGGGCCAACGAGGTGATCCCCGAGGAGTTCGAGACCTCCATCGAGATATTCTCCCGGGTCCTGCGCAATTTCCTCGTCCCCCACGACCAGATCGACCACTGCGTTGCCGAGATCCGGCGGGATTCCTACGACATGTTCCGCACCATGAGCCGCCGCCACAGCCACGCCGTCGGCATCGCCGGCTACCTGACCGGCGCCGAGATCGGGAGCTTCCGGGTCAAGAAGGGGGCGCCACTGGAGGGTGAGAGCCTCCGCCAGGGCACGCTGCGGAGCCGCTCGGGGGCAACACTCCTGGTCATCAAGCGGGGTGACGAAGTGACCCCCAACCCCGATCCGGTCTGGGTGCTGCAGGAGGGTGACATCGTGCTACTTCTCGGCACGCCGGAACAATTGGCTGCCGCAGCGCGGCTCTTCGAGACGCCGACGGTCCCCTCGAAGGGGGCAGCGGCTTTGGGCGCCCACTGACACACCACAACCAACAGGAGGAAACAATGAAGAAAGTTCTCGTAACCTACTACTCTCGCAGCGGCAACACCGAGAAGATGGCGCGGATGATCGCCGACGGCCTCGCCACGAAGGATGTAGCCGTTGACCTCAGGAAGGTGGAAGAGGTGGAGCTCGACACGCTCCCTTCCTACGACGGCTTCATCGTCGGCTCCCCCAACTACTTCGGCACCATGGCGTGGCCGGTGAAGAAGTTCGTGGACGAGAGCGTCAAGTACTTCAAGAAGCTCGACGGCAAGGCGGCGGCCGCCTTCACCTCCGAGGGGATGATCGGGGGGGGCGGCGACACGGTGGTCCTCGATATCCTCAAGGCATTCCTGATCCACGGTTGCGTCGTCCAGGGGCTCACCTCGGCCGGCCACTACGGTCCCGTGGCCGTTGGGGCTCCCGACGGGCGGATCGCCGACGAGGTCGGTGTACTGGTGGACAAATTCGCGGCGCTCGTGAACAGGATCTGATGACCGCCGGGGGGTTCCATAACGGCAGTGGGGGGATGGAATCCGCCCGCCACTGCCGGGAGCTGGTCGAGCGGTGGCTCGCCGACGGGAGCTTCGATGCGCGGCTCCCTGAAGTGGCCCGACTGCGCGGCGTTCTCCAGCCCGAGCAGTACCATGCCGAGGGGGACGCCTGGACCCACACCATGCTCGCCATGGATGCCGTCCCCGACGACGCCGACCCCCGCGTCTTCTGGGGGGTGCTCCTCCACGATATCGGAAAGGCCGAAACCACCGCCTTCATCAAGGGGCGGTGGCGCTCCTGGGGGCATGCGGAAGCCGGGGCCGGGGAGGTGTCTGCCATCATGACGCGGCTCGGCTTCCCGCACCTTGCCGGCGACGTGACGTGGCTCGTCAAGCATCACACCTTCCACTTCTCCTGGAACCTGACCCCCGGCGCACGGCTTTCGCCCAAGCAGCGCCGGTTCATGGAGCATCCCCTCTTTCCGCTCCTTCTGGAGGTCTGCGACGCCGACGCCGCCGGCTCCCGGGGAGGGAGCGACAAGGGGGTGAAGATCGGGCAATTGGCCGACATGTACGCCGACGTCACCAAAGGGTGGGCGGACTCTTAAGGAGCTAATTCATGACTGGGAAAGCAGGGATTATCGGCAGTATCCTTTTCGCGCTGCTTCCGTGGAACGCCGTTGCCACCGAGACAGGAACCATGATCTGCAGAGGGGGGATCGTTTCCATCGGCAACGCCATCCCCGAGGTGCTGCAGAAGTGCGGCCCCTCCGCCTTCTCCTCCCAGCGGGAGCAGGTGGAAGTCGGCGGCAGCGTAAAGCCCGGCGTCAGCCGCACCTACACGAAAGTCGCGGTGGACGACTGGACGTACAACTTCGGACCGAACGAGTTCATGTACCGGGTTATCTTCGAGAATGGCAACGTGGCGCGGACCGAGAGCCTGGAATGGGGATACTGACGAAGTAAAGTAAACAGAGTTGTTTTTGCCGGAGCCCGTGGTTTACTTCTGAAGAGGAGGTAAGACCCATGGGACGCACCAGCCGCTTTACCCTCCCATCATCAGAAATCACCCCCGAGAGCATCTCTCAGCCCCCCTCTATACCTACAGAGTTGGCCGCCGATCCCCGTTTCCAGGCGGTGGAGCGGACCATCAAGCAGTTCCAGTGCCGGGCCGATGCCCTCATCGAGGTGCTCCACGTGGCTCAGGAGGCTTTCGGCTACCTGAGCGACGAACTCATGGCCCATGTGGCCCGGCAGCTGAAGATCCCCTTCAGCCAAGTCTACGGGGTCGCCACCTTCTACCACTTCTTCTCCCTGGAACCCCGCGGCGCCCATACCTGCGTCGTCTGCACCGGCACCGCCTGCTACGTGAAGCGCTCCGCCGAGATCGTTACGCGCCTTGAGCAGGAATTCCACGTGAAGGCCGGCAAGACCACCGATGACGGCAGTCTTACCCTTTCCACGATCCGGTGCCTCGGCACCTGTGGCCAGGCGCCGGTCATGGTTCTCGACGGGGAGACGATGGGGCAATGCACCCCCGATTCGGCCGCGGCCGCGGTTTCGGTTCTCCTGGAGAGCGGCCGGGTGCCGTCCACCGATGATGGCCAGTCGCGGCGCAATCGGGGAGGGGGGGACATTCCATGAACAGGGCCGATCTCAGGCATATGGCCGAGGCGGAACGGGAGCGGCAGGAGCGGCTCCGTTGCCGGATCATGGTCTGTGCCGGCACCCCCTGCCTGACTGCCGGTGCGCTGTCGATTCTCGATTCCCTGCGGGAGGCCCTGGACGAGAGCCGTCTCGCCGTCGAGATCGAGGCGGTGGCTTGCGGGTGCATGGGGCCGTGCAGCAGGGGGCCCCTCGTCAAGGTCCGTCAACAGGGGAAGAAGGAGATCTTTTTCGAGCGGGTCACCCCCGATCTGGCCCGGAAGATCCTCTTTTCCCTCGTCAAGGGGCGTCGGCCGCCAACGGTTTCGGCCCTGCCGCACGATTTTCCGTTCCTGGCCCGGCAGATGAAGGTGGTGCTGGCCAACAGCGGCTCCATCGATCCCGAGAGGGTCGAGGAATACGTGGCCGCCGGAGGGTACGGCGCCCTTGCCCATGCCCTTCACGAGATGACCCCCGACGACGTCTGCCGCGAGGTGTCCGTCTCGGGCCTCCGGGGGAGGGGGGGCGCCGGCTACCCCACCGGCGTCAAGTGGAACCTTGCCCGCAAGGCGAACGGCGAGCGGAAGTACGTGGTGGCCAACGGCGACGAGGGGGACCCCGGCGCCTACATGGACCGCTCCATCATGGAGTCGGATCCTCACCGGATCCTTGAGGGGATGGCCCTGGCCGGCTACGCCATCGGCGCCGAGCAGGGGTTCATCTACGTGCGGGGCGAGTACTACCTGGCGGGGAGGCGGCTGGAGGCGGCCATCCGGGCAGCGGAGCGCACGGGGCTCCTGGGGAGTCGGGTCCTGGGGAGCAATTTCAATTTCCGGATCGACATCCGCACCGGCGCGGGCGCCTTCGTCTGCGGCGAGGAAACGTCACTCATGGCATCCATCATGGGAAGGCGGGGCCAGCCGCGACAGCGCCCCCCCTATCCGGCCCAGCGGGGGCTCTGGGGATGCCCCACCCTCATCAACAACGTGGAGACCCTTGCCACTGTTCCGGCAATCATAGGGAAGGGAGGGAAGTGGTACGCGGGGATCGGTTCGGCCGCGAGCAAGGGGACCAAGGTCTACGCCCTTGCCGGACAGGTGGCAATCGCGGGGCTCATCGAGGTTCCCATGGGAACGACCCTGCGGGAGGTAGTCTTCGGCATCGGCGGCGGCATTCCGGGGGGAAAGCGCTTCAAGGCGGCCCAGTCGGGGGGTCCGTCGGGAGGGTGCATCCCGGCCGGGGAGCTGGACACCCCCCTCGACTACGAGAGCATGCAGCGGATCGGCACCATCATGGGGTCGGGGGGGCTCATCATCATGGACGAGACGAGCTGCATGCCCGATGTGGCCTCTTTTTTTCTGGATTTCTGCCGGGACGAGAGCTGCGGTAAGTGCGTCCCCTGCCGGGTCGGCACCGTGGAGATGCACCGGCTGTTGCGCCGCATTACCGGGGGGGCCGCCACCATGGACGACCTGGCGAAGCTGGAGGAACTCTGCGAGCTGGTGGGGGCCGCGAGCCTCTGCGGTCTCGGCATGACCGCCCCCAACCCGGTCTTGAGTACGCTCCGCTACTTCCGGGACGAGTACGAGGAACACATCAGCCGGCACCGGTGCGCGGCCGGCGTCTGCTCCATGGCGGAAGTGCCCGCCGGCCCCGAGCAGGAGGCGCTGCTGCACGCCATGGGTGGTGCCGGGGAGGAGGCGTGATGTCGGTCGTGACCCTGACCATCGACGACGAACTGGTGAGTGGCCGGCACGGTGAGACGCTTCTCCAGGTGATCCGCGAGCACGGCATGGCGCTTCCCACACTCTGTCACATGGAGGGGCTTTCCGAGCGGGGAGGGTGCCGGCTCTGCATTGTGGAGGTGGAGGGGAGCCTTCGCCCCGTACCGGCCTGCAGCACTGTCGCCCAGGAGGGGATGGTGGTCCGGACCGCCACCGACCGGCTCATCCGCTACCGCCGCATGATCGTGGAACTCCTCTTTGCCGAGCGCAACCACTACTGCGCCGTCTGCGTCTCCGCCGGAAACTGCGAGCTCCAGACGGTGGCAGCCACTCTGGGGGTCGATCATGTCCGCTACGAGTACCTCTCCCCCCGGCTCACCATGGATCTCTCCCACGAGCGATTCGGCATCGACCACAACCGCTGCATCCTCTGCACCCGCTGCGTGAGGGTTTGCGACGAGGTCGAAGGGGTACATACCTGGGATGTCTCCTGCCGTGGAGTCCGGAGCCGGGTCATCGCCGACCTGAACCATCCCTGGGGGCGGAGCGAAACCTGCACCAGTTGCGGCAAGTGCGTCCAGGTCTGCCCCACCGGCGCCCTCTTCACCAAAGGGGCAGCGGTGGGCGAGATGGTGAAGGATGCCGGCATGCTCACGCGGGTTATCGAGGGACGGGACAAGAAGGGATGGCAGGAATGACGGGGGGCTGCAATGGGTAGGCAGGGAAGGATCCGGTTCGCCACGGTCTGGTTCGGTGGCTGCTCGGGGTGCCACATGAGCTTTCTCGATCTGGACGAGCGGCTCGTGGAGCTGGCCGGCCTGGCCGACATGGTCTACGGCCCTTTCATGGATGCGAAGGAATTCCCCCGGAAGGTGGACGTGACCCTCGTGGAGGGGGCGGTCACCAATCGGGCCAACCTGGCCATGGCCCTGATGCTGCGGGAACGGAGCCGCATTGTTGTGAGCTTTGGCGACTGCGCCGTGACCGGCAACGTGACGAGCCTGCGGAACCAGCTCCCGGTGGCCGACGTCCTGGCAACCTTCCTGAGCTGTGGGGAAGGGAGCGTTCCCGCCATGGACGACAATGCAGTACCGGAGCTTCTCCCCCGGGCGCTTCCCCTCCATCAGGTGATTGTGGTGGACGGCTTCATCCCCGGCTGCCCCCCGGACCCGGAGAGGATCTGGACCGCCATCGGGTGCCTCCTGCTGGGGGAGCCGGTTCATCTCGAATCAGATATGCTCACCTTCGGATAGGATTGCCATGCCACGCACCATTACCATAGACCCCGTCACCCGCATCGAAGGGCATGCCGCCATCACCATCCGGCTCGATGATGCCGGCTCCGTGGCGGACGCCCGGCTCCACGTCACCGAGTTCCGGGGCTTCGAGGCCTTTTGCACCGGGAGAAGCATCTGGGAGATGCCCGGCATCACGGCCCGCATCTGCGGCATCTGCCCCATCAGCCACTCCATCGCCTCCGCCCGGGCCGGCGACGCCATCCTCGGCGTGGATATCCCCCCGGCCGCAGAGCAGCTGCGACGCGTCGCCAACTTGGCCTCCCTCATCCAAAGCCACGCCCTCAGCTTTTTCCATCTCTGTGCCGCCGATCTCCTCCTGGGGATGGACCACGACCCGGCCCGCCGCAGCCTCTGGGGGCTCCTGGAGAGTCGCCCCGACGTGGCCCGGCGCGGTATCCGGCTGCGGCAGATCGGCCAGCAGATCGTGAGCAACCTTGCGGGTGAGAGGGTCCACCCCTCCTGGGCCGTCCCCGGTGGGGTGCGGGAGCCCCTTGACGCCGAGCGTCGCCGGAAGGTCGTCGAACTACTCCCCGAGGGAATTGCCATCATCCGCTCGGCTTTCGAGCTGCTCGACGAGATCTACGGGCGCCATGGCGCCGAGGTCGGCACCTACGGCGATTTCCCCTCCCTGTTCGCCGGCCTTGTGGGGGAGGACGGAGGACTCGAGCACTACGACGGCATGCTCCGCTTTACCGACAGCTCCGGTGCCGTGGTGGAGGAGGTCCCCCCCGACCACTACGACCTCGCCATCGGCGAAAGGAGCGAACCGTGGAGCTACATGAAATTCCCCTTCTACCGCAACCATGCCGGGCGTGAGGGGGGAGGGATGTTCCGGGTGGGGCCCCTGGCCCGCCTCAACCTCTGCGAACGGGCCGGCACCCCCGAGTCCGACCGTGAACTGCAGACATTCCGGCAGCTGCGGGGCGCGGGAGGGGTGGTCACCGGCAGCTTCCACTACCACCATGCCCGGCTCATCGAGATCCTCCATGCCTTGGAGCGGATCGGCGAGATACTGGACGATCAGGCCATCCTTGACCGCCACGTCCGGAGCGAGGCGGGAATCAACCGCCAGCATGGCGTCGGCTTCTGCGAGGCCCCCCGGGGAACCCTCTTCCACGACTACGAGGTGGACGACGACGGACTCATCCGGCGGCTCAATCTCCTGATCGCCACCGGGCAGAACAACCTGGCCATGAACCGGACCATCCTGGAGGTGGCCAGGTCCCACATCCGGGGGGGGAAAGTGAGCGAGGGGATTCTGAACCGGATCGAGCACGGCATCCGGGCTTACGACCCGTGCCTCTCCTGCGCCACCCACGTCTACGGCAGAATGCCGTTCCAGGTGTTGCTCCTGGCGCCGGACGGGACGGTGGTGGATGAGATAGCGAGCTAACCCTGGCGGTTTTTCCCCTGAGAGCAACCACTTCTCAAGATCAATCCACGACCTTGGCATCATCGATTCCACGGTGCGCGAAGCCAGACTCTTAGCCTGTGGGGAGGTGACAAAAAATCGAAACATTGATCCCCACCCTGCACCACGTAGAAAATCACCCCGCGATCACCCCGCCGCACCATCTCCATCAGTTCCCGCAAATGCTTCTGCCCCCGTTCCGTCACGGCGTCGGGGAAGAGGGCAGCGCCCCGGTTCACCTTCCAGGAGGAGGTCAATCCGGCTCCTTTTTCCCCGTAGAGGTGGCCCCTTCACCGGCACCGCTTCCGCCCAAGCGCAAAACGCTGGTAGCGGAGAGCAATAATGCCAGCCCAAGTGCAGCCGGTGAGAAAAGCCTTGTGCCCGTACTTGGTCATCCCGCCGTTTCCTCGAAAAAGAAGACCACCTTCTTCGAGACGGAAACCTTTTCTTTTTGATATTCAGTTACAATATATTTTTTTATCAAAAATAAAAGTGTCGACACTTTTTGCTTGAAAATCTAAAATTCCGGGTATAATCTTCGCTTGTCACAATAAATTTCAACAAGGTGTCGACAAAATGAAGCATCAGGTAAATGATAACAATCAGTCCGCGACTCCCCTGACGGACCGGATTTTTGATGTCCTTCAGGATTCGATCATCAAGGGTGAGATTCCCGCAGGGAGCAAGATTTCAGAACCAGAGCTTGCCAAAACGTATGGGGTGAGCCGGGGGACATTGCGCGAGGCCTTGAGCCGTCTGGAAGAACGGCATCTCGTCATCCGAGCGCCGAACCATGGTGCGCGGGTCATCTCGCTTTCCTATGAGGAGCTGATTGAAACCTACCAGGTTCGCGAAGTCCTGGGGGGGCTCGGGTGCAGGCTTGCCGTCCAGAATATGACCGACAGCGAGATCGCAGAGTTGAAAAAGCTGCTGGATGAGCATGAGAAGAGCATTGCGGAAGATCAGGGGCTTTCCTATTACCAGGAGGAAGGAGAATTCGATTTCCATTACCGGATCTTGCAGGGTAGCCGCAACAAGAGACTCTTGGCCATTCTGGATGGTGGCCTCTACCAGTTGATCCGGATGTACCGGTACCAGTTCAGCACCGACAGTCCCCGGCCCTTGCTGGCGCTCAAGGAGCACCGTCGTATCGTCGACGCCATCGAGGAGCGGGATGGAGAGTTGGCGGAACTGCTCATGCGGCGCCATATACGGACCGCGCGCATCAGCGTCGAGGAACGGCACAAAAAAGCCATGGCAAAGGACAGGGGCAATGTCTGAGCAGATTTCCGCCGGAAAGCTTTTCCGCAAGGCCATTGATGCTGAAAAGCCGCTTCAGATTGTGGGGACGATCAACGCCTACTGTGCAATCCTGGCCGAAAGGGCCGGGCACCGGGCAATCTACCTCTCCGGCGCCGGGGTTGCGAATGCTTCGTTCGGTCTTCCCGACCTCGGTATAACCTCCCGCAGTGACGTCCTGGAGGAGGTGAGGCGGATTACCGGCGCTTCCCCCCTGCCGCTCCTGGTCGACATCGATACGGGATGGGGGGAGGAATTCGGGATTGACCGCACGATTAAGGAGATGATTCGCGCAGGGGCGGCGGCGGTTCACCTTGAGGACCAGGTCGAGCCGAAACGGTGCGGCCATCGCCCCAACAAGTCCATTGTTTCAACAGGCAGAATGGTGGACCGTATAAAGGCTGCGGTGGATGCCCGAAGCGATGGGGATCTCATGATCATGGCCCGTACCGACGCCCTGGCGGCCGAAGGGCTCGACGCCGCCGTCGAAAGGGCGGCCCGCTATGTGGAGGCCGGCGCGGAGAGCATCTTTGCCGAAGGGGTGCCCGATCTTGCCATGTACCGGCGGTTTGCCGACGCCGTTGATGTGCCGCTCCTGGCCAATATGACCGAATTCGGGAAGACCCCCTACTACACGAAAGAGCAGTTTGCTGCGCAGGGGGTCGCCATGGTGCTCTATCCCCTGAGCGCCTTCCGGGCCATGAGCAGGGCCGCACTGGAGGTGTATGAGACCATCCTCCGCGCCGGAACCCAGGAGCCGGTTGTGGCGGCCATGCAACCCCGGGAGGAACTCTACGAACTGCTCCACTATTACGACTATGAGCGGAAACTCGACCGGCTGTCTTCCCGTGACGGCGTAGAAAGCGGCGAGGGGAGGGAGAAACGATGAGCACGACTGCCGAGGTGAATGTCCGCCCATCGCCGGATCAGGTGCTGGTCGACATAGCCGAGTACGTCACGGGCTACCGGGTGACGAGCCACGAGGCCCGCGAAACTGCCCGCTACTCCCTGATAGATGCCCTCGGGTGCGGCATGCTGGCCCTGACGTTTCCCGAGTGTACCAAGCTCCTGGGGCCGATCGTCCCCGGAACCGTCGTCCCCCGCGGCGCCCGGGTGCCGGGCACCCGTTACGAGCTTGACCCGGTCAAGGCGGCCTTTGACATCGGCTGCATCATCCGGTGGCTCGACTTCAACGACACCTGGCTGGCCGCCGAATGGGGGCACCCGTCGGACAACCTCGGGGCGATCCTGGCCGTTGCCGACCACCTGAGCCGGCGCAACGTTGCCGAAGGGAACGCTCCCGTGACCATGGGCGAGGTGTTGACCTGCATGGTCATGGCCCATGAAATCCAGGGGTGCCTGGCCCTGGAGAACAGCTTCAACCGGGTGGGGCTCGACCACGTCCTGCTGGTCAAAGTCGCCTCGACCGCCGTTGTCATGAGACTGCTCGGAGGGACGAAAGAGCAGATAATCGATGCCCTGTCCCAGGCATGGGTCGACGGCCAGAGCCTCCGCACCTATCGCCATGCCCCCAACACCGGCAGCCGCAAATCCTGGGCCGCGGGGGATGCTGCCAGCCGGGCGGTACGGCTATCCCAAATGACCCTCCAGGGGGAGAAGGGATATCCAAGCGCGCTCACCGCCCCCACGTGGGGATTCTACGACGTCTCATTCAAGGGAGAGCCGTTCCGCTTCCAGCGTCCCTATGGCTCCTATGTCATGGAAAACGTCCTCTTCAAGATCGCCTTTCCTGCGGAATTCCATGCCCAAACGGCCGTTGAAGCCGCAGTGAAGCTCCATCCCCAAGTGCGGGAGCGACTCTCGGACATCGAAAAGGTCGTCATCACCACCCACGAATCCGCCATCCGTATCATCAGCAAGACCGGCACACTCCATAACCCGGCGGACCGGGACCACTGCCTCCAGTATATGACCGCCATCGGGCTCATTTTCGGGAACCTGACCGCCGACCATTACGAGGAGAGGACGGCGGCCGATCCCCGCATCGATCCCCTGCGGGAGCGGATGGACGTGGTGGAGGAGCCGCGCTACAGCCGCGAATACCTTGAGCCGGATAAACGCTCCATCGCCAATGCCGTCCAGGTGTTCTTCCGTGACGGCTCCTGCACCGAGCGTGTCGAGGTGGAATACCCCCTCGGGCATCGCCGGCGCCGCGCCGAGGGAATCCCGCTCCTGCTGGAGAAATTCCGGGCGAACCTGTCCTTGCGTTTCCCCGAAAAACAGGTCCAACGAATAGTTGCCTGCTGCCGGGATCAACAGCGGCTGGAGAACACTCCCGTCCATGAGTTCATGGAGTTGTTTCGTATCTGATCATCGTCGAAAGGAGGTTGTGAAGTTGTCTCACGTTTACTGAATTTCAATGCAATTACCACGAAAAGGAGCGTAGTACGATGGGATTAAAAGAAACGCTTAAGCAGAAAATCGAGGAATTTCGCCCCCGCACCACCAGGCTGGTCAAAGAGTTCGGCAAGGTCAAGATCGACGAGGTTACCATCGAGCAGTGTATCGGCGGCGCCCGCGATATCCGCAGCCTCGTGACCGATATCTCCTACCTGGACCCCCAGGAGGGGATCCGGTTCCGCGGTAAGACTATTCCTGAAACCTTTGCCGCCCTCCCCAAGGCTGAGGGTTCGGACTACCCGACCGTTGAATCCTTCTGGTATTTCCTCCTGACGGGGGACGTTCCCACCCAGAGTCAGGTGGATGACGTGCTTACCGAATGGAAGGTCCGCCAGGAAGTACCCCAGTATGTCTTCGACACCATCCGGACCTTGCCCCGTGACAGCCATCCCATGGCGATGCTCTCGGTGGGGATCACCGCCATGCAGCGGGACTCGAAGTTCGCCGCCCTCTATAATTCAGGCAAGTTCAATAAGCTGACCTCGTGGGAAGCCGTGTATGAGGACGCCTGCGACATCGTCGCCCGCATTCCGGTGATCGCGGCATTCATCTACAACCTGAAGTACAAAGGCGACCGACAGATCGCCATCGATCCCGCGCTGGACATGGGGGCCAATTTTGCCCACATGATCGGGCAGGGTGATGCGTACAGGGACGTGGCACGGATGTACTTTATCCTCCACTCCGACCACGAATCCGGCAACGTCTCCGCCCATACCACCCACCTGGTGCATTCCGCCCTGTCCGACCCCTACTATGCCTATGCCGCCGGTTTGAACGGCCTGGCCGGCCCGCTCCACGGCCGCGCCAACCAGGAAGTGCTCGACTGGACCATAAAATTCCAGGAGAAGTACTGCAAGGACCAGGAACCGACCAAGGAGCTCATCACCAGAGCGCTGTGGGATACCCTCAACTCCGGTCAGGTCATCCCCGGCTATGGCCATGCCGTCCTGCGCAAAACCGATCCCCGCTACATTTCCCAGCGGGAGTTCTGCCAGAAGCATCTCCCGGAGGATCCCCTCTTCAAGCTGGTTTCCATGATCTTCGAGGTGGCGCCGGGCGTCCTCAGCGAGCACGGCAAGACCAAGAATCCCTGGCCAAACGTCGATGCACAGTCCGGCGTCATCCAGTGGCATTACGGGGTCAAGGAGTGGGATTTCTACACCGTCCTCTTCGGTGTCGGCCGGGCTCTCGGATGCATGGCCAACATCACCTGGGACCGCGGGCTCGGTTATGCCATCGAGCGCCCGAAATCGGTGACCATCCCCATGCTTGAGGAGTGGGCCGCTAAAGGCGGCCGGCTGTAGTATTCGCGGCAAATGCGCAGCTTTACCGTATACATCAAAAAAGAACAGGAGTTTACTATGGCAAAATATGGAACCCTGCAGGAGCGCGTGCGTTGCACGTCATTGCTGGGCAAAGTCATGAAGGCGGAAGAAACCATCCAATTCTTCAAGAACGGGATGAACCTCGGCTGGTCGGGCTTTACCCCCGCCGGGTATCCCAAAGCAGTCCCCATCGCCCTCGCCGACCATGTGGAGAAGAACAACCTCCAGGGAAAACTGCGCTTCAGCATCTTCACAGGGGCATCGGTCGGGGCCGAAACGGAAGATCGCTGGGCAACCCTGGATATGATCGACCGCCGCTGGCCGTACCAGACCGGCAAGAACATCGCCGCCGGCATTAATGAGGGGCGCATCCGGATGGGGGACAAGCATCTCTCCCTCTTTGCCCAGGATCTCGGTTACGGCTTTTACACAAAGGACACCCCGAGCGGCAAGCTGGATCTGGCGATTATCGAGGTGTCCGCGATTACGGAGGACGGCGGGCTCGTGCCGACCTCTTCCGGCGGTGTTATCCCCGAAATTCTCATGATGTGCGACCGCGTCATCGTCGAGGTGAATGTCGGGCAGCCATCCTTCGAGGGGATGCATGACAACATCATCTGCGACAACCCGCCGAACAGGCAGGTTCTGAACATCACGAAGGCAGATTCCCGGATCGGCACCACCGCTGTCCCGTGCGATCCATCCAAGATCATCGCCGTTGTTGAGTCGGAGTATCGGGACAACGGCCGGGCCTTTTCCGAACAGGACGAGACATCCGAGGCCATTGCCAACCACATCATCGACTTCTTCAGCCACGAAGTGAAGGCTGGCCGTCTGCCGAAAAATCTCCTGCCGCTCCAGTCGGGGGTCGGCTCCATCGCCAACGCCGTCATCGGTGGCCTGGCCAAGGGGCCGTTCAGCGACCTCAGCGTCTACACCGAGGTGCTACAGGATACTATGCTCGACCTGATTGACTCGGGCAAGCTCAACTGTGCCTCCTCCTGTTCGCTCTCACTCTCCAAGGATGAGGGGTTCCCGCGCTTCTTTGCCAACATGGATAAATATGCGAACAAAATCCTGCTCCGCCCGCTCTCCATCTCCAACGCGCCGGAGCCCATCCGGCGGCTCGGCGTTATCGCCATGAACACCCCGGTGGAGATCGACATCTACGCCCATGCCAACTCGACCCTTGTGGGGGGTACACGGATGATCAACGGCATTGGCGGCTCCGGCGATTTTCTTCGCAACGGCTTCCTCAAAATCATGCACACCCCGTCGAGCCGTCCGTCTAAAACCGATCCCACCGGCATCACGTGCGTCGTGCCCCACTGTTCCCACATCGACCACACGGAGCACGACCTCGATTGCGTGGTGACCGAGCAGGGGCTTGCCGATCTGCGGGGGCTCGCACCGAAGGAGCGCGCCCGGCGTATTATCGAGAAGTGCGCCCATCCCGACTACAAGCCGATCCTCTTCGCGTATCTGGAAATTGCAACCAAGGAGTGCATGGCGCGCAAGGTGGGCCACGAGCCCCAGGTGTGGGATCGCGCCTTCAAAATGCAGCTGAATCTTGCCCAGAACGGCACCATGAAGATCAAAAACTGGGATATGAAGATCGACCTGTGCGAATAGCCACGCGACGCTGACAAGGAGGTAGTACCTATGGCCACAAATCCACAAGACACGGCTGCCGTATTCGAACTGAACGATACGACGGCCAATCCGGCGCCGCTCGGGCTGCTGGGCTTCGGTATGACGACCGTTCTGCTCAATCTGCACAATGCCGGGATGTTTCCCATGGATGCCATGATACTGAGCATGGGAATTTTCTATGGCGGCCTGGGGCAAATCATCGTCGGCATCATGGAATGGAGAAAAAGCAATACGTTCGGAGCGACCGCCTTCACATCCTATGGCCTCTTCTGGCTCACCCTGGTGGCGCTGATCATCCTTCCGAACACCGGCTTCATCCATGCTCCCGACAACTTTGCCATGACCGCTTACCTCGTCATGTGGGGGCTTTTTACCGGCGTGCTCTTTGTGGGAACCTTGAGGATGAACAAGGCGCTCCAGGTTGTGTTCGGCTCGTTGACGGTATTGTTCTTCCTCCTCGCGGCTGGTGATGCAACCGGAAACCACGCCATCAAGATCATCGCCGGCTATGAAGGGATTTTCTGCGGTCTGTCCGCCATATATGCCGGACTGGCCCAGGTCATCAACGAGGTCTACGGGAGAACAGTCGCTCCTCTCGGCCTGGTACGCCAACTGGGGTAATTTAATCTACTACCGGCTGGTAAAAAAGGGAGATGGGTCGCCATCTCCCTTTTCATTGGTGGTGCCTCCGCCAGTATGTTGGAGCTCAATTGTAACGCGGCTCGACGCAAAGCCAAAACGCAATGTGCAATATTTTACATTAAAATCAGTCGGTTAGGGTTTTAGGGCGGACGCTGGCTGGCTCCCTGACTACAGAATCACCGGTAGCCGCTCCGTAAGCCGGATCTCCTCCGGCGTCACCAGTGCCCGGTAGGCAAGGGCCTCGACGCCGTTCGCCACGGCCAGCCGGAGGAGCTGCCCGTATTTCGGGTCGATGGCGTCGGCCGGTGAAACAGCCTCGCCGTCCCCCCGCTGCACCACGTAGAAAATCACCCCACGATCACCCCGCCGCACCATCTCCATCAGCTCCCGCAGGTGCTTCTGCCCCCGTTCCGTCACGGCGTCGGGGAAGAGGGCCCGTCCTCCTTCCACCAGGGTCACGTTCTTTACCTCCACCCAGCAGCGCCCCGACCCACCTTCCAGGAGGAGGTCAATCCGGCTCCTTTCTTCCCCGTAGCGCACCTCGGGCCGGATGCTCCCGTATCCCTGAAGCTCCGTCACGGTGCCGTCCTCGATGGCCTCCCGCACGAGCCGGTTCGGCAGCCCCGTGTTGATCCCGGCCCAGAAGCCGTCGGCCATGACCAGTTCCCAGGTGTAGGCCAGCTTGCGGGCCGGGTTTGCGCTCTTGGAGAGCCAGACAGGGCTGCCGGGGAGGTTGCACCCTTTCATGCTTCCCGAGTTGGGGCAGTGGGCGGTGACAGTGGTGCCGTCGGCCAGTTGCACGTCGGCCAGGAAGCGTTGGTAGCGGCGGACGAGGGTGCCGGGGTAGAGGGGGGTAGGGAGTCGCATGGTAGGTTGTGTAGCATGGTCTGCCGCCGCGGACAAGCTGTAAAGGGGAGGAAAAGGAAAATGAGCACAGCCTTATTGACACGGGATAAAACTCTGTTATTTGGTTTAAAACAATCCGGAATCACAGGGCTTTTCCGATTCGCCTTCCGAGGCTGTTCCCCGCGATAAAACGATGATGCCAGAAGCAGTTACACCGTATTGCCGTACGTAAACACTGACGAAAGGAGTTCAGACGATGCCTACGTATCTTCACCCGGGTGTGTATGTGGAGGAGATCCCGAGCGGTTCCCGCCCCATCGAAGGGGTCGGGACGTCCACCGCGGCGTTTGTCGGCTATACCACGAAGGGGCCGGTGGCCGAACCGACGCTGCTGTTCAAGTGGAGCGACTATGAGGAGCAGTTCGGCGGTATCCGCGATCTGGGAAAATCCGCCACCGGCGACCCCATGGGATTCGCGGTCTACAGCTTTTTCCAGAACGGGGGGACCGCCGCCTACATCGTGCGGGCCATCACGGAGGGGAGCGCCGACACTGCGGAAGGGTTCCTCGTGAATCCCGACGATGCCACTCAGATAATTCGCTTCGCGGCGGCCAATCCGGGTGAATGGGGGAATGATCTGCGGATCAGGTTCGAGGCCAAGGCGGATGCCCCCGGCTTCTACACCCTGCGGGCCGGTGTCATGGACGGAACCGAGTTCAAGGAGCGGGAGCGGTTCAATGACCTGACCGTGGCCGATGAAGACGCCCCCGACTACATCGAGAGCAAGGTGAACGACGCCTCGACCCTGATCAGCGTGGAGATGCAGGCGATCAGCCAGTACCTCCTGGGGGTGAGCATCAGCCAGGACCTGTCGGCCGTGGCCGACTTCAGCTTGCTCAACGACCTGACCATGACCGTTACCGTGGACGGCACGGCCCGGGCGGTGACCTTTGGCGCCACCGAGTTCAGCGCCACTAGCACCCTTGCCGACGTGGCCGGGAGCATCCAAACCCTGGTGAGGGGCGCGGTGGTTGCCAACCCTGCCGTGCGGGACTTTACCTGTGCGGCGGACGGCAACCAGCTCGTTCTCACCTCCGGCACCCGCCTCGCCGCATCCGCGGTGGTGGTGACTGGGCCGGGCGACGCCACCGACGCCTCCACCACACTCCTGCTGGGGCTTGCCAACGACGGCACCGAGCGGACCGGCCAGCAGTCCCTGGACGCCATGCTCTCGGGGATCGCCGGCCAGGTCTCCCTTGCCGGTGGGACCAACGGCAGCGAACCCGACAAGGCCGCCTACGACGATATCTTCGCCGCTTTCGAGAAGGTGCGCGACATCAGCATCCTCAGCCTGCCGGGACAGGCCTGGGATTCCACCACCGAGCAGTCGATTATCGACGCCGCCGTGGCCCACGCCGAGAAGATGAGGAGCCGCATGGTCATCATCGATCCCCCCGAGGGAAGTGAGCTCAGGACCGAGAAAGCGGTCAACGACCTGGGGTTCAAGCCCAAGACCTACTCGGTGGTCTACTATCCCTGGGCCAAGGTTGCCAACCCCTTCTACAACGCCGAGAGGAACCCCGGCGTGCCATCCACCCTCCTCGTGGCCCCCAGCGGCTTTGCCGCCGGCATGTGGGCCAAGATCGACGGCCGCCGCGGCGTCTGGAAGGCCCCGGCGGGGGTCGAGACATCGCTCCTCGGCGTGGCCGGCCTCCAGTACCCGGTGGAGGACGGGGAGCAGGATTCCCTCAACCCCCTCGGCGTCAACTGTCTCCGGAAGATGCCGGGCTTCGGGCCGGTCATATGGGGAAGCCGCACACTGGCCACCAAGGCCGACCCAGAGTGGCGCTACGTCCCCATCCGGCGTACCGCCATAATGATTGAGCAGAGCATCTACAACGGCATCCAGTGGGCGGTCTTCGAGCCCAACAATCACAACCTCTGGGCCTCCCTGCGGGCCAACATCGGCTCCTTCATGGACGGACTCTTCCGGGCCGGCGCCTTCCAGGGCGAGAAGGCGAACGACGCCTACTTCGTCCGCTGCGGCCTGGGTGACACCATGACCCAGGGGGACATCGACCGGGGCCAGGTGATCGTCATCGTCGGCTTCGCCCCCCTGAAACCGGCCGAGTTCGTCATTGTGAGGATCCAGCAGAAGGTTGCCGAACAGTGATGATTTAACAGCAACTTCATAACACAGAGCAACTGAGCAACAGAGAGGAAGAGGCGATTTGAAATAAATCCTCTTCCCCTCTCACCGCGAAAGTTGACCAAGTGAATTTGCGGAAATATTTTTCACGATTTCTCAGTTGCTCTGTTGCTCTGTGTTTAAAAAGATTTTCAAAATAAAAGGAGGTTTCTGATGGCTGCACCGCTCTTTCCCGTCAACACCCATCGGCACGATCCCTACCGCACCTTCAAGTTCCAGGTCGTCATCGACGGCAAGGTGGTTGCGGGGCTGAAGAAAATGGGAGCCCTCAAGAAGAAGACAACTCCGGTGAAGTGGCGCGCCTCCAATGACCCGTCCCACGAGCGGGTCATGCCGGGGGGGACCAGCTACGACCCGGTGACCCTGGAGCAGGGGCTCACCCACGACCCGGTCTTCGAGAACTGGGCGAACCTGGTGAACAACATCCAGGGGGATGCCGGCATGTCCCTGAAGAACTACCGCAAGGACATCATCATCAACGTCCTGAACCTCCAGGGGAAGGTGGCCATCTCCTACAAGCTCTACCGGGCCTGGGTCTCCGACTACCAGGCGCTCCCGGATCTGGACGCCGGCAACATGAACACCGTCGGCATCCAGACCATCACCCTGCAGCACGAGGGATGGGAGCGGGATACCAGCGTCGCCGAGCCGGCTGAGAGCTGATGCGGCTCCCCGGCGGCATCCTGCGCGACGGCGCCCGGCGCCGGGACTTCGCCTTCCGTCCCCTGACCGGCGTGGTGGAGCTGGCCCTGGCCGAGGCGGCCGGGACCGGCGCCTCCCTGCCGGCCAAGGTGACGGCGGCCCTGGCTGCAACCCTGGAGCATGTGGGGGGTGAGTCTCCCCTTCCTGCGACGGTGGCGGGGCTTTCGGTGGCTGACCGCCAGGTCCTGATGGGGCGGCTCGCCATGGGACTCGGGCTGGGGGAGAGCTGGCTCTCGGCCGACTGCGCCCGATGCGGTGAACGGTTCGATTTCTCCGTACATCACTCGGACCTGCCGGTGAAGGAGGCAGGGGAGGGATATCCCTTCGCCGAGGTGGAAACGAGCCTCGGGCCGTGTCGCTTCCGGGTTCCCACCGGGGCCGACCAGCAGGCCATTGCTGAGATGGGCGACGGGGAGGCGTTGCGGCTCCTGGTAGCGCGGTGCCTGGTGGCCCGTCCCGGCGGATGCGGGGCCGGCGGCGACTTCACCCCCGCTGATCTCGCCCGGATCGAGGCTGCCCTGGAGACAGTGGCGCCGGAAGTGGCGGTGTCGGTCCAAGCCGCCTGCCCGGCCTGCGGCACAACCCACGTCATCGAGGTTGACCCCTACCGGGCCCTGTTTCGCTATTCGGGCTGGGATCTGTTGCAGGAAATTCACATCCTCGCCGCCACCTACCACTGGAACGAGGCGGAGATCCTGGCCCTTCCCCAGGAACGGCGCCGGCGCTACCTGGAGCTGATCGACCGGGCGCGGGGGATGGCGCGGTAAGTTGAATCAAAAAAAATGGATTAACCACAGAGACACAGAGTCACAGAGAAAGTCATGGAGTTTTAAGGGGAACCCTACAACCGAAAGGCAAAAAGTTTTCTTTCTCATTCTTTTAGGTTTGCTCTGTGTCTCTGTGTTGAATGCTTTTTACAATAAAGGTTTTTATGGGATTTTTCGCCGACATCATACGCGACAGTCGCAGGGAGGGGCTGGCAGTCCGCGCCCCCGAGGCCCCTGTACCCCGTGGCAGCGAGGAGGTTCCGTCCGATGCGCCGGTGGTGGCGGACGGCGCCCCTGTTGCGCCCGCCGCAGTCACGGGGAGCGATGCGTCGGTGATACGACTTCGGGAGGAGGGGGGCGGTACGCCGGTTACAGCGGGGCAGAGTCTTTCGCAGGCTGGAACCGTCACCCGCCAGGTGGTGGGCCCTTCGCTTTCGGAACACACCCCGTTTGCGGGAATTCCGGAGGTGACGGAGAGAGAAGCAGTTTTTCCCAATCCTGTGAAACGAGAGCAGGCTGGAAGCGAAAGCGACCGAACGGTACGTGGCGATTTCCGCGTTGAACCGATGGAGTCATTTCACGACGGTGGTTCGATTGACGTTCCAGTAGTATCAGTGAGCGCAAAAGATTCATTCGTACGGGAATCTTCGTCCGGATATGCGGCGTTACAAGCTGTGAAAGTGTCTGTGGAAACTCAGGGGAGACAGCAAGCGGGGGAAACCCGTGCGGGCTCCACCACCCCTCCCGGACTAATGGGCAGCGAAACAGTAGAAAACCCGGCCTTGGGGTTGCCGGACGAACCTCTCCGGGCCGACGTTGAGGTGTCACCGGCCCTCCAGTTGCCGGGGAATCCGCCAATGTCGGCAACGCGGGCGGATCAGGTGCTACAGCAAGGTGATGTGTCGGAAGAGACCGGACGGTCTGCCGTCCCGCCGGGAAGGGAATCCATGGAGGAGACGAATCCCGCTCCATCTTCAGGGGCTGTACCGGCCGCCGTGACGCTCCGTCAGCCCCCTGTCCCTGCCGTCGGTGAGCAGTTCCCGCGCCATTCCGAACGTCCGGTGGCTCCCCCCGAGCCCCAGGTGAGGATCGGCACCATCGAGGTCGTGGTGGTGGCCCCGGCGCCGGCGGAGCGCCCGTCCCGGAGCGAGGAGCGCTCCCGCCCCGATCTGTCCAGCCGCCACTACTTGAGGAATTTCTGACATGGCTCTTCCGCGCTCATCACTCTCCCAGGTCTGCCGGGCCATCGCCGACTTCGTCAGCGTGGGGCTCGACGCCAGCGCCAACTCGATCCAGGTGATGATCGGCTCTCCGGCCAGCGCCGCGCCGGCAACTGCCGATACGAATCACCGGGTGAACCTCTTCTTCTACCGGGTCGAGCCGGCCGGATTCTTCACCGGCGACACCTCCGGCGACCCTTGGTGGGTGAGGCTCCACTGCCTCGTCACCGGTTTCGGCCTCGATGAGGAGCAGATAAGCGCCGGCGAGAACGATCTGCGCCTCCTGGGGGAGGTGATGTGCCTCTTCCACGAGACGCCGGTGCAGTCGGCCCTGACGGTGGATGACGAGACGTTCCGGCTCCAGGTGGTCTTTCACCCCCTGGGGGCCGACGAGTTGAATCACATCTGGTCAACCCAGGGGGATGTGAGCTACCGCCCCTCCATCGCCTACGAGATGGCCCTGGCGCCGGTGCTCCCGTCGGAGCGTCGGCCCGAAAGCCCCCTGGTGGGGCGGATCGGTACCGAGGTTCGGGCCGTTCCCGCCGCCCGCACCTCCCCCTTCGGGGGCGCTGCCGCCGCGCCGCCGGTTCCCCGCACGACGGTGGATGCCTCGCGCCCCGACTGGTCGCCAGTCATCAGCTTCGTGCTCGATGGTGGAACGTGCGCCCAAAGCCTCCTCTTTGTCCACGGAAGCCAGGAACTGGCGGATTTCACTCCCCAGGTCTGGGTGGCCGGGGAGCCCGCCGCCCCAGTGACCCTTTCCTGGCAGCGCTGGACGAGCACCGGCGGCTGGGAGGATGTGGCGGACCCGATGGCTGCCACGGCCACGGACCTTGTGCTGGATCCCGACGCAGCGAGCGATGCGGAGACCGTTGAGGCGGCCCTTCCGGAGGAACTGGTTTCCGACGGGGGGCAGGCGGTTCTCTACGCCGAGCGGAGCTGGGTGCGGGGATCGGATGGCGTTACGGTGACGGTGCGGAGCAATCCCCTCCTTGTCACCGTCCATGGGGGGGCGTGATGGAAGCCGCCGCCCGGACCATGACAGAGGATACCTTCTCCCCCGAGTGGGAGCGGATCGGCCTCCTGGCCCAGATCCTGGCCGGGTCCCGCCAGGGGCGGGAGGCATCCCTGGGTGAGTTGGAGCGGCTCCGGACGCTCCAGCAGCAGGTGGAGGCGTCCCGCCGGCAGGAGGGGGGCTGGCGTGCCGTGGCGCCGGCGGGGCTCTCTCCCCTGGAGTTAGACGTCCTTGCCTGCGTGGTGGCTCCCGAGGCTGAACCCCGGCTGGGGTGGCTCTTTCAAAGTCTCCAGTCCGGCACGCCGACCCCGTACCCGACGCCGGCGCTTCTCCAGGAGCTTCTGGCCATGGCTCCCGAGGAGACGCCGCTCCTCTACGGGGCCCTCACCGAGGCATCCCCTCTGCGCATCGGCGGCCTCATCGAGGTGGAGGGGGGGGACCCGTTCCAGCCGGTTCGCCCGGCACCCGGGGTTACGGCGCGGCTTCTGGGGCGCCCCGCTGTCACGGGGGATCTTCCCGGTGCAGTGCTGGTGAAAACCCCTGCCCGGTGGGACGACCTGGTGCTCCCCCTGGACCGGGTCGCCATGCTCCGGGAGTTTCTCCTCTGGATCACCCACAAGGCAACAGTGGTGGGCGAGTGGGGAGGCGGCGACTGCGGCGGACCCGTGGGACTCTTCGCCGGGCCGTCGGGGACGGGCAAGACCTTTGCCGCGGCGGTCCTGGCCGCGGAGCTGGAGTGGCCCCTCTACCGGGTGGATCTGGGGCGGCTCGTGAGCAAGTACATTGGCGAGACGGAAAAGAACCTGAACCGCCTCTTCGACGCGGCCCACGGCCAGCCCATGATTCTGCAGTTCGACGAGGCCGACAGCCTCTTCAGCAAGCGGGGAGAGGTGCGGGAGGCCCGGGACCGCTACGCCAACATGGAGGTGAGCCACCTCCTGGCCCGCATCGAGTCCCACCAGGGGCCGGTGATCCTCACCACCAACCTCCGCAAACACCTGGACCCGGCCTTTGCCCGCCGCTTCCAGGTGGTGGTGGACTTCCCCCGCCCTGACGCCGAGGCCCGAACGAGGCTCTGGCAGCGGCTCCTCCCCCCCCGGGCGCCCCGG
This sequence comes from Geobacter grbiciae, assembly GCF_018531165.1. Lineage (NCBI taxonomy): Bacteria > Pseudomonadati > Thermodesulfobacteriota > Desulfuromonadia > Geobacterales > Geobacteraceae > Geobacter > Geobacter grbiciae. The sequence goes on along the minus strand of NZ_JAHDIW010000010.1, from coordinate 60,383 downwards.
GAGCCTGGGGTGGACCCTGCCTTCCTCGGGGCTGCCGTGAACCTGACCGGCGGGAGCATCCGCAACGCCGCCCTCCATGCCGCCTACCTGGCCGCCGGCGCCGGAAGCCCCCTCGGCCTCGGCCACGTGGCCCTGGCGGTCTGGCGGGAGTTGGGGAAGGACGGCCGGGAACTTTCCCCACTCGACCTGGGGCCCCTGGCTCCGTTCCTTCCCAGGGAGGCCCCATGCTGACTATTGATCGCCTGCGCCTTAAATTGCCCCCCGCCTTCCGGGACCGGGCCGGTGAGATCGCCCGGTTGGTGGCGGAGGAGCTGGCAACGGTTCCCGTGGCCAGCGATTTCCATCTCGACCGGCTGGTGGTGCCGCCGGTGGAGGTTCATCCCCAGGCCACCGACCGCGACGTGGCCCGGGCTGTGGCCGTGGCGGTGGGGGCTGGACTGGTGAAGAAGATGTGAGAACTTACCCCCCTTTGAGAAAGGGGGGCCAGGGGGGATTTTCGGCGGCAATGAAAGTCAAATCCCCCTAAATCCCCTTTTCTCAAAGGGGGACTTGATCTAGCGAGGTAACACCATGCTCAACACCGTCAAGGGGATGCTCATCGAATACGCCCTGTCGCTCCCGCCGTTGGTGCTGGCCTTCGACTTCAACCCCCAGTCCCTGACCCGCTCCCGCACCATCACCCTGCGGACCGGCAGCGCCCCCGGCACCCGGGGGGGATACGACTTCGCCCTCCCCACCGAGACGGCCCGAGTGGCCCAGGGGGTCACGGTGCAGCCCGAGAGCTTCACCATCGAGATCCTTCTGGACGCCACCGACCGGATGAACGACGGTGACCCCATCGCCACCCAGTTCGGCATCGAACCGGAGCTGGATACGCTGCGCACCATGGTGGAGCCCAAGGCCCAGGGGCCAGGCGGTCTCCAGACCCTGGCGAGCCTCGGCCTCGGGGGGCAGCGGGCGTTCCAGCGGAGCGAGTCCGCGTCGGTGCTCCTCCTGGTCTGGGGTACCCACATCCTCCCCCTGTTCCTCACCAGCATCCGCGTCACCGAGGAGGCCCACCTCCCGTCCCTGGTCCCCTACCGGGCCCGGGCGAGCCTCACCATGCAGGTCATCGAGGGGAACAACCCCTTCTACCAGGTGGAGAAGGTGCGGCAGGTGGTGGGTGCCGCCCTTAACACGGGTCGCACCGTGATCGGAGGTATTTTCTGACATGTTCCAGAAGGGGAGCCGCTACGAGAAAAGCGAGAAGTTCGCGCCGTCCGCCGACGGAACCACGGTCTTCGCGGGGATCCGCCCCCGGCCCATCGGCCCCGCCACCGGGGTGGTGGAGCACGTGGTGAAGGCCGGCGACCGCCTGGACCTCCTGGCGCGCCACTACTACAACGACGACCGCCTCTGGTGGCGGATCGTCGATGCCAACCCCGACTTCCTCTACGGCGGCGACATGGTGCTGGAAGAGATGGAGGGGAGGGTGATCCTGATACCGAAGGCGAAGGAATAGAGTTTTGAACTAAAGGTTTGAATAACACAGAGCAACAGAGCAACTGAGAAAACAAGTTAATCAGGGCAGTAGCGGCAGAAAGTAGACCTTTAGACTTTTCGGTTTTCTAAGATTTATCTCTGTTGCTCAGTTGCTCTGTGTTTCAAAGGTTTCGGGTTTCGTCATGATTCTTGATTTTCTGACATCAAAACGCCGCGAGCCGGCCGAATGCATCATCCGAGTGGGGAGCGCGGGGCTTGAGATTGCCGATCTCTACCCCTTCCTCACGGAGGTGACGGTGGATGCCGGCCGGGCCGAGCCGACGGTGGCGACCATCACCTTCGAGAGCCGCCGCGACGAGCAGGGTCGGTGGTTTGTCCAGGACGACGGGAGGCTTGCCCCCTGGGAGCCGATCGTCATCGAGGCGGCCTTCGGCTCCGCCACCGAGGAGGTGATGCGGGGGTACATCCGGGAGGTCAGGGCCGACTACCCGGAGGACGCCGGGAGCGCCCGGGTGATCGTGGAGTGCCGGGACGACTCCCTGGCCTTGGACCGGGAGCATGTGCGGGAGGTCTGGGGAGGGGACGCCCCCACCACCGACATGGTGATCGTTCCGGCGATCCTCGGCAAGTATGGTCTTTCCCCGGACCCGGGTAACGGCAGCGGCCAGACGGGTCTCGTCATCAACCAGGATGCAACCGACATCGAGTTCCTCCGAAGCCGGGCCGAGGCCAACGGCTACGACCTCATCTTCCGTGAGGGGATGGTCTACTTCGGCCCCATGCGCCTCGACGCGGAACCCCAGGAGACCATCATGGTCTACGCCGGCGAGGCGACCAGCGCCTACCGCTTCTCGGTGAAGGACGACGGGCACCAGGCCGACCAAGTCACCTTCGACCGGGCCGAGACCGCGGGGAGCGGCACCGTCTCCGAGACGGTGGACCCGGACCTCCCTCTCCTGGGGAACGAGGCGGCCACGGGGGCCGGGAGCGGGCTCCCCGACTTTGCCTGGCGCATGAGCCGCCAGGGGGAGATGAGCGAAGACGAGTGGCGCGCCCGGGCCCAGCGCCGGGCCAATGACCTCTCCCTCCGGGTGAAGGGGGAGGGGGAGCTGGACGGCTCCCTCTACGGCCATGTGCTCCGGGTGGGGGAGCCGGTGGGGGTGGACGGCGTGGGGGACCGCTACGGCGGCATCTGGTTCGTGGATACCGTCAATCATCGGTTCAGCACCGAGGGATACCGGCAGAGCTTCAACCTGCTGCGCAACGCCTACGGCGACAACCTGGGAAGCGGCGCCGGCGGCGTTCTGGCCGGCGTGTTGGGGGGATAGATGGACGACCTGCTCCTGGAACTGGCACGGCAGTACCGCAACCGCTACTACGGCAAGTACCGCGGGTTCGTGACCGACAACGACGACCCCGAGCAGCGGGGGCGGCTTCGCCTCATGGTTCCGTCGGTCCTGGGCGAAACCCCCACCGGCTGGGCCCTCCCGAGCCTTCCCTTCGGCGGCCTGGCCGACCAGGGGCTCTTCGCGGTCCCCGAGGTGGATGCCCAGGTCTGGGTGGAGTTCGAGGCGGGAAACGTGAACCTCCCCATCTGGACCGGCACTTTCTGGCAGGCGAGCGGCGACCCGCCGGCGGAGGCGGCCAAGTCGCCCCCAACGACCCGGGTGCTGAAGACTCCGTCGGGCCACATCCTCCAGTTCGACGACGAGTCGGGGGCCGAGAAGTTCCGTCTGGCCCATCCGGCCGGGACCGAGATGACCGTGGACGAGAAGGGGACGGTGATCGTGGCCGACGCCAAGGGAAACACCCTGACCCTCGACGCCGACGCGGGGAAAGTGGTGGTGGAGGACAGTAACGGCAACACCATCACCATGTCCTCCAGCGGCACCACAATCGAGGATTCCAACGGCAACAAGGTTGAGATGGCCGCTTCTGGGGTCACCGTCAAGGGACAGCAGGTGGTGGTGGATGCGCAGACGGTGATGCTGGCGGGGCAGGGGGGCGAACCGATCATCAAGGGGCAGAGTTTCCTCACCCTCTTTGCCACCCACGTCCACCCCAGCGCCATGGGGCCCACGGGACCACCCATTCCGCAGGGGGAGATGAGTACTCTGTCCATGAAGGTGATGACGTCGTAGATGCAACCCCACGTGGTTGCCCCTTGTATAAAACATAATACAAGGGCTGCGGAATTTGCGGCAGATCGTCGCACCCGCAGGAGCGACCGCGGAGGCGTAGCCCAAGCTACGTCGCACAAGGAAGCGACGAGGACGGCGGCGAGATGGCGTGAAAGCCGCAGCCCCATCTGGGAGGACAATATGAACCGCCTGACCGATCCACCATACATGGCCTTTCCGCTCCGCATCGGCGACCACGGGGCCGCCACGGCCGACCGCCGGTCCCACGTGCGGCAGCAGATCGAGCAGGTTCTCTTCACCAACCCGGGCGAGCGGGTCTTTCGGCCCGACTTCGGGGCGGGGCTCAAGCAACTGGTCTTCGAGCCCAATTCCTCGGTCCTCTGGGAGATCACCCGCAAGCGGATCTCCTCGTCCCTGGCCGAGGCCCTCCGTGGGGAGGTGGACCCCAAAAGCCTGGAGGTGGATGTCCGAGGGGAGGGGGAGAAGCTCCTGATAACCGTTTCCTACGCCCTGGCCGCCATCGGCTACGGCGAGCGTCACGAATTCCTGGTGTGAGACCATGGCCGAGAACCCGACAAGCATACTTACCTTCGAAGGACGCTGCCCCGACTGCGCCGAGCGCCGGGTGGAGCTTCCTCCGCCCCTTCCCGACCCCGGCGACGACTTCGACTGGCTCGTGCGGGACTACGACAGCTTCCGCCGCCTCATGCTCGAAGAGCTGGCGGGGCGCTTCCCGGAGCGGACCCGCTGGACCGCCGGCGACCTGGAGGTGGTGCTCGTGGAGGCCCTGGCCGCAGTCCTCGACCAGCTGTCGGACATGGCCGACCGGGTGGCCACGGAGGCGTACCTGGAGACGGCGCGGCGCCCCGAATCGGTGCGGCGGCTCCTCTCCCTCATCGGCTACGACGCCGCCACCGCGGCCGGGCTGGAGGATGATCCTCCCGCAACCCCCGACGGCAAATCACGCCACCAGAAGCTGGACGAGCTCTGGCGCCGCAACCCCCTGCTCATGGACCCGGCCCGCCTCGAAGGTCCCCGGGCCATTCACACCCAGCGGCGGATGGTGACCGTGGCCGACTATGCCGACCGCCTCACCGACCACCCCCTGGTGCTGCGGGCCAGCGGCTGGAGCGCCTGGACCGGCTCGTGGCCCACGGTTCGGGTGGCCACGGTCCTCTGGAACGACCACCCCCTCGATGAGGAGGGGCTCCCCTATCCCGACGACCTGCGGGAGCGGGTTATGGCGTTCCACCAAGAGCACCGGATCTGGGAACCGGTCTGGGAGCCGGAGCCCCCCACCATCCGGACCATCCTCCGCCCCTACCTGGAGGCGTGGCGCATGGCCGGCCAGGAGGTGGTGTTGGATGATGCGGTGCCGGTGGGGATCAAGATGTTCATCTCCATCCGGGTGCGGGAGAACTACTTCCAGTCCGAAGTCCGCAACGCCGTTCACCAGGCCCTCGGCACCGGGCCGGGGGGCTTCTTCGAGCCTGGTCGCCACGACTTCGGCGAAGACCTCTACGCCAGCGACCTCTTCCAAACCCTCATGTCCCTGGACGGGGTCGAGAATGTCTGCCTAAACTGTTTCAAACGGTTCGGGGACCAGTACCCGGACCAGACCGACACGGGACGCATCCCGCTCCAGGGGCTCGAAATCGCCGTCTGCGACAACGACCCGAGCCGCCCCGAGCGGGGCTACATCAACCTCACCCTGACCGGAGGGCGCCGAGGATGAGCACCGGAACCGACCTCACCCGCTGGAACCGCGCCGGACTCAGCCGCTTCAGGTACGTGGACGGCAACGCCGTCACCTTCCTGGAACTGCTCCGGGCCGAGCTGGCTGACCGCTTCCCCAACTGGCAGGAAGTTACCCAGCTCCCCCTGGCCGAAACCGAAGCAGAGCGCCAGGAGCGGATGCTGGAGCAGTACCACGCCAGCCGCCGGGACTGGGCCTGGGAGATCGCCCGGGTCCTGGCCCGCTCTTCCCACGTCCTCACCGAGCACCTGGACGCCTACGCCAACGAGGGGTTTCTGGGGACCGCCACCCAGTGGGACACGGTGCGGCGGCTGGTGGAGATGATCGACTACCACCCGGCCCCCCCGGCCTCGGCCGCCACCCGGTTCGTCATCGAGGCCAAGGAGGCGGGGACCCTCGCGGCGGGGTTCGCCGTGAAGCATACCCCCGCCGACGGCACCCCTCCGGTGGTCTTCGAGACCCTGGAGGAACTGAAGGTGGACCCGCTCCTCAACACCCTCCGCCCCGCCGAATACAACCGGAACCCGGAACGCCTCGGCGGCGACACCCTCCTCCTGGAAGGGGAGGTGGAGGACCTCAAGACCGGCGAGCCGCTGGTTCTGGAGGATGAGCAGAGCGGCATCCTCCGGGCCTACCTCATTGTCGGGACACGGACCGTGGCGGGGAACACCGAGGTAAGGGTGACGCCGCGCCTCTCCCACCGGCTCAGGAAGGGGTACACCCTTATCCACGCCAAGCCGGCCGAGGGGCTTGCCCCGATCGGTCCGGCTGCCAAAGGGGCGGAGCTGGAGCGGGTCCTGCGTCTCACTGAGGAGCCGGATGGGCTCCTTCCCGGCATGGTGATCTACATCGACGACGGGGCCGAGGAACTCTACCGCCGGGTCTACTCCGTGACCGGAAAACGGCTCGTCCTTGATACCGATGTGGGCCCCCTGCGGCTCGACACCGCCAGGGTCGGCTACCCGGTCACCATCACGGTGAGCGCCCAGGAGGAGCGCCCCGTGGACAGCCCCGGCTCCGTCATCTACGCCCTCCGGGTGGCCGGGGACTGGTCGCGGCTCGCCGACCGGCGGGTCGTCCAGGAGACCGTGGATGCCGCGAAGCAGAAGCACCTTCCCTTCTACACGGTGACGGCGGCCCGATACCATCCGGCCGACAGCGAGCATCCCCGCAAGGGCTACACCATTCTGACCGTCTCGTGGCTGAAGAGCGACCATCCCTTCCCGCTGGATAATCCCCAGACGCTGCTGGTGCCGCCGGTGGGGGCGGGGCCGTGGCAGACCGATACCTTCCTGGAGAAGCAGGATGGGCACCTCCCGAACGCCATCGTCACCGCCAAGCCAAAGAAGACCACGGCCGGCGACCTGGCCGTGGTGGTCATGGGGCAGCAGGCCTCCTGGGCGCGGCTTGCCTCGGTGAGTGTCGACCTGGATCGGGAGGAGGCGACCCTCACGGCGGAGGATGGCTGGGACGACCGGGGGGGAGGCGATTTCTTCCTCACGGAGACGAAGGTCTACGCCCACTTTAAAGAGGAGCTCCGGACCGTGGCGTGGCAGGAGAACCGCCAGCCCGTGACCGGAAGCCGCATCCCCCTGGTAACTGTGCCGACGGCCCTGGAGAAGGGGCGCACGCTCATGGTGGAGCGGGCTGATGATGCCACCGCCGCCTTCTTCACCACGGTGGCCAGGATTGAGGGGACCACCCTGGTTCTCTCCCGGGATCTGCCGGCCGGGTTCACCTGGGGAAACACCCTCATTGCCGGTAACGTGGCCCTTGCGGGCCATGGCGAGAGCAAGGTGGAGAAGGTCCTGGGGAGCGGCGACGCCACCCGGGCCAACCAGTCCTTTGTTTTCGCCGAGGCGGGGGTCTCCTTCGTGGCCGACCCGACCCAGCCCGCCGGGGTGCGGGCCGCTATCGACCTCTCCGTGGCCGGACGGGTCTGGAAACAGGTGGGGAGCTTCGCCGACTCGGGCCCCACCGACCACCACTACACGGTGAGGATGACCGAGGCGGGATACCTTCTCATCGCCTTCGGCGATGGGGTGCGGGGCCGGCGCCTCCCCAGCGGCGTGAACAACGTGCGGCTCACCTTCCGCTCGGGTACCGGGCTTGCCGGGAACCTTCCGGCCGGAAGTTCCTTCAAGCCCTCCCGGCCCCACCGCCTCGTGGAGAAGGTGCGACAGCCCCTTCCCGCCACCGGCGGCAACGACCGGGAAGGGGTCGAGTCCCTGCGGGCGAACGCCCCGGCAACCCTTCTCACCCTGGAGCGGGCTGTCTCCCTGGATGACTTCGCCTGGCTCGCCATGTCCCAGAGTAGCGTCTGGCAGGCCAGGGCCTTCAGCCGTCCCACCGGGCTCGGCCGCAACGAGAAGGTGGAGGTGGTGGTGGTCCCTGCCGGGGGCGGGGCACTGGGAACCCTCGCCGCAACCCTCACGGATTTCCTCGTGGCCCACGCCGTGCCGGAGGTGGAGGTGACGGTCCTCCCCTACGAATCCCGCACCTTCGCCCTGGAGGTGCTCCTGACGGTGGATGCCGCCGCCTACAATCCCGATGTGGTGACCGCCGCCGTGAAGAGCGCCCTGCAGGATGTCTTCTCCCTTCGGAAACGGAGGCTGGGGCAGGATCTCTTCCTGAGTGAGGTCTACCAAGTGGTGGAAGGGGTGACCGGCGTTGAGCACTCGGTGACGGTCATCAATGGCGACCGGACCGTGCGGAGGGTGGCTGCCGGCGACCGGGAGGTTCTCATCCTTGGGCAACTGGTGGTGACGGTGGAAGGGGAGGCTGTGACAGGCCCCTCGCCGGGAGAGGCTGCCGAGGCCGAAACGCCGGTGCCCAAACAGCGCTTGGTGGGGCGCCGGGGAGTGGGAGTCATTCAGGGGGTGGGGGACCGCTACGGTCAGCTCCTACGGGGGGCGGGAATCCGGACCCTGAACGACCTGCGGGGTATCGACCCCGCCGACCTCCCGACGGTCGATATCCCGCCAGTCAGATTGTGGGAGTTCAGGACCAAGGCGGAGATCGTCCTGGGGCTCGCGGCGGACCGTATCCGGCTCTCGCCGCTCCTGGGGCGCACTGTTCACGACCTGGCCGAAGCCTCCTCTGCCGAACTGGCCCGGCTCACCGGCGAGTCGCCTGTGGCCGTGGATGAGCTGAAAGGGAAGCTTCGCCTCTTGCAGATAGCCCTGGACGAAGAGGTCTTTGCCACGGTCACCCTGCGGGAACTGTTGAGCGAGCTGGAGTAACCAGAAAACAGCAGTGAAATAACACAGAGCAACTGAGCAACAGAGAAATACAATACATCAGGATTGTTATGAAGTTATCTCAGTTGCTCTGTTGCTCTGTTGCTCTGTGTTTCAGATGTTTTTGGAGTACTGGAGAGGCAACAATGGCCACCGACAAACCGACAACCTCCACCGGCACGCAGCTCTACGGCATCCTTCCCGAGGTCTACCGCACCCGCGACAGCGAGGAGTACGGGGGCGAGGGGGATTTGGCGCGGTTTCTCGATGCCTGCGGCGAGCTTCTGGACCGGATCCGCGCCACCCTGGACCAGCGCCTGGCCGATTCCTTCCCCGACAACCCGCCGGCGGGGCTCTCCTGCCAGCCCTGGCTCATCCCCTACTTTGCCCAGCTCCTTGACGTGCGCCTCGTTTCCCCGGACGAGGAGGGGCGCCGCGACGAGGTGGCCAACGCCGTTGCGTGGCGGCAGCGCAAGGGAACCCTCACGGCCATCGAGCAGATCGCCGAGGCGGTGGGGCAGATGGAGGTGGAGATACAGGAGGGGTGGCGGCGGAGCGCCGTCACTCCCCGCATCGGCATGCCACAGCTTCCGGCCGGGGCACTGGGGGAGGACCCCCGCTTCGACGATTTCCAGGATCATCCCCTCTGGGCGGCCCGGCACCCCGACCTTCCCGCGGCCACTACGGATTTCCGCTACCCTACCCGGGCCATGGAGGTGGCGGTGGCCGCCGGCGAGTTTCCCGCGAACCCCGCCGCGAAGCTCACCACTTTTGCCGGAACGCCCGTCTGGTGGCGCCAGGTGAATCCCCACGGCGCCCCCTGCTTCCCCGGCAGCTTCGAAGACGTCTCCCGCCGCACCGTCGATCTCCGGACCCCCGACTGGCGCCAGGGGCACATTCATCCCAAGCGGGTGATTCTTCACGCGCCACCCCCCCTCGGGTTCTTCGAGCCGGGGCTCTTTACCGTCCATGCGGGGGATATGCTTCTGGACGAGGATACGGAACACCTGCTGGAGGATCTTGTCATCGACGGTACCCTCACGGTGGCAGCCGGGACGCTTAAGCTCAGGCGGTGCGCGGTCCGGACACTCGATGTTACCGCCCCGGCCGGAGCCATGGAGGAGCCGGTGGTGGATGCGCAGGAGTGCCTCTTCGACAAGATGACGGTCCCGGGCCTGGCCCGTCTCGAATACTGCACCGTGCTGGACATCTGCAAAGTGGGCAGGCTTCAGGCCAGCGACTGTCTCTTCGCCGGGAAACTGGAACTGGAGCCCGCCCTGCTCAAAAATCCCCACTGCGTCCGGTTCTCCCGAGTTCCAGAGGGAGTCCTGGCGACGGCGTTCCTCACCCACCGCAATACCACCGAGCGGCCGGTCTTCTACGCCTTCGAGTTCGACGAGGGGGGCGAGGTGGTGCGACGCACCGCCGAATTCGGGGAGCCGGGGTGCGGAGTGCTCCATCCGGCCACGCCTGAGGCGGTCCGCTTCGGGGCTGAGGACGGCGGTGAGATGGGGGCGCACCACGGCTGGCGCTACAGCCTCCTCATGGCGGCGGTGCTGGACAAGCTGAAAGAGTTTCTCCCGGTGGGGATGGAGGCGGTCATCGTCCCGGACCTCCGGCTGCACCGGATGCCGTTTCCGCCGTGCGATTGAATTTTATTTCTATACTCAGGGGTAGCCCATGAAAACTCAGATCTCACGCGACAGTTTCCAGCCGGATAAACGCTACACCGGCGTCCACCAGCAGCAGGGGCGGGTGATAACCGACGCCGACTGGAACGAGCTGGTGGCCGTCTGCCGGGAGCAGCTCCTCCAGGCCCTCGCTGATGTGGTGGGGAACGGCTCGCCCCGAACCGGCGCCGTCGCCATCACGGCCGACCGGAAGATCCAGCCCGGCGACCTCTACGTGGACGGCATCCGGGCGGAACTGCCGGGGAGCGCTCCGCTTCCGGCCAGCGCCCAGCCCGACCTGCCGGGCTATCCGGCGTTTCCCGCCACTGGGCCATTCATCGTCTATGCCGACGTCTGGGACCGGGTCGTCACCTCCCTGGAGGACGGCGCGCTCCGGGACCCGGGTCTCCACGGGGCCGACACCTGCACCCGCACCCAGACCATACTCCAGGTGAAGAGCTGCCCCGAGGCGGTAAACCCCGAGACGGGAATCCCGAAACGGGGGAACGCCACCCTCTCCCTTGCCCTTCACGCGAACCTGGAGGCGGGGGATCCCTGCGACCCCTGCGCCGGCCTCATCGCCGCCGGTACGGGGCGGGTCGGGAGCTACCTCTTCCGGCTGGAGGTCCACGCCGTGGAGGGGACGGCCGCAAACCCCACCCGCCTCATCCTCAAGTGGTCCAGCGAGAATGGGGCCGAGCAGTACGAGGCCCTGGCCGTGGAGAAGATGCCGCCGGGCTTCGTGGCCTCCAACTACGTCTATGAATTCCATAACCTCACCACCGAGAAGCACCTGGGGGTCTTCCTGGGGACGGGGTTTACGCCCACCCATGGCACCATTAAGACCGCCTACGAGATCCCCGTTGCCCCGCCCAAGGAGCTGGTCCGCCGCTGGGACGGCTTCTGTGAACTGACCCGGACGGGCTCCGTCTGGTCACTGGTGACAGGGGTCGATAAGGGGGTTACCCTCACCACCGGCGGCCTTGCCACGGCCCCCGGCCACGTGACGCTCGGCTCCAGCGTCCAAATAAACCTGGAGGCGCTGCAGCTCACCCTTGACCTGGCCGGCAAGACCTTCGTGGCCGGCGATTTCTGGCTAGGCATGGTGCGGGAGGCGGTCCTCGATCCGGGCGATGCGGTGCTGACCGGCGCCGAGCCCCGGGGGATCGTCCATCACTACCTGCGGCTGGCCCGGGTCCAGGCCGACGGGACGGTGGTTCCCTTCGAGAACGACGCCGACAAGCGGCGCCACGCCTTTCCGCCACTCACCGACCTCCATGCCCACGATGTTGGGTACACGACCACCTGCTCCAGCGGCCTCTTCGACGCCAGCCACGACAACGTGGAAAAGGCCCTGAACCGCCTCTGCCAGCTGGCCGCCGAGCATATCGCCTACACCGCATCGTGTACGAAGGGGCTTTACGCCGGTTTTGTCGGTACCGTGAAGGAGGCCCTCGACAAGATCTGTGAGATCCAGGCCTCCCACGTGGGGTTCGCGAAGCCCTGCGATACAAGCGTCTACAAGGGGAGCACCATCGCCACGGTTGAGGATGCCCTGAAACTCCTCTGCAATGTGACGGCAGGGCAGATCGGCTTTGCCAAGCCGTGCGACACGAGCATCTACCAGGGACAGACCGTTGCCACCGTGGAGGATGCCCTGAAGCTCCTCTGCAACGTCACCGCGGGGCAGATCGCCTACACGCCGGGGGGCTCCTGCACCTATCTCAACCAACCGGGGATCGACACGGTGCAGGAGGCCCTCGACGCTCTCTGCTCCCGTCCCTCCGGTGGCGGCGGTGGCTGCCGCATCACTGTCGGGAAGGAGGGAGGGCTCTTCGCCACCCTGGAGGAGGCCCTCAAGACCCTTCTCGACAAGGGGACGCGGGATATCTGCCTCTGCCTCCTGGCTGGGGATCATGAGTTTCCCGGTCAACTCGTCGAACCGAAGGTCGACGGCGTTACCATTTGCCTGTCGGGGTGTGGCCATGGCACGCGGCTCCACCTCTTGAACGGGCCGCTCCGCTTCAGGGGCTTCACGGCAGTCTGTCTGTCGGACATGGAGGTCATCACCCGCGACGCGCCGACCGGGGCGCTGGTCTTCGACCGTTGCGGCGACGTTTCCCTGAAGGGGGTGGAGGTCCACGGGGTCGTCACCGACGGCTTCCTCGTGGGGTTCAACAACGCCCGCTCGGCGGCCATGCACGGCCTCAGGCTGGAGGCATCCAACCCCGCAAGCCTCGCCAGGCCCTCCAAGCTGTTTGACATTAACCCGACGCTCTTTGACCTCTATCAGGTGCCCGACCTGACCTTCTTCAACAGCAAGGTGCTCCCGGTGGCCAAGGTCGTGGCCGCCCTTTCGGCTGCGGAGCGCCGGAAGCTGGCGGTGGCCATCGGCCAACGAGTGCAAGAACTGGGCTCGGCCCTTTCGGCCCGGGAGCGCCAGAGTTACGAGGAATTGGTTGTCCTTCTGAGCCAGGCCACCGTGAGCCCGGTCCAGTTGGCCGGGGTGCTCGGGAATATACGCGTGGAGGCGATCCGGGAGCAACCCGCCGTTGCCCTGGTGGTGGACGATGCCGCCGCCGACATGACCCTTGGGGAGTGCGATATCCTCGGTATCGTTACCCTCTACGGCACCCATCCGGCAGGGCCTCTCCCCGCGGGCATGGTAAAGGGGCTCGACGCGCTGGTGAAACAGGGCAAGGCAACGTTCGGCGGCCTCGGGACCACCTTCCGGGCCACGGGGTGCCGCGTGACCCGGATCGACGTCAGTACCGCCATCCGGCAGCGTATCCAGGACATCGTCGCTGGCGGCGGCGGGACGATCCCGTCCCTCTTCTCCTCCGCCCTGCTGGGCGACCTGACGCTGCTGCACGAGGGGAACCAGATGGCGTTCCTGAACACCAGCCTCTCCTCGACGGTCTTCGAGATAGAAGGGAGCCACGCCGCCGTGGTCATGGGGAGTTCCGCCATCTATGTCGGCAACCGGAGCGAGGGGGAAGCTGTCCTCATGAACATCACTCCCCCGGGGCGCTCCGAGCGGGCCGCCAACCTTGGAATAACCATCGCGGGATAGTGGGGTGAGGGGCTGAAGGTGCGCCGAGCGGAGCAGTACTAACTTTTACCACCGATCGGAGATCCCGATGGGAATGATCCGTATTCATACAGCCGCCAAGAGCCCTTTTGTTGGCCGGAACAATGCCGTGCTTTCCGGAATCCATTTGACTCCGGATGCGGCAGTTCGCCGGATCGTGCGCCCCGGGGCAATCCAGGCCGGTGACTATGATCAACTCAATGACGGGAAGGAAACGGTTTCTCCCTCCACCGACGAAACCTGTCGCGAAGATTCGGCGGACATTCGACAGTGCCTCCGGACGCCGGAGAAGCGACTGCAGCGCACCCCCGGCAGACCCTCACGTCTTGTCCCCGACCTGGAGGAAGCCACGGTAAGCGACCTGGAATCGTACATGCCGATGGCCCGTTCCGACCAGTTGCGACAGCAGATGGTGGATGCAATAGTCTCCGACCGACAGCGCAAAGGGACCGATTTCAGCATAATGGTGCGCGGCCGACCGGTCTATGACAGTGATCTCTGGCAGCGGGCAATGCAGCAGCTTCCAGCAGAACAGCGGAGTGAGCCCCGCAACGGCATAACCGTGCATCCCCGAACACAGCTCAACCCCGACCCGCTGCCGCTGGTGCTCATCGGCCCGACTGCCTTCGGCCCCCTCATCGACCCGTCCAATCGAGACCTTGTCAGAGAGCTGGTGGTCCGTCTCTACACCGCCATCACCCACGAATACCGGCACGCGACCCAGTGGCAGCGCCCCGCCGAAGCAACGGCCATGGGGAGGGTTCGCCTTGAGGTGGATGCCTTTTTCGCGGATATCGAAAACAGCCGTGCGACGGGTCTGGCAGGCCAGCGGGAGCCGTTTCGCCACACCTGGGACGAGGCGACGGGCTGGTGGCGGCAGCTCCGCGCCCCCGCCCTGTGGGGCACCCTTTCCGATGATGAGCGGCGAGCCTATGCCGAGCGATGCCGTCGGGTGTTCGCCATTGTCCAGTCGGTCCTGGGGCGCGGCGTGAGTTCTCCCTGCGGTCCCTGAACAGAAATGGCGATGGCGCAGGCTGCTTACAATTAAGAGGGAGGCGAACATGAAAACTTTCGCCGACAAACTGAAAACCAGCCCTGGTCTCGTCCGACGGACGCCAGTTTCAGAGGTTTCTCTCTATGGGGCACCAGGCAAGAATCGGCTGGAGGTTCAACAGATTATTCGCAGCACCAAAATTCAGCCTAGACTGGTGGTCGGTGCATCCAACGATGCCTACGAGCGCGAGGCCGACCAAGTGGCGGACGCGGTGATGCGGATGCCCGACGGGGCGGTTTTCCCCGGGCTTACCGGCCGCGAGAATGACGCTGTCCAGGCAAAATCTGCCGGTGAGGCTGCACCGATTGCCGGTGAACTCCCCGAGGAGGAAGAGGAAAAGCTCGTCAGTCTCAAAGCGGACGGTGATGGAGAAGTTCCACTTTCTGGCGAATTGGATGAGCGAATACGTGCCCTGGAGGGGGGCGGGGTTCCACTTGGCGAAGGTGAGAGGGCTTTCTTCGAGCCCCGCTTCGGCGCCGATTTCAGCCAGGTGCGGATCCATACGGGTTCAGCGGCCGAAGAGACGGTCCGGTCGCTGAACGCCTTGGCCTTCACGTTTGGGCAGGACATCGTGTTCGGGGCAGGTCACTATGCACCTGATACCGCAGCGGGCCGGCAGTTGTTGGCCCATGAGCTGGTTCATACGGTCCAGCAGAACGGGAAAAAGGTGATTCAAAGGGTCGGCCAGGGAGACCAGCAGCCTGAGGAAGACCAAAGAAACACATGTTCCGGGGAAGAACTGAACCAGGCCGTTCAGGAATGGATCATGCCGACGGCGCTCCTGCGGATTATCGGGCAATATGGCCCCCTGTCAGGTCTGCCCGCGGAGACTGTGCTTCACAGGCATGATGGGTATATCGGTATCCGATATCTGGTCGTCGCCCAGCAAGGCGAGAGGGGGTCCGGGAAGATAAACGTGTATCATGTCTTCCTCGAAACAGGGCCTGAAAAGGGCCGCAAGATCACGGCTGACCTCTACCATCGCCAGCCTGTGCCAAACCAAAAAGACCTCTACATCCAAATTGGTCACTGGGAAGGCGCCATCGTTGAGACAGGTGGGAGATGCCGGATAGAAGAGATGGAGTCTCCGCCTCCTGAGTTCAAACCGATGCCTTCACTCCCTGGCGAGGTACGCGAGGCATGAGATTCGGCCGGACCCTGAACCGCCGGGTGGAGCTCTTTCTGGTCCGCAACGCAACCGCTCCCTCTGCGCCCTGAATCGTGGACGCCTTATGAAAGTCTTTTTCCGAAAACCGAAAAGCACCGGTTTGCAAAATCAGCATCCCGCGTCTGGCGCATCCTTGCCCCAGGGGGCTTCGTCCAGACAGGTGCGGTTGATTCTCCGGGGCGATCCACGGCAAGGGATGGTAATCCGGAAAAAGGGCACCGCCAGGAAGACTGTCTTCTACCAGTTGGTGCTCGACGAGATCGCCGGCGAAGAGAAGAGCATTTCGGAGTCGGGGAGAGTGAATCTCTTTCCGGAGCGTCTTCGCTTTTTCAATAAGCTGAAGGACCTGTGCGAGGCCGTCGAAGCGGGCGACGCCAAAGAGATTGCCAGACAAGTTCCTGAGTTCATAAAGGAAGACCCCCCTGTCAGTGCCCCCTATGTCATTTTCGATGCGGTTTTCCGGGAGTTGGTGGCGAGGATGGTGGTGCAGGGACGCCACGGGGAGGCGCTCAAGCTCCAGGAGTGGTTTCTGGGGCGACAGAGGAAGGAACAGACATACACCTCGCCGTGGCGCAAATACGCGGAAGAAGCGTACCTGGCGGAAACCGTCGTGGAGCGGGCAACGGCATCCCTGGAATCGGCCGGCGCCGATGGGGCCCTCGGGGCACTGGACGGGTTCATCGAAGCGCTGCGGTGGCTGCGGGACCGATTTGCTGCCCTGGACCTCGATGCCGTCAAGGAGGACGCCCGGAGCAATGCCGAAATTGCGGCCTTCGGCGGATCACTCACGCCCAGCATCAGGCATACCCTGTCCGGGTATTACGGGCAACTGGTAGAGTTGATGAAGGCCGCGGCAACCGGCACCCAGAAGGCCTTCCAGGCAGTGCTCGATCTGGCCGTGGCCGACCTTGAGACGGGGAAGGGGGGCCGGCGGCTGGGTGAGGCTAAGGAAAGGCTTGCGCGGCTTCAGGGCGTGGTGATGCCTGAGGGGAAACTGGAGGAAGGGAAGAGAATTCCCGGCCTCCGCGTGGAAGTCACCAAGTCAGTGTTCAGCGAGAAGAAGGGGCGGCACCTCGATATCTTTCTGGAGGGGAAGGCTGCGGAAAAACGGAGCATCGGCATCGAATACTACGAAAGGGAGATGGGGGGGACCTTTGCTGAGGAGAAGGAGCTTCCCCTTGGACGCATACTCCAGGTTCGGCGCAAGCAGATCGAAGTGCTGGAGCTTCTCTATGGCGAGGCCCGCGACAAGTCCGGCGCCGTGACGGCCGAGGCGAAGGAGAACCGGGAGCTCATCGATCAGTCCCTCAAGGGGAGGATGCGGCTCCACAATAACGACGACTGGCGCACCTTCCTCCTGGCCAAGTTCCGGGCGTTGGAGCCACAGGTGGGACGGGAGAAGGCCTTTGCCAAGGTGATCGACCTGCTCGCGTTCTACCTCCTCGCCTTCACCACCCATACCCCTTACAATATCGAGGATTTCGGCGTCAATTACCTGAACCGCACCTTCCCCCGGGCGCTGACCGGCCAGCTCATTCATGATTGCGGGGTCTACGCCATCCGGATCGCCTATATCCTTTCCCTGGTCCGCACTGAGCTTGATCTGGAGTTCCGGTTCGTGCGCCTTCCGCTCCACGTGGGGCTCGTGATTACCGGGACGGGGCTCCCGGCGTATGTGGTCCACAACGACCAGTTCATCCCCGTGAGCCAAGCCGAAATGGCCGATCTGCGAAAGCAGTGGCGGGAAACCGACGCGATGGGGGACCCGCGGAAGCCCGCCCCCCTTGACGAGCGGCAGTTCCTGGGAGAGGTTTCCGCCTCGCAGTTCGTTCCCAACGTGGACATCCCGTTCCGTATTATTGACCTTCCCCCCCCAAAGGGGAAGCCTGCGGAAATAAAGGAACAGCTCTGGAAGCTCTACACCAGGCGGATTGCCCCCGCCGAACTCTTCAGCGCCGCCATCGGCAAACCCGGTTCCCCCCACTACCAGTTCGATCTCAAGTATCTGGAACTCCTCAAAATGCATAAAGAATGGTTCAATGAAACCTATGTGCCGTTCTGGAACGTGGAGGGGCGCGGCATCTGGCTTAAGCACCGGGATGCGATCCGCAAGGCCCATGCCCGCCTCCAGGCTGCCGCCGGCGGGACGGGGCAGGCCGAAGCCGAGAACGAGTACCAGAAAACGATCGCTCCCTACCGGCGGGCCCTGGACGTCGCGTTTCAGAAGGTCGAGGATGGGCGGGGAAAGCTTATTGTCTTGCAGGTGGAGATTTCCGGCTATCTGGCCGAGCATCCCGACGTGCTCGCGAAGGGCGCACGGGTTAGCCCTTACCAGCGGCTCGATCTGGGTGGATGGGTAACGGCGTGGTTCTGGCGCTATCTCAGTGAACTTATGAAAGGGGCTGCCGTGGAACCACCCTTTGCTCCGGAGGATAGCTTCCTCTGGCCAATTGACTGATCTCTCCATCGGGTCTGGCATCGGCATGGACCCCACTCTTCCTTGAGGTGGCGGTCCCGATTCCTCCTAAAGTTCCTTTGCAACCTCACGGGCAGCGACTACGACCGGATCCCAGACCGGTGAGAACGGGGGGGCATAGCCCAGGTCCAGGTTGATCATCTCCTCCACCGTAAAACCGGCATGAAGGGCTGTTGCCAACGTGTCTATCCGCTTGGCCGACCCTTCCATCCCGACGATCTGGCCTCCCAGCAGGCGGCCGCTTCCCCGTTCCGCCAGCACCTTTACGGTTATTTCCCCTGCGCCGGGAAAGTAGCCGGCCTTGGTGCGGCTCTTGATGACGGCGCTGCTCCATTCGATCCCCAGTTCTCTGAGTTCCTCTTCCTGGAGGCCGGTCCGTGCGACCTCCACCTGGCATATTTTTGTGACCGCTGTCCCCACGACCCCGGGAAACGTGGCATAGCCGCCTCCCAGGTTGATTCCCGCGACCCGCCCATGCCGGTTGGCGACGGTGCCGAGGGCGATATGGACGGGTCTGCGGCTCACCAGGTGGAATGATTCGGCGCAATCCCCTGCCGCCCAGATACCGGCAACGCCGGTCTGCATCCGCTCGTTCACCCTGATCGACCCCTTCTCCCCGAGGGGGATGCCGGCAGAAGCCGCAAGGGCCGTGTTGGGGCGCACCCCCAGGCCGAGAATCACGATGTCAGCCGGCAGGGTGCGCCTGTCCGTGACCACCCCCGTCACTTTCCCCCCCTTTGCCTCGAACGCGGTGAGAGTCTCCTCCAGATACAGGCTGACCCCCACATCGCGCAGGGCCTGTGAGACCATGGCCCCCATGTCGTAGTCGAGGGTTCCCATGACCTGCGGTGCCCTGTTGACGAGGGAAACCTCAAGGCCATGCCTTACCAGCGCTTCCGCCATCTCCAGGCCGATGTACCCGCCTCCGACGACAACCCCCCGTTTCATCCCTCCCTTGTCGAGACGCCTGCGGATCTCCAGGCCGCTTTCAAGGGTGTTCACCCCGCAGATGTCGACGGCATCGGAGCCGGGAAGGTCCGGGCAGAGGGGGACCGCGCCGGTGGCGATCAGAAGCTGGTCATAGGACTCCCACGTCGACCCGCCGCGCTGCAGATCGCGCACCCGCACCTTTCCCTGTGCCGCATCGATTTCCACTACCTCATGCAGGACCCTCGCATCGATTCCATATTTCTCCCGGAACTTTTCCGGGGAACGGATAACGAGCTTTTCTTCCTCGTCGACAACCCGGCCGACGTAGTAGGGAATCCCTCACGCGGAAAAGGACGTGTGGGGGCTTCGCTCGAAAACGACGATCTCCAGTTCGGGCCGGCGGCGCTTCGCCTGGGATGCGGCGCTCATACCCGCGGCATCTCCGCCGATGACAACGAGTTTTTCCTTGGCCATGATTCGTATCCTCTCCAGATCAATACAGTTTGATGGCAAGACCTGTGTGGAAGTGAAATTGATCAATCCCTACGAGAATGGGAAACTGCAGTCATGCGGCATGCCCCGTGTACCCGTCAAAACCGGTCTTGCTTAGCGGGGCGGTTCAGGGCTGTGCTCACGTAACTTTTTTGATAGCGTCGCGCAAAATGGATTTGACCTCGCCCCAGATCTGCTCCGTTCCCGTTTTGAGGTCTTCCCACTCATCATCGGTGGCGGCAGATATACCCTGCAGTTTTTCCGCGGCTTCATCCCGCTTGAGCTGCAATGCCGTGATCGTGTTGTGATAGTCGAACCTCTCCTCGGGCGTGGCGCTTTCCGCCTTGTCCTTGAGCCGATCGATCTGTGCATCCCATTCGACGATTTGTGCCGAGAGTTTTTCCACGTACTCTTTTCGCTCGTCCATGACAGCACCCTCCGCATCATCTGAAAGCCGACTTTATACCGGCGCGTTAGCCATTTGGGACCAGACTCTGCGCGTATGGCGGGAACACTCCCGCATTACGTCCATGTACCAGAGATTCTATCAACTGTATTGAGTAATTCCACTGCATTACTGGAAAGGTCTAAGCTGTCGCGTTCGCGTGGATGTTGGCCGGCTCCTTGTAATCCTCAGATGAGCAAAGGTCTTCTCAAGTGTCCCAAGCTCGACCCTCAACAGCTTGTGTGTCATAGTAAGTCTTGATGTTTTCGGGGGTTTCTTGAGTTTCTTCTTGCCATTGAAGTGATTGGGGAGGTCTACAGGAACCTTGATTCTGAGGTGATACGTGGTGTGTCTTCTTGCGAGGTGAGTAGTTACGTGGACCACAAAAAATCAGCAGTGTCCGGTTAAGGACTTGCATTTGAAGGTGGCCCTGCAGCGCCGCAGTTGGTAGTCAGGCCCTGGGCCACGCTGTTGCTGATTTCCGTCATCATCTGGGCCAGTTCATTGCGGATCTTGATCCTCAACTCCCTGACCCGGTTGATGTTGACCCTCTCGTTATGCTCCTCGTGACAGTAGATAGCCAGGAGCAGATAGGTGATGAGCCCTCCCAGGATCTGGGCCATCAGGCCATGGGGGCTTCGGGCCACCACGTGGTACACGTTGAGATGCTGCTTCCACCAGCCGAAGAAGATCTCGATGTCCCAGCGTAGCTTGTAGGCAAGGGCTACATCTTCGGCAGTCAAGTCGAAGCGGTCCGTGGCAACATAGTAGTCGGTGCGATCAACACGGTAGCCAACGACACGAACCGGCTTTTCCGTCTGGTTCTGCCCCTTGGTACCAAGCAGGGCGATGACATCCAGGAAAACATGACTCCCCTCGGGAATCGGTCGCTCCTCGATGATGGTTTTTCGGGTGCTCTTTTTGATCCGGCAGACGAAGTGCTTTTCTTCTGTCTGCCACTCATCGAAGTTCCTGTGGCACTGGTAGTAGCGGTCCATGACCCCCGTCTGCCCCGGCGCCAGAATCTTTGCCACAAAGGGACGCTCATCGGCCTTGCCGGCACTGAGATGGAGCCCTTCGGGAATGCTGCGGTTGATGTCAAACCCCAGATGGACTTTCGCCTTCTTGGCACCGTGGCGGTAGTCGGCAAACTGCATCGTGGGGACTGCATCGATCAGAGAACCATCGATAGCGATCAGGTCGCCAAGATGCGGATGCAGGGCCGGCTTCCCAGGGTGCTTCATCTCGTCCCTGGAGATGGTCCTGGACCGCTTTGTCCGTCACGGGAAGGAAAGCCTGGTTGGTGCAGTCACCGCTTTTGACGGGAGGTTTTGTGTTTTTCCTGCAAAGCCCGGCTGCCCACTCGTTGGAGCAGGCCGGTGAATAGCCCTTCTTGCCTGTCTTATCATTGAGCCACAGCTTGGGGTACACGTCTTCGCGCCCGCGAAAGAGGCTTCTAAAAAGAGCGATCTTCTCCGAAGCACTAAGAGAAACGGAATGCTCTTCCTCGGACTGCTCGGCTCTGTCAAGTGAACGCAACTGGTTTCGCAATTCCTCAATCCGCGAAAGAGTCTGTTCCTGATCCTTCCGCAGGCGGGCAAGCGTCGCTTCTTCGCGAGCTATATCGTCAAGAATGGACTGTTTGCACATCATCGTGTCTACACATCTAAACCCGGCTGGTTGAGGGTGACCGCCCGCCGCCAAGGACCCGAAGGAGTCCAGTGGAAATCAAATCGTTCGCCTTTGACGATCGTGTCGGTCGGTGGCATGAGAAAACCGCAAATTGCTTCGACAACCGCTGGCAGGAGAGTTTCTGTCGGCGCCAGTTGGTTCCTTTTGATGAATGCACGCCACTGTGTCTGTTTGGCTGGGTCGTCGAAGAATTCGGCAGTCAGGGCAAGGGGGAGTTGATCAGGCAGGGACGTCCTTCGCCTCGAAAACGTTGCCGATATCGCTCTGGTCAGTTTTTCTCCCTCAAACGGAAAGGTCTTCCCCATGATCCAGATATCATAGAAATCTTTCATGCGACTGTTGGCCATGCCGAGGTGGACCATTGCCTGGAACTTCTCCGCAACCACCGTTTCCTGAGGATAGACACGCAGATAGGGTGTAGGGAAATCAAGTAGAGTGGGATAGTCGGCGTCATTTGGTGCTGGCGTGACCACATCACCAAAACCGATGTCAACTTGCAGGTGGATACGTGCCACTCCGAGGCGAGCTTCCAACGTCACGCGTACACCGTCGTATTCCTGCTCTTCCCTGATATCCATGCCGCTAACGCTGTCCGGAACGAAAACGATGCCGTCCTCTTCTACCCGCGTGAGACACACACTTTGGAATACCTCAACAAGCCGGCCGATGCTGCTCTCTCCGAACCCAAGCAGGTCCAGATCCCGTGTAACCCGATGTGGTGTGCCACCCCACAGTGGGAAGAGCATGGCGCCTTTGAGGATGAATTGTTCGCGGAATTCGGATTGACTCAAACGATACAGGAGTCGTTCCAGGGCGAACCGGGTAAGGGCAAACTGGAAGTCCTCGTTATTCTCCTTGGCCAAGTTCAGGAGGCGTTGCCTCACGGAAGCGGATATGTCGACAACCTTCTTTGTCATGACAGGGATTCCAGGTAGGGGCGGATCACGTTTGCCACGCGGCATATTTTAGCGTATCGCCACAGTTCATCAATGGTGCAACGCCGCTCTCGCAGGCATCCCCTGAGTGCCTCAAGGGCAACATCCAGCCCGATCTTGTTGCGGTATTTGAAGCAATCTACAACGGTTTTGGCTAGGCAATAGACGGGGACGTCCATTCCTTCGACTTGATGATGCTCAACCCCTTCAGTAAGGGCCGCAGCGGAGAAACGGACAATATGGAGCGGGACTCCCTCTGCCTTCGGCAGGCGGGCCTTACGGTCGATTGCCATCCAGATTTCGAAGGGGGCCTGGGTGGTAAGTCGGTGGAAGCGAAGCGCGGAGAGCAGGCACACCACCCCCTTGGGCACGCGCTTGCTTGCAAGGGCTACGCTGTGATGCTCGGTCAGGTCGGCATCCGCCAGAGCATAGATGCCGCGGGATCTGCGCTCCAGCACTACTTTGTCGCAGAGGCGCCGCAGATACTCCCTCGGTATACCGTAGGCGTCAAGGTCCCGTGGACGGATGACGCCAGCTCTTCGAGCAATTTCGATGATTTTGTCTGTTCGAGAGTTTTTCATGTGATTGTTACGTATTGTCGGTTAAAAAAAATATGTGCCGACATTTTGTAACATATATAGAAGAATAATTCAACCGGCTCTCAGAGAGCAGCAAGCATGCTTTTCGCACTCACATGTCCTCCTTGTTGGCAGGGCAATTGAGAGATGTGCTAAAACGTGTGAAAATTATCTCTCGAGTCTTGAGGAGGGGAAGCCATGGGCTGAAAAGAATCTGATTTCTAAGGTCAAGAAGTTCTCAACCTATGACCAGTTCCTCTGCCTGGGATACGCCCAGATGGCCGGTCGCGAGAGTTTGAGGGATATCGAAACCTGCCTGAACTCTCATCAGGAGAAGCTTTACCACATCGGTTTCCGTGGTGACGTCTCCCGTACGACTCTTGCCGATGCCAACGAACGCAGGGATTGGCGCATCTTTCAGGACTTCGGCCATGTTCTGATCCGCATGGCGCAAAAGGAGTATCAGAGCGATTCGATTGCAGTCGAGCTTGCACAACCTCTGTATGCCTTTGACTCGACAACCATTGACCTGTGCCTTTCCCTGTTTTTGACCTGTGCCTTTCCCTGTTTCCCCGGGCCGATTTCCGCAAGACCAAGGCAGCGGTCAAGATGCACACGCTCATTGATCTGAGAGGTCCAATCCCGACCTGGGTGGCCATAACCACTGGCAAGGTCCACGATGTCAGGATGCTGGATCATCTGCCGGTTGAAAAGGATGCCTTTTATGCGATGGACAGAGGCTATGTCGACTTCGCCAGGCTGCACGCCATTCACCAACAGGGAGCCTTCTTTGTCGTTCGCGCCAAGGACAACCTGAAGTGCAAGCGGCTGTACTCCAGCCCGAAGGACAAAGAAGCAGGCGTACGGGCAGACCAGATCATCACCCTGGTAACGCAGAAGTCGAAAAAAGGCTATCCGGAAAAGCTGCGCCGGGTCAGCTTTGTTGACAAGGAACGGAACAAACGATTGGTGTTTCTCACGAACAACTTCGAGATTCCCGCAGAGACTGTAGCTGCGGTCTATAAGCAGCGATGGCAGGTGGAGCTGTTTTTTAAATGGATCAAGCAGCACCTGCGGATCAAGTCGTTCATCGGGACATCGGTCAATGCGGTAAAGAGCCAGATATGGGTAGCGTTGTGCATCTATCTGCTGGTGGCAATCACCAAGAAGAAACTCCGCCTCCAGTGCTCGCTCTACACTTTTCTACAGATTCTCGAGGTCAATCTGTTCGAGAAAAAGCCCATTTCATCGCTGGTTGCGGAAGCCCTTAAGCGAAATCCCGACGCCGTCGACAGCAACCAGCTGGATTTGTTCAACTATTAACCGGACAGTAGTGGAGTGTGGTAATAGTTGAACACTCCCTCCTGTTCGCATAACTCAACGATCCGCCTGAAATCTGCCTGATACCATGGGTTACGCCTCAAGAACTCCCAGGCGTAATCTGACTTGCTGGTCCTGGTTGCGACCGGCTGAGCGGTTTGGGACTTAGGGTCAAAGCGGTATTCGGTAAAATCAGCAACGTTTGAATACTCATCTTCCTGACTCCAGTCTGGGAGCCATGAAGGTGGGCGGTAGCAATCTGGCCACCTTGAAGGAGACTTCTTCATGTGGGGTGCGCCTCCTGTAGACGCCCTGGTGATGATCGCGGGAAACCGGCCAGGATACCGGCTTGTCGGGTGCCCCCTATCCCGCGAAGGTGAAATCTACAGGAGCACCCGGTAATCGACATTGAGGGCTTTCGCCAGCTTCTTGGCCGTTTCCTTGCCGATGGGACGCCGCCCGTTCTCCATTTCGGAGATATGGCGCTGCGGAATCCCCGTCATCTCTGCAAGCTGGCACTGGGTAAGCCCTTCTTTCCCCCGTGCCCCGCGAAGTGAGACAGAGGGCTTGGACTCTCCGGGGAAATGGTTGGTAAAGAAATCCTCCAGGGAGACAGCGCCCCCCTCGTCCTCCATCTCCATGCTGTCCACGTACCGGCGGACCCGCTCCACGTTCTGACGATGCACCCGGAGCCGCAACGTCACAAATTCTTCAGTAGGGCGCTTTTTCGTGAGTCCCTGCATAAGTCACCTCAACAAGTCTGATTTCCCGGTCCCGTTCTTCCCAGACCGCAACGTATGTCGGCTTTCCCTTCTTCAAATGGCAATGGTGCCGCCCATCCCCCAGCTTGCCATAGTTCGGCCAGTTACCACGCACGGGGCCGGAAAGCCTGATTTCCTCCATCAGTACAAAGAGCCTTTCAATAATGCTTCGCGGCAGCTTGTGCGCCTGCTTGTCTACCTTGCCCGTGATCCTGACAATCCATTCCATAAGTCACCTTATACTTGTTTTTGGTATAATGTCAATGGTTCACCACAAACGAAAGGCGCGGTCAAAACCGCGCCCCTCTGGACTACTCCCCCCTTGCATTACCCTTCCTTGCGTAACGGTATCACCTTTGCCCCTGCCTTGAGCCCATCCAGGTAGTCGGCCCATTGCTGCATCATCTTCCGGCGCTCCGCAAGATGCACCGTCCGGTTGTAGGCCCTGCCGTGCCTGTCGGGCACAACGTGGGCAAGTTGCGCCTCGATTGCATCGGGAGTGAATCCAAGGATTTCATGAATCAGCGTCCGTGCCGTGGCCCTAAGCCCGTGACCAACTACAGTATCCCCGTCAAAACCCATCCTCTTGAACGCGGCATTTACGGTGTTGTCGCTCATGGGGCGTTCCGCTGATCTTAGGGAGGGGAAAAGGTATCTGCCGTTTCCGGTGAGGGGCTTCAATTCCTCCAGGATCGAAATAACCTGATCTGAGAGTGGCACGATATGGGCAACTC
This sequence comes from Geobacter grbiciae, assembly GCF_018531165.1. Taxonomy (NCBI): domain Bacteria; kingdom Pseudomonadati; phylum Thermodesulfobacteriota; class Desulfuromonadia; order Geobacterales; family Geobacteraceae; genus Geobacter; species Geobacter grbiciae. The sequence continues at coordinate 34,419 of NZ_JAHDIW010000010.1, read as the reverse complement.
TCGTTTTCATCTTGGGGGCGGGGATTATCCATTCCTTCCGGTCAAAGTCGAATTCGCTCCATTCGACTTTCCGAAGCTCACCAGGGCGAACGAATACCAACGGCGCAATTCTCAAGGCGCACTTGGTGACAAATGAGCCCTGATAACCGTCCAAGGCCCTCAGAAAGGGTGCAAGCTCCTTCGGGTCGGTGATTGCCGCCATGTGCTTCCGTGTGTCCTTAATGGGTGGCAGGTACCCCTTGAATCCTGCCGATATGTCATACATGGCCCAGCCTTTTCTGATTGCATAGGTGTAGACTTGACCAATGATCGTCTTTACCCTCCGCGCCGTTTCAACTACACCCCTGTCTTTCACGCGGTCAAGTATCGACTGAATGTCAGGGGCCGCAACTTCGGTTATCGGTTTTTTCCCAAGCCAGGGGAAAACGTCCTTTTCCAGTCGGTTCATAATGTTTGTGGTGTGCTCTTCGGTGATTTTCTTTTCCTTCGTATATTCCGCGTGCCATTGACGAGCTATGACCTCGAAGGTGTTTGCCGCCTGTTCGTCCCGTGCGGCCTTCTGAGCCTTTTTTTCTTCTCCGGGGTCAATACCATTGGCCAGGAGCTTTCGGGCATCTGCGCGGCGCTGTCGAGCGTCCGAAAGGGAGATTTCTGGATAGGTGCCAAGGGCAAAAGTTTTTTCCTTGCCGTTGAAGCGGTACTTGAGCCGCCAGCATTTCCCGCCATTGGGGGTAACAAGAAGATACATGCCGTCGCCGTCCGTCAGCTTGATTTGTTTTGCGGCTGCTTTTGCGTTGCGAACCTTAACATCTGACAATGACATGGGTTTTTCCTCTCGTGGGGGTATTGTGCTGACTGCTTGGGGGTATTTGTGGCCTTGAAATTGTGTGCTTGGGGGTATCTTGTGAAAAAAATACCCCCAACTTGGGGGGATGTTAATGGATAGAATGAGACTATAGTGGACAACCGGAAAAAGAAAAAGCCCTGATTTCTCAGGGCTTATAATCTTTACCGGACGTGTCCGGATTGTGTATGGCGGAAGCACATGGGAATCGAACCCACCGAGGAGATTTCTCATCCCCCCCACCAGTTTTGAAGACTGGGCCGCCCACCAGCGACGGACGTGCTTCCATAAGCGTTATCGTTACTGCCAAAATAGGATATTTCATCTTGCAAGACAACCCCCAAATTATTGCCGACATAACACCCTTACCCGAGCATCCGGCCCGATCGGCACAGATGTAACTTGATGAATATGGTATTAAATGGTATCAATTCGCCTGAAGGATATGGTAGCGAAATTACCCAGAAATTCTTTCGGAGGAATCTATGCGACTTCAACTGTTACGATTCGTGGGGGCACTTTCCCTGACAGCGTGCCTTGCTGCACCGACTGCCTTTGCGGCGCCGAAAGAACAAGCCAAGGGGGAAACCCCTGAGGCGGCCGTAAAACGGCTCTTTCCGAAGCTTCCCGCCACCGCGGTGAAAAAAACCGATATCGACGGGTTCTATGAGGTTGTGACCGACGGGAATATTCTCTATGTCAACGTGAAGACCGGTCACGTGTTTGTGGGCGACATTTTTACGCGGGAGGGGAAAAACCTGACGGCCGAGGCTCGCACCCGCCTCACTGCCGAGCGCTATAAGCTCATTACCGAGGCCGACAAAGAGAAGGCGGTGAAGGTGGGGAACGGCAAGCATGTGGTCATCGAGATCACCGACCCCGACTGCCCCTTCTGCCGCAAGATGCATGAGTACTGGGGAAACCGTCCCGATGTGACGCGTTATGTTTTCTTCCTCCCCCTTGCGATGCATAAGGATGCTGAAAAGAAGGCCCGCTATATCCTGGCGGCCGACAATAAGGAACAAGCCCTCTGGGAGGTCTATTCGGGGGAACTCGACAATAATCGCGAGAAGCTGAACAAGCCCTATGACGACAAGGGCTTGCTTAATGCTCATAAGGCTGTTGTCGCCAAGCTCGGCATCCAGTCGACCCCTGCCTTCTGGGTAGACGGTACTTTTGTGAATGGCGCAAATATTCCGCTTATCGAAAAGATCATCGGCAAGTGCAACCTCCGGCAAGGAACTGCTCCAGGTGAGCCGAAGGTGTGCGATGATGAGCAGGGGAAGTGACCGGGGAGCAGGTTAACCATCAGTGATCCCGATAAAGGACTATAATCCGACGCGACGCTTTCCCTTGGTGAGCGTCGCTTTTATCGTTCTGAATGTCATCGTTTTCATCCTTGATCGCATTTCCGGTCATTACGAGCCTCTGATCATTGAAACCTCCCGGGGGCTGATCAGGACGAGGCAGTTTGTCGGCGGGCTCTCCGCCGACTTTGCCCTCGTTCCGGCGGCCCTCACCTCCCACCCTCTCCTTGCCTGGCCCACCGTGTTCAGCTCGATGTTCCTCCACGGCAACTGGCTTCACATCGGCTCAAACATGCTTTACCTCTGGATATTCGGTAACAATGTGGAAGATGTCCTGGGACGTGGACGGTTTATTCTCTTCTATTTCACCTGCGGAGGGGTAGCTGCCCTGGCACAGGTCATGAGCGCGCCTGGCTCGGACATCCCGATGGTGGGGGCGAGCGGGGCTGTGGCGGGGGTCATGGGGGCCTACCTCCTCCTCTTTCCCCGGGCGCGGATTCTGACTCTGGTGCCGATCCTGTTCTTTTTTACGTTCCTGGAAGTGCCGGCGTTCATCATTATCGGTTACTGGGTGCTCATCCAGTTTCTGAATGCCACCTGGTTGGGGGGAGGGGAGTTGCTGCGGGGAGGGGTCGCCTATTTTGCCCACATCGGCGGGTTCGTGGCCGGCGTGACCTTTGTCTTGCTTGCGAGGATGGGAGGGCGCGGTGGCTACGGCCGTCTGTAGGGCGATTACGGTGTCGCCTCGAAACTGTTGAAACGAGGAGAGCCAGACATCCCCTCCTCGGCGAGGCGGTAGCGGTAGGTGAACCTGATCCTTTTCGGAACCTCTCCTTCCTTTACGGGAATCCGGATGGTGAAGAGGGCGATTTCATCCAGGGAGAACTGGTGCGGAAAGAAAAGGAACGTGCCTTCGCCAATGATTTTCCCGTTGGCGTCAAGAAGCGTCGCCGTGATCTCCGGATCACTCAGGTAGTAGTAGCTCTGATTTTTCAGGGTGCCGTCGATGGTGACGCTTCCCCTGTTGCCGGTCGTCTCCCAGGAGACCAGAAGATCGTAGAATGAGTGGCTGTGGGGATAGGGGCGGGTGGTCATCATGGACCGATCACCGGCAGCGCACCCGGCCACGAGGAAGAACAGCGTCGTTAGGGCAATGAGGCGAAATTCCAAGGAGGCACCTCTTTTGATGCTGAACTGTCCCTGCGCGTGTGGGAGCGCGGGGTGCGGTTTCACTATGCCAAAATTATGCTACTATTCAACTATTTAATTGTGCGCTGGTCCCGTGCTGTGCACTTGCCCTGTGGAGGTACTGTTTGGAGTCGATTTTAGGCGAGTTGGCCGTCATATTCCTTCTTATCCTTGGTAACGGTTTTTTTGCCGGTTCAGAGCTTGCCATTATTTCTGCCCGCAAGAGCAGGATCGCGCAACTGGTCGCCGCCGGCGACCCGAAGGCGAAGATCGTCGAACAACTTCAAGACGATCCGCACCGGTTTCTCGCCACCGTTCAGATCGGGGTCACACTGGTGGGCTCCCTTGCCTCGGCTGTCGGCGGCGCCACGGCGGTCCGTTACCTGAAACCCCTCCTGGAGGGGAGTTCCATCAAGTTTCTCCATGATGCCGCCGGACCGCTTTCCATCGGCATCGTGGTGGTCCTGATCTCCTACTTTTCCCTCATCTTCGGCGAGTTGGTCCCCAAGACCGTCGGGCTTCAGTACGCGGACCGGATGGCCCTCCATGTGGCCAAGCCGATCAATTTCATGGCTCGCGTCACCGGGGTGGTGGTAAGTTTCCTCACCCTCTCCAATCGGGCTGTCCTCGCCGTGCTGGGAATCAAGGCAGAAGGGGATCAGGCCTTCGTCACCCCCGAGGAGGTCCAGCATATCGTGGCGGAAGGTCACGAGGCGGGTGTATTCAGTTCCACCGAGCAGGAGTTCATCCGCAATATCTTTGATTTTACCCACACCTGTGTCCGGGAGGTGATGGTGCCCCGTACCCGCGTTGTCGCCCTTGATCTGGGACTTTCGCGAGACGAACTGGTCAACACGGTGCTCGAAAACAAGTATTCCCGCTATCCCGTCTACCGGGAGAGCATCGAGAATGTAACCGGTTTTATCCACGGCAAGGATCTTCTCGGGGGAATCGTGACTGACCCGGCCTTCGACATCGAGTCGATCATCCGGCCGCCGTTTTATGTCCCCGAGGGAAAGAAGGTCAACGATCTGCTGAAGGAAATGCAGCGCAAGCGGATTCACATGGCCCTCGTGGTGGACGAGTACGGCGGCATCAGCGGCCTTGCCACGACGGAGGATCTCCTGGAGGAACTCGTGGGCGAGATCGAGGATGAGCACGACATCGGCGAGCCGGGGAGCATCCAGCGGCTTCCGGACGGCAGCCTCCTGGTGGACGCCCTCGTCTCCATCAGCGACCTTGCGCAGCATCTGGAGATAAAGCTTGGGGACGATATCCCCTACGATACCCTGGCAGGGCTCATTCTCGACCGGCTCGGCCGTTTTCCGGAAAAGGGGGAGCGCGTTGAGTGGGACCGATTTACCCTCATCTGCGAGGAGGTGAAAAAGACCGCCGTTGTCAAGGTCCGGATCGTGGAAACGGTACCGCCCGGTTCAGGCAATGAAGAAGACGGGGATGTGAAGGTCTGAGGTAAAGGATGGATAGAGGACACTTCTACGCGCTGGTGACGTTTTCCTTTTGTGCGATTCTCGGTTACGTGGCCTATGCCATTGTATCACCGTTTCTGAACTCCCTCGGCTGGGCTGCCGTGATGGGCATACTTACCTTCCCCCTTTATCGGCGACTGCGTGCGGGGCTCGGCGCACGGGACACGCTAGCCGCCGGACTCATGACTCCCGCCACGGTTCTCACTCTCGTCGTCCCCTTTGTGGGGCTTACCTTTTTTCTCGTTCAGGAGGCGGCCGTCGCCTACGGTTTCCTCGAAAAGATTGCCGCCGACGGCGGCAAATCCCTGGTGATGAGCATTCAGAATCATCCTGTCGTGAGGCCGTGGCTTGAGCGGATCGAGGCCTACACCGGCCCTCTCGGCTTTGAGATCGACACCCGGTTCCTCCCCGAAATGAAGGAAGTGGCGGCAAGGGTGCTCAACTACTCCAAGGAGATCGTCAAGAACGTCTTTATCTTCAGCATCAAGTTGCTCCTGATGGTGATTACCCTCTTTTTCATTTATCGTGACGGCGAGCGGGTCCAGCGCCATGTCCTTGCCGTCATCCCCCTCACGGAAGCCAACAAGCGGATCCTCACCGATACGGTTCGCCGCGTTCTGAAGGCGGTCATGTATGGCGTCTTTCTCACCTGCCTCGTTCAGGGCGCTCTCGGCGGTATCGGGTTCTGGGCGGCAGGGCTCCCGTCGCCGCTTCTCTTCGGGGCCATCATGGCGGTCTGCGCCCTCATTCCGGTGGTGGGGACGGGGCTCATCTGGCTTCCCGCCGCCTTCTATCTCCTGGCTAACGGCGAGATCGTGAAGGGGGTCGGGCTCATCATCTGGGGGTTCGTGGCGGTAAGCTCCATCGACAATGTCATCAGGCCCTTCTTCATCAGCGGCAAGGCAAAGCTGCCGGTTCTGGTCATTGCCATCGGCGGCCTCGGCGGGCTGGCCTCCTTCGGGCTCCTGGGCGCGGTGGCAGGGCCCATTGTGCTGGCGCTTTTCCTGGCACTGTTCGAGATGTATCGGGATGAGGTGGAAACGGGGGAGGGTAGGGGCAATTCATGAACTGCCCCTACGGCACGGGAGCCTTATTGGTACATTGTCGGTATCAGGTCCGGTGCGCTGCCCTTGCCCGCCGGTTGCCGATGGTGACCGAGATGAGGATGGATATGGCGAGCACTCCCACGATGGTGCCGAGAGAGAAAATGATGGGAATCTGGTAGACATCCACCAAGAGCATCTTCGCCCCCACATAGACCAGGATGACGGAAACGCCCAGCTTGAGGTAGATGAACATCTCCATTACGTTGGAGAGGAGATAGTAGAGGGACCGCAAGCCCATGATCGCGAACACGTTCGATGTGTAGACGATGAAGGGGTCATGGCTTACCGCCAGGACAGCAGGAATCGAGTCGACGGCAAAGATCAGGTCGCTGGACTCGATCATGACCAGGGTCAGGAAAAGCGGCGTTGCCGCCCGGATTCCCCCCTTGTTGATGAAAAAACGGTCATCACGGACCCGTTTGGTGACTGGTACAAACTTCCGTACGAGCCGGATAAGGAAGTTTTTCTCCGGATCGATCTTTTCGTCCCCCCCAAAGGCCATCTTGAAGCCCGTCACTACGAGAATCCCACCGAAGAGGTAGATGATCCAGTGAAACCGCTCGATCAGCCCGATGCCGGTCATGATGAAGATGGCCCGCATTATGAGCGCACCGATGATCCCCCATTTCAGTATCTTGGGCTGGTGGACCTTTGTGATGTGGAAGAAGGAGAAGATCATGATGAAGACGAAGAGATTGTCCACCGACAGGGACTGCTCGATCAGGTAGCCGGTGAAGAACTCCAGCGCCTTCGTGGAACCCATCTCGAAATAGATCCAGACGTTGAAGGCCAATGCCAGGGACACCCAGACGATGGTCCAGGTGAGGGCCTCGCGGAATCTGATCTCGTGGCTCTTGCGGCTGAAAACTCCCAGGTCGATGACGAACATCACGAGGATGATCGCCCCGAATCCGAGCCACATCATGGTTTGCAGTGACATGTAAATTCTCCGTGGATGGTAGTCGTGGTAGAGGAGGCGGGGACGGCCCGTTACCGTCCCCACGGGGAAGTGCGTCAGAAGGTTCTGTTGTAAGCCATCTGCTCCAGTCGTGCGATCCGCTCCTCCATGGGGGGATGGGTGGAGAAGAGGTTGAGGAGCGCACCGCCCGTGAGCGGATTCACGATGAAAAGGTGGGCCGAGGCAGGGGTCGCCTGTTGCATCGGGACCATCTGCGATGCCATCTGCAGCTTCTTGAGGGCGTTGGCCAGGGCCAGGGGATTACCGCAGATCCGGGCCCCCGACTCGTCGGCCAGGTACTCGCGGGAGCGGGAGACCGCCATCTGGATCAGCATCGCGGCTATGGGGGCGATAATCGCCATGGCAAGCCCGCCGATCATGCCGCCGGCCCCCTCGTCGTCATCGCTGCGCCCGCCGCCGAATATGGCAGCCCACTGGAGCATGTTGCCGAGCATGGAGATGGCCCCCGCGAAGGTTGCCGCGATGGTGGAGACAAGGATGTCGCGGTTCTTTACGTGGGAAAGTTCGTGGGCCATGACCCCTTCCAGTTCCTCCATGGAGAGGATGCGGAGGATTCCCTCCGTGGCGGCCACGGCGGCATGGTTCGGGTTGCGCCCCGTGGCAAAGGCGTTGGGGCTGTCGCTCGGGATCACGTAGACCCGCGGCATCGGCAGACCGCCTGACGTAGCCAGACGCCGCACCATGCCGTAGAAGGCCGGGTTCTCCGCCTCGGTGATTTCCCTGGCCCCGTACATTTTCAAGACGATCTTGTCCGAGAACCAGTAGGAGAAGAAGTTCATGGCGCAGGCCATGAAGAAGGCGAAGACCATGCCGGACTTGCCGCCAATGGCGCTTCCCATGGCCACCATGAGAAGGGTGAGAAGGGTCAGGAGCAGTGTGGTCTTGAGTCGGTTCATCATGGTTTGATTCCTCCGTTGCTGCCGACGTTTCCTTGTTCCCGGATTTTGGTGTGCGGCAGGCGCGTTTAGGGTTTTGCCGGGGCAAATAAAAAAGACCTTTACCCACGGCGTCAATTGGCCTTGGATAAAGGTCTTGCATGCTTCGACGGAAGTCGGAAGCCCCTGGCCCGGGTGTTGCCACCGTGGTGACGGACTTTGGGTCGGCACTGTGTGCCGATTGCTACTCCCCTTTAACGTATTCAAGTGTAATGATTCCGCTTTCCCCTGTCAAGGGTTTTCCATTCCTTACAGACCCGGCCTTGCTTTTGAAAGGGGAATCCTATAGCATCCTCCGTTCATGGCGGTTTCACTCCGCCACGTCTCAATTACAATTGCCCGGGAGGACCAGTGGATATTGCAGTTCTGATGACCACCTTCGGTATCATTTTTCTCGCCGAACTCGGCGACAAGACCCAGCTTACCGCCATGGCCCTGGCCATCCGCTATCCCTGGAAAAAAGTCTTCATTGGCATTGCCGCCGCCTTTGCCCTCCTGAACCTGGGGGCAGTGCTGATCGGCAAGATTCTGTTCGCCGTCCTCCCGCTGTTCTGGATAAAGCTCGTCTCGGGGGGGCTCTTCCTTTTTTTCGGCATCACTACTCTTCGTGGAGGCGAAGACGATGAGGACGGGGAAGGAAAGAAAGCATCGGCTCGGGGTCCGGTGGCCACGTCGTTTGTCATGATTCTCCTGGCCGAACTGGGGGACAAAACCCAGATCGTCACCACGAGCCTGGCGGCCCAGCATGATTCCCCCCTTGCCGTCTTCACCGGATCCACGCTGGCCCTCTGGCTCGTCTCCCTCATCGGCATCTTCCTGGGCAGGCAACTGGTCCGCTTCATTTCGCTCTCCGCCATCCACAAGGCGGCCGGAGTCCTTTTCCTGGTCTTCGGTGCCGTTGTCCTTTACCAGGCCTTTGCCGTCCGCTGACCGATTGCTTTTTCGGCGCCGCATCCGTACAATGGTTGCCGGATACCTATCCTGGCAGAGAGCCTGATGTCTGATAAATACGTCGAAAAATCCTTTCTCTATCTCGTAGCCCTCTCACTCCTACTTCACGTGGGTCTGTTCGCTCTGATCATTCTGTATCCCCAGGCAAAGCCGGTGCTGCGCCAGGAGCCGATCATGATCGATTTGGAGGATATTCCCGATCTGCGTCAGGCACCGATGCCGACCGATTCGCGGAGGGAAGTGCGCCGTCAGGCCGAGCAACCCCGGCGGGTGCCGCGGGAAATGGCGCCGCGGGGAGACCGGGAACGGGACCGTATCGCCTCGCTGCCTCCCGTTGCGAAACCAATACCGTCACGGCCTGCAGTTCCCTATCAGGCCGCGCCGCAGCCCCGTCGGGGCGAGGGAGTGGGGCCGTCGGCCACAAACGGCAGGACAGGGGAGATTCCGGTGCGGGAGGCCCCCCGAGGCGGGGGCATTCTCAAACCACGCGCGTCGGCGGAAGCGCCTGAACTGGCCCAGCTCATGCCGAGCGCCCAGAGACTTGCGAAGATCGAGGAAAGTTACCGGAAGAAGTACCGGGATGATGTGGCGGACGGGGATACGAAGTTTCTCGATACCGACGATATTCAGTTCGGCTCGTTCCTGCGCCGGTTCGAGAACGCAATCTACGGGGTATGGCGTTATCCCCAGGAAGCGGCCCGGCTCGGCATTGAGGGAGTTACGCCTGTAAAAATCACCTTCAACAGGAGTGGTGTCATCGTAAAGTATGAAATTCTGCAGAGTTCGGGGAGCAGAATCCTGGATGACGAGGTGCTGCGGACCCTGCGCATGGTGGGACCGGTCGGCCCCTTTCCCAGGGGGTACGACCGGGACGAGTTCCACCTCATCGCCTTTTTCCAGTACGGCATCGTTCGGGGAGCGAGCAGATCCCTCCGCTGACCGGCCTCAATCCTGCCTTCTGCACAGTCGTTCCCGCAGATACTCCTCAAATTCCGTATTGAACTCTTCCCGCTTGAGCGCCATGTCAACCGTGGCCTTCAGGAATCCCAATTTGTCACCGCAATCGTGGCGTATCCCCTCAAAGAGGCAGCCGTAAATCGCCTCGTCCTTCGAGAGCTTGAGGAGGGCGTCGGTGAGCTGGATTTCCCCCCCCTTGCCCGGTTCCTGCCGCTCCAGGATCGGAAATATCTCGGGGGTGAGGACATAGCGGCCGATGATGGCCATGTCCGAGGGGGCCTCCTCCCGTTTCGGCTTTTCCACCAGATCGGTGACCTCGAAGATACGGTCGGTTATGCCGTTGGCCCTGACGCAGCCGTAGGAGGATATGTTCTCCATGGGCACCTTTTCCAGGGCGAGAACCGGCCCCCGGTACTTGCGGTAGACATCCAGAAGCTGGCCGAGGCACGGTTTCTCGGCATCGATGATGTCGTCGCCGAGGAGCACGGCAAAGGGCTCGTTACCCACGAACTCCCGGGCGCAGAGGATTGCATGGCCAAGCCCCATGGCCTGCTTCTGGCGAACGTAGAAGATGTTCACCATTTCGGCGATGTCCCGCACTTCGCGGAGGGTATCGTTCTTCCCCTTTTCCTGGAGGAGCGCCTCCAACTCGAAGGAGATGTCGAAGTGGTCCTCGATGGCCCGCTTGCCGCGGCCGGTCACGAAGAGTATCTGTTCGATGCCGGCAGCCACCGCCTCTTCCACCACGTACTGGACCAGGGGCTTGTCGATGAGGGGGAGCATCTCCTTGGGTGAAGCCTTGGTGGCCGGAAGGAAGCGGGTGCCGAGGCCCGCCACGGGGAAGACTGCCTTTTTTACCTGCATCGGTGCACTCCTTGCGTTCTCGATCTTGTTACTTGTCTTCGTTTCGTAGTCCGGCCACGATGTTCGGAACAAGCTCTTCCCTTCCCATGGCCATGATGTGGACACCGTCGCAGAAGGGACGCGCCGCTGTCGCAAGCCGCCGGGCGATTGCCACACCTACTTCGAGGGGACGACCGGCGGCTTCCAGTTCGGCAACGATCTCGGGGGGAACCTTGAGTCCGGGGATGTTTTTCGTGATGTAGCGGGCCATGCCGGCCGATTTCAAAAGGATGATGCCGGCGATGATCTTGACGCCCAGGGGGCGCACCGCCTCGCTGAACCGGGCAAGGCGATCGGGAGAGAAGACCGCCTGGGTCTGGAAGAAGCGCGCACCTGCTGATACTTTTTTGGCCAGTTTGGGAAGGGTGAGGTCGAAGGGGTCCGCCTCCGGCGCCGCGGCCGCCCCAGCGAAGAACGATGGGGCTCCCTCCAGGGGGGCGCCGGAGAAGTCCCTCCCCGCGTTCAGTGCTGCGATGGTCTGGAGAAGTTGCACCGAGTCCAGGTCGAAGACCGGCTTGGCGCCGGCATGATCGCCGAAGGAGATGTAATCGCCCGAGAGGGACAGGATGTTGGTTACGCCAAGGGCTGCGGCTGCCAGGAGCTCGCTCTGGAGGGCCATGCGGTTGCGGTCCCGGCAGGTGAGTTGGAGGATCGGTTCGATCCCTTCCCTGGTCAGGAGGGCGGCCGGGGCAAGGGGGGAGATCCGCACGTTCGCCCCCTGGTTGTCGGTCACGTTGATGGCGTCGACAAGGCCCTTGAGGTTTCGCGCCTTCTCCATGAACTCGCCGCAGTCGCACCCCTTGGGGGGGCAGACCTCGGCCGTGATGACAAAACGGTTTGATTCGAGCTTTTCGCGAAGGGTTGAGGACATGGGGGTCGGAGTAATCATTTGTCGAGTTTCAGGCTTCCGGGCCTGAGGTTCCTGGCGAAGTCGCGGGGAGGCTTGATGGCAGTGAGCGGGGCCTCCTTGCCCCTCTCCCGAAGGCGGAGGTATATCTGGTACCAGACACACTCCGCGTCGCCGTTCACTTCGCACCGTCCCTCGTCCATTCCGCCGCAGGGCCCATTCAGGAGACCCTTGGGGCAGACGGTTACCGGACAGATGCCGGCCGTTTCGTTGAGGAGGCATTGGCCGCAGAGGGAGCAGCGTTGCTCGAACTGGCCGAATCGGCGGATGTTGCCGAGGAAGAGGGTGTCAAGGCCGGCGACCGTCAACCGGTCAGAACCGGCGGAGACCGACTGGACACCTGCCCCGCAGGCAAGGACGAGGAGCGCTTCAGCGCCCTTAACCATCTCCCCTTTTGCCCGCAGATCCCGCTGGACCCGGAGCATGTGGCACGCCTCGTCGATCACCACCGATCCGGTCACATCCTTGCCGGCAGCGATCAAATCCTCCTGCATCTGCCAGATCTGCTCTTCGCCGCCGGCCTTGCAGACCGTGGCGCATTTGGCGCAGCCGATCAGGAAGACCCGGGAAACGGGCTCCAGGGCGGCGAGGATTTCGGTAAAGGGTTTCTGTTTGCTGACAATCATAAAAGAATCCGGGACCGGGGATCAAGGACTCGCAAAACATAGGGCGTTGCTGCTCCCCGCTTACCGGTTTCCTTCCCCTGTCTTCTTTGCCGCCTCAAGGGTGTTGTAGAGGAGCATGGTGATGGTCATGGGGCCGACGCCGCCGGGAACGGGGGTGATGGCCGATGCCCGCTGGGATGCTGCGGCGAACTCCACATCCCCCACAAGCTTCTTCTCGCCGACCCGGTTGACTCCCACATCGATGACCACTGCTCCTTCCTTGATCCACTCCCCCTTGATCATCTCGGGAACCCCCACGGCGGCGATGACCACGTCGGCCTCTTTGACCTTCGATGGCAAATCACGGGTTTTCGAGTGGCAGATGGTGACCGTGGCATGCTGCTGGAGGCACATGAGCGCCACCGGCTTGCCGACGATATTTGAGCGCCCCACGACGACCACTTCCTTGCCGGCCAGGTCAACGCCCGCTTCGCGCAGCATGACCATGACGCCATAGGGGGTGCAGGGCTGGAAGGTGGGCTTGCCGACCATAAGCCGGCCGACGTTGTAGGGGTGGAAGCCGTCTACGTCCTTCACCGGCGAGATGGCCTCGAGAATCGTGTCGGAATTGATCTGTTTCGGGAGGGGGAGTTGAACGAGGATTCCGTGGATGGTCGGGTCGCTGTTGAGCCGGGCCACGAGAGCGAGGAGTTCTGCTTCAGTGGTAGTCGCCGGCAGGGTGTGTTTAACGGAGTGCATCCCCAACTCCTGGCAGGCATTGCCTTTCATCCGTACATAGACCTCGCTGGCGGGGTCTTCCCCCACAAGGACCGTGGCAAGGCCGGGGATAATCCCCTTTTCCTTGAGGATCTTGACTTCGGTGGCAATTTCCGCCCTCAGCTTGGCAGCGATGGCTTTTCCGTCAATGATTGTCGACATGCTACGGCTCCTTTGCCTGGAACGGTCCGAAACCGGCACCGTCAATGGATTGGTAACAATCCCAAAATAGTACGGAAGCGTCGCTGTGATGTAAAGATTTTTAACCGGAGCTAAACTAAAATCCCCCGACTCACTGAGCCGGGGGAGGTGATGGTGTGGAAAAAGGAATGGGGTTGCAGGGTTACGCTGCTGCTGATGGGCAGCCGGCACAGCTTCCGCCCGAGGGGCAGGACGGGGCTTCAGACTTCTTTCCGCCGCTGTTGTATCCTTCGGCGTACCATCCTCCTCCCTTGAGGGCGAACCCTGACTGGGAGATGAGCTTTTGCACGGGACCGCCGCACGAAGGACATTCCTTCGCCGGTTCGTCGGAAAACTTCTGGCGCAGCTCGAACTGCTTGTTGCACTCGGTGCATTGGTATTCGTAGAGTGGCATCACACAACCTCCTGCGGTAATCGTTGATTCACTATAGTAATTCACTACGGAAGTTGTCAACCCCGTGTGTGGATGATTGGAAGCGCAATATATGAAATGACTGGGGAAATTAGGGCAGTAGGTTGTGAACAGCCTGAGCCGTGGCGCCAGAAACCCGAATCGTCTTGTGCCGCGACTTATCCCCGGCAATTATGGTGACGGCTGACTTGGGAACCTTGAGTAGTTTTGCGAGGTATTCAGTGCAGAGGCGGTTCGCTTCCCCCTCAACAGGGGGAGATGTCAGGCGAAGCTTGATGGCATCCCCCTGGATGCCGCAGATTCCGTTTTTTGAGGCGCGGGGTTGAACGTGCACGGAGAAGGTGACGCCATCAGCGTTTTCCGTGATTCTGAGTTCCCCGGAAGGGGTGTCACTCTTCATCAAGGGCGAGCATTTTGTAGTGTGTGTCGAGGAGGGACTTGAAGGAACTCTCGAATTGGAGCCGCTGGCGACGGATTTCCTGGACCTGGTCGTTGAGTTGGGCGAGCCTGCGTTCGGCATCGGCCACTATTTTCTCCCCCTTGACCTCGGCCTCGGAGACGAGCAGAGCTGCCTCTTTCTGGGCGTTCGCCTTCATTTCCTCGGTGATCTTCTGGGCGGCGAGCATGGTTTCCCGCAGGTTCTTCTCCTGCTGGGCCATTTGTTCCATCTCGACGGTGGCTCTCTTGCACTGCTCCTTTAACTCGGCGTTCTCCCGCACGAGGCTTTCCATCTCTTCCGCGACCGTCTGGAGAAAGGCGTCCACTTCATGGGGGTCAAGCCCGCCAAGCATCTTGCCCTTGAACTGCTGCTGCTGGATGTCAAGCGGGGTAATTCTCACGGCATCCCTCCCATTCCGAGTTTCATCTTGTAGGCAAGGTCGTAGATGCTGCGCACCAGAAAGCTTTGGAGAAAGTAAATGGCGACGAGCACGATGATCGGTGACAGGTCGAGCCCACCCATGTCGGGAAGGAATCTGCGAACTCGCGAGAGGACCGGCTCGGTGCTCCGGTAGAGGAAGTTCACGATGGGGTTGTAGGGGTCGGGATTAACCCAGGAGATGATCGCCCGTGCAATGAGAATGTAGAGATAGATGGTGAGGAGGATGTCGGCAATCTTGGCGACGGCCAGGAGAAAGTTGGCAAGCACGAACATGGTGTGCCCCTTGGTGGTGGATGAACGACTGTCGCGTTATACAGGAAACAGCAGCCAAGTGTCAAGAAAGCGTCAGTTTTGAGCGGCTTTTTCCCCGGTGTAGATCGTCGCGATTCCAAAGGTGAGATCACGATGGGTGGTGGAATGGAAACCCACGGATCGCATGAGAGTCTTGAATTCCTCTTGCGACGGAAACTCCAGCACGGAATCGGGGAGGTACTTGTAGGCGCTGAAGTTGGAGAAAAGTCCGCCGATCGCCGGCAGCAACCGGAGAAAGTAGAAATAATAGACCCGTTTGAAGAACTGTGAGCGGGGAGTGGAGAACTCGAGGATGACGGCCCGGCCGCCGGGCTTCAGGATGCGCTGCATTTCCGCCAGCCCCTGGCGCCGGTCGACCACGTTGCGGATGCCGAAGGCGATGGTGACCGAGTCAAACGTATTGTCGGGAAAGGGGATCGCCTCGCAGGGGGCGATTTCCAGGGTGATCCGGCGGGCATAGGGGGATTGCGCAACCTTTTCGCGGCCGAGCACCACCATCCCTTCCGTGATGTCGATGCCGATGATGGAGACTGAGTCGGGGGTTTGGCGGGCGATTTCCAGCGCCACGTCGCCGGTTCCGGTGGCAACGTCGAGGATTTTTCCCCCCTCGCTCCATCGGGCGCATTGTACGGCGATGCGCCGCCAGCGCCGGTCGATGCCGAAGCTCAGGAGCCGGTTGAGGAAGTCGTACCGGGGGGCAATGTCGGAGAACATCTCCCGGATCTGCTCGCCTTTTTCGCTCAGTTTATACATCGTAAATTTTCTATCCTTTTGCGGGTAATGGTGGTATAAATCCTGATTCTTTCTGGGCATACAGACCGATATTTTTAGCACAAAACCTCACTCCATGCCAGAAAAAACGGATTTTCGGAGCGTGGTGGTGCAGGTTTCCCGGGGACGTCCCCTGTATGGACTTGGGGGGGCGAACCGAGAAAGGGAAGGGTAAGAGGAGATGGTTCCCGTGATCCGGTGGCAGGATGTCGCCGACATCATCATTATGAGCTTTCTTGCCTATCAGCTTTACAGCTGGTTCAGGCATACCAGGGCCATGCAGGTTCTTATCGGCATGGTCTTTTTGGTGGGGGTGTATTTTATAACCAAGAACCTGGGGCTCTTTATGACGAGCTGGATACTCCAGGAACTCGGCACGGTCCTCTTTGTTCTCATTATTGTCATTTTTCAGGCGGAGATTCGACAGGCCCTCTACCGCTTCAGTCTGTTGCGGAATTTCTTTGGAAGGCAGGATGGCGGAGGGTTGATTGATCTTGCGGATATTTCCTCAACAATCTTTCGCCTTGCCAAAGAGCGCACCGGTGCAATCGTTGTCTTTCAGCGGCATGAATCGCTTGATGATTACCTTCTTCATGGTGTCCCCCTCGACAGTATTCCGAACGGGCAGCTCATTGAATGTATTTTTCAGGACGGAACTCCTCTCCATGACGGCGCCGTTATCGTTAAGGAGGGGCGTATAACCCAGGCATCGTGCCACCTTCCCCTTTCGATGAAGACAGAACTCCCTCGTCATTTCGGTACTCGGCATCGAGCAGGAATCGGCCTCAGTGAGCGCTGTGATGCCGCCGTGGTAATCGTTTCCGAAGAACGGGGGGAGGTTGGCCTGGCACTTGCAGGAGAACTTGAGGCAGTTGCAACTGCCGAGAGTCTGGCGGAGAAACTCCAGGGACTCCTCTATCCCCAGCGCCAGGAGAAGGTTCACATCTCGCTGGGGCAGCGGCTGGTTAGCAATCTGGTCCCTAAGCTTGTGACCACGTTGGTGGTGTTTGTAAGCTGGCTCATTATAACGACTAAGCAGGGGGCGATTTTTACGGTCACTGTCCCGATCAAATTCCATAACTTGCCGGGAAATGCGGTGTTGTTGAAAAGCAGTCCCGAGGAGGTTGAGGCCCAGCTAAAGGTCTTTTCGAGTCTCATCCCGTCGCCGAAACAACTCGATGTCGTAGCCGACCTGGATCTCGCCAAAGTAAGGGAAGGGAGCAATACTTTGGCTATCACGGAGAGTGACTTGAACCTTCCACTCGGGGTTGTGGTCACCAGCGTGAATCCGTCGGTGGTAAAAGTGAGCATCAGCAAGAAGATAAAGAAGGCTCTCCAGGTCCGGCCTGTACTGAAGGGGACCCCCTCAGGGCGTCAACGGCTGCAACGGGTGCGTGTTGAGCCTCAGGAGGTGGTTGTGGAGGGGCCGGAACATGTGCTGGCGGGCCTCGATACCCTCAATACCGAAGTAATTAACCTGGAGGGAATCCGCCAGAGCACCGTTGTGGAGTCAAGGCTCGTCTCGCCGTCGCCGCAGCTTAGGATCCTGAATGACGAGCCCGTCAGGGTGAGGATCGTGACCACGGGAAGACGCTGATGTTGGCCGGGGGGGGAATAAAGGTTGACAGATGAGAGATGGTTTGTTATAAAAAGCTCGTTTTCGTTTCAATTTAATAAAACAAATGAAGGAGGGGATATGAGCCTGCGATTGCGACTTACAGCGCTTTCCGTAATCCTCTTAGCCTTTCCCGCCCTGTCCCACGCCGCAAAAACCCACAAGATCAGAAAAAGCGAAACCGTTTACTCTATCGCGAAGAAGTACCACGTTAGTGCGAAAGATCTAAAATCGGCCAACAACCTCACTAATGCCCGGATAAAGCCGGGAACAGTGCTTGTCATCCCGTCTCGCGCCGCAGCAGAGTCAAGCGCGGACTCTTCCACCCCTGCCAGCTATAAGGTGAAAAAAGGTGATACCCTGGCAAAGGTTGCGCGGAAGACCGGCGTTTCCGTGGCTGAGTTGCGACGTTTGAACGGCATAGGGAAGGGCAGACTCAAGCCCGGTCGTCTCCTTGCACTCCAGGCAGTGGAATCCAATGAAACGGTTACCGCGAAGCTTTCCCTGAAAAAGCCCCTGAAACACCTTGATATCTACGATGAAAAAGAATACGAGCAGAGTCTGAGCGAGTTGGTGGAGTTGGACCCGAACCGTCCAGCTGACTTCACGAAGAGCGTGAAACTCGATGTCGATGGTGTCTCTGAACTCAAAAAAACTGCCTACAGCTTCATCGGCACCAAGTATCGTTTCGGCGGCACCACCCGTCGGGGGCTCGACTGTTCCAGTTTTGTCCAGCACGTCTTCCGCGAGCTCGACGTAACTCTTCCCCGCACGGCCCGGGAACAGTTCCATGTGGGAAATTCGGTTGCTCCCGGCGACCTGCAGAAGGGTGACCTCCTCTTCTTCCAGACCTATGCGCGTTTCCCGTCCCATGTTGGCATCTATCTCGGCAACAACAAGATGATTCACGCCTCGTCGCGAGACCGTCGGGTCGTTATTTCCTCTGTTGATACTCCCTACTACCGTTCCCGTTTCCTTGGTGCGAAGCGGATTGCCGAGGTTAATCCCGATATCCTGAAACTCGATGACCTGATTTCCGGTGTTGAGGAAGAAGGGCTCGAGGAAATTTTGACGAATGACACCCTTGGGGTCAGTCTTTTGAAATAGGGTTTTCGCCCTGCGTCGTTTGCGCACGAAAAAATCCGGCTCTTGCGGCCGGATTTTTTTTTGAGGTGTCCATGCTTCCTCTTATCGTGACAGCCGCCGTTATCGAGCATGAAGGCAAGATCCTTTTAACCAGGAGAAAGCCCGATGCTCCCTATCCGCTGCTCTGGGAGTTCCCCGGTGGCAAGCTGGAGCCCGAGGAACACCCAGAAGCATGTATTGTTCGGGAGGTTCGCGAGGAACTGGCCATGGATGTTTCTGTCCACGGGATATATGATGTGGTCTATTACCGTTACCCGGAGCGACCAGTGCTGGTTTTGGCCTACCGGTGCGCCTGGACTGGCGGGGAATTGCGCGAACTGGACGTGGCCGACCACAGTTGGGTTGATCCCGCGGATATTCTCCGCTTCGATCTCCTTCCCGCCGACTACCCTCTGGCGAAGAAGATAGTTCACGAGTTCAGCGATGCGGATACTACTCGTCTCTAGGCCCCATCCAGAAGGGGCCCGTGACCCGTTCACCTCACTCCTGCCCACGGGGCTCGGCTACCTCAACGCTGTTCTGAGAGAAAATGGTTTTACGTCCTCCCTTGCCAACCTCTCTACTGCTTCCTGGCGCCAGGTGGAAGAACTGCTCCGACGGGAGCGTCCTGCCATCCTTGGTATCTCCGTTTTTACCCACAACCGTTTCGAATCCCTTCGACTTGCCGCCTTGGCGAAGAAAGTCGACCCCACCTGTCTAACAATCTTTGGCGGTCCCCATGCAACCCACGCTTTCGAGTCTATCCTGGTTAAGTATCGGGAGGTGGACGGGGTGATCCTCGGTGAGGGGGAGGAGACTTTTCTCGACCTCGCACGGGCTGTCGAGCGGGGCGATCGCAGTCTGACCGGCATAGTGGGACTGGCTTATCGCAAGGGCGCCAAGGTTCACTCCGTGAAGCGACCCCCTGTTGCGGATCTCGACGTGCTCCCGCTGCCGGCACTCCACATGAATGATGCCTGGGGATGCGACGTGCGCCGCCAGTTGGAATTCATCATCACCTCCCGCGGATGTCCCGCTGCCTGCCGCTTCTGTTCGTCGCCGCGTTTTTGGGGGAAGTCACTCCGTTTCCGCTCGCCACGAGCCATGGTCGATGAGATCCGCGCCATTCGCGACCGCTACGGCCTTATCTATTTTTCTCTCCGTGACGATACCTTTACTGTTCGCAAGGATCGGGTGATTGACTTTTGCCGGTTGCTTCTGGAGGAAAAGGTCCATATCCTCTGGAACTGCCAGTCGCGGGTGAACGCCGTGGACGAGGAGATGCTCATCTGGATGCGTAGGGCCGGGTGCGAATGCGTCCAGTACGGCGTCGAGTCGGGGTCGGAGAAAATACTCGCGTATCTCGGTAAGCAGATCACCCCCGAGCAGGTCCGAAGGGCCGCTAAGGCCACCCGGCGTGCCGGGATAAGCCTCTCCATTTACCTGATCTCCGGAGTGCCCGGGGAGACTGACGATGACCTGCAGGCGACCCTTACGCTCATCAGCAACATCCTCCCCCATGATGGCCATGTGGCCCCCTTGGCATACTACCCCGGGACGGCTCTCTTCGATGAAGCGGTGAGAGAGGGGCGGGTGGGCGCTGATCTCTTTGAAAGGGAGAGGGGAGCGGCCCTGTATGTGCGACGCGATCCGTTCGTTGCCCGCTCGATGGAGACGCTCTTGCGGGCATTGACCCGTGTCGAGAGGAAAGCCCGGTTTGGGCCGGCCGACTTCACTGCCCAGCGCGAGTTTCTTGGCTACTGCCACGGGACGAATCTTGGGCAGGGCGAGTGGCTTGAAGCCAAAGGAGATATAGGAAAGGCTGAGGCCCTGTATCGTGAGATCGTCGAGCGGCAGCCGGAAAATCCCTGGGGGTGGCTGGCCCTTGGAGGTCTCCATGGTTCACGGGGAGATGTGACGCGGGCAGGAAAGGCTTTTGAGCGGGCTATCTCACTTGTGCCCGCTCATGTTCCTGCTTACCTGGCACTTGGTGACCTGCGCCTTGAGGAGGGTGATCAAAGGGGAGCAAAGCAGCTATACGAGACGGCGAAAAGGCTCAATCCGCGGGATACCGATGTCGGGGAGCGTTTGCGTATGGTGGTGGCGGAGCGTGGTACGAAAAAAGGCGACACCTGAAGGATGTCGCCTTTTTTCGTTGCGGTTTTACCGGAAATTACTTGCCGGCAATCCGGACGCCAGGAGCGAAAATAATCTTTTCGAAGGTCCGGTTGAGGGTCTTGCTGTGGAAGTTGACCATCGGCGGAGAGTCGGGGAACTCGACTTCGTCGCCAACCTTGACCTTGGTTTGCATGACGGCAACCCAAAGTTTCTGGCCCTTTTCCTCTACCTCAAGATAGGTGTATCCGGCAGCGTCCATGGTGGAGACAACCTTTCCCTTATGGCCTGCACCGGCAGGTACTTCGACGGCCTTCAGGCCGGCGTGGGGGTTGGCGCCGCCGTGGACTGCATCACTGGGCATTTGGCCTTGGCCAGGCTGGGCGGGCATGCCGCTCTGCTGCGGTGCTGTAGTCTCAGGGGCTTTCGGCTTCTCCTTGCATCCGGCTGCGGCAAGTGATGCAACTGCAAGAGCGACCAATACTGTCTTTTTCACCTGTGTCCTCCTGTATGGTGTACGTTTCTCAACTGCTGAACAGTACCATAGGTCCCAAATATTTTACAACAGCAAAAAAACCCTTTATTTTCCGATGATGACTTCACCTGTGTCGGTAATGAGTTTGGCGGGAAGCTGGAATAACCGTTTAAAGATTCCGAGCACTCCCTTGGCCATGGACTTGACCGGCACGGCCTTTACGACAGGGTCGCTCCACTTTCCCTTGGCCTCGAAATAGGTGGAGATGAGGTGTTTGTCCTTGCCGGTAAGGATCCAGCCGACGATCGGTATCCGGTTTACCACCTTGTCGACGGTTTGGAGCGGCTGGACCCCCACGGTTGCGTCAATCTCCTCCTTGACGAGGTCAATGGAGCCCACAGCCGAAATATTCATGGCGTTGCTGTCGATGAAGAAGTCTTTTGAAGACACGATCCCATCCCTGAGAGAGAGGGTTGCGTCGATCCGGTTATAGGGCATGCCGTCGGCAACCATATCGGGGAGATGGAATGTGAAGAGTTGCGACACGTTCAGGAGGGAAAATATTTTGGAGAGCACTGAGTACCGCCGCAGTTTGCCGTTTTCGAGATGAAGCTTGACGCTGCCGAGGATGGTTCGCCTCAGTTCATCGGCGGTTTCTCCCTTGGCGGTGACGTCTGCATGAAGCGACAGGGAGCCGGTGATTATTTCATTGTGGAGTCTCAGGTTCAGCGCCTGGACCAAGTCTTCGGCGGAAATTTTATCAGCCTTGAGATTTGCCTGGTAGCGGGTTGGGCCGTTTGAGCCGAAGTCGGCCCTGAAAGTTCCCGCAACCTGGCCACCGAAGGCGCCGCATTCGAAGGGCTGGAGATAGAGGATCCGGTTGTCGAGCATGGCAACCGTATGGAGCTTCCTGAACCGAAATCCTTTGAATTTTCCCTCATCCGCAGTGACCGACGCCTTGATGGTGGCGGTGCCATTCTGGGCCGATGCTTTTGCGCTCCGTTCCAGACCACCAAGAAGGAGGACATCTTCGATATTCAGGAAGGGAGAGGTAACCGTCACGTCGACCCGTGGGCTTTGTAGCCGTTCCACTGTCCCCTTCAGATTCAGGGCAGAATCATTCACCGTGCCGGACAGTGACTTTACCTGGAGGGTGTCTTGGGCAAGGGTGACGGAACCTTGCACCTTCTTGATTTTTAGGCTCTTTCCCTCAGGGGCCTTTAGCCCCAGGTCGGCCACGTCGAGAGCGGGAGCGGAGAATTCGAGAGAGATGGCCGGGTTGTCAAAGTTGGTCAGAGTTCCCGTGCCGACGAGGAGGGAGTTCCCCAGCATGGCTGAGAGCCGTGGTGTTTCCAGGTCGGTGCCCTTGAAGCGGATACCACCGTTGATGTTGCGGACGCGCTTGATGCCCCCTGGTGGTTGGAATGCCGCTCCGGCAAGAAGGACATCCCCTGTCCAGTTCAGTCCGCCAATGGTTTCCGCGCTCCCGTCGGCACGGGCCGCAACCTGTATCCGCCCCTGGGGTTGATAGGACTTCACCCGTGGGAGCAGGGGGGCAAGGGGCGCCATCTCGAACTGGTTCGTCCGTATGTCGATATGGTTGGGAACATCTTGCCCCGGCCGATACCGGGTCGACAGGACCAGCGAGAGGGGGGGGAGATTGTATTGGCAGGCAAAGGCGCTCATTCCTGGCTTTGAGAGGCTCATGCTGAAGGAAAGCTGGTTGGTCACTCCAGCCGGCTTGGCGATGACATTGGTTACGTTGTAGCCGGCATTTGCCAGATTCCACTGGCCGGACAGAGTATACGCGGACGTATACCCGGCACCGGTAATGGTTAATGGCGTGTGCCCCGAGAACGAAAGTCCTCCGCCCAGGTGTTTTCCCAAGAGCCAGGCAAGTTCCTGTTGTTGTGGGGTGAATGCTGCGTTGAACGGATAGGACGATGGTGTGTTGAGGGGGTAGTCGGCAATCATTCCGTTCATGGTGAATGGTGACGTACCAAACTTTCCCGACATGTTGCGCAGGATGAAGTTCTTGCCCGACAGCGACAGATCCCCTTTGATGTTGTTGAAAGAGGGGACGCCATTCCCCAGGTCCACGACACCCCCTTCCAGTGCCCGGGCCTTGATGGAGAGGATGTTGTAGTTCTGGTCCTTCTCCATGTGGAGGATCTGGCTCACCCTGCCATCGAGCCGTCCCTCGTCCAACCGGTACGTTCCTGCCTTGATGTACCGTTCGATGAACTGGGATGCATCGTCGGCGATGATGCCGAAGGGGATGTAGTAGAAGAACCTCTCCAGCTTGAAGGGATCGATGACGGCCCGGGCCACGATCCGCGGATCATTGGTGTTGATGTCCCTGATGGCGCAGTTCCCTTTGACCATGAGCCCGTCCATCCGGAAATCGACCGCGGAGACGTCAACCTGCTGCCGGTCCCGCTTCAACTTGTAGTCCAGTTGCAGGTCGCGAGGGGTGAGAACGGCGTGGAAGACCTTGGGATAGGAAAAGCGAAGCCCGGCGACGTGGACTGTCCCCTTTGAGGTGAAGTCCGCCGCCGTCCCATGGATGGATGCCTTGACATCGAAGAGCCCCGCTAGGGGATCGAAGGGGACGAAGCGGCCATAGTAGGGCCAGTAATGGGCAGCGGAAAGATTCCTGGCCTCGACCTTCGCATCGATGCGCGTTTCCGTCATCGGATGCCCCTCTCGCGGAAGATCTGCCGAGCCGCGGGCGAAAAGCGTCCCGGTGGTTGTTCCCTGTGCCAGGGTGGTTGCTATGGTGAATTCTGTCTCTTTGCCGCGGACGATCCGGTCCAGTTCCAGAGCGGTCTTTTCCAGCCTGGTCACAACTCCATTGGCGGTTGCCGCTTGATCGGTGAAGGTAATCTTCCCGTCGTGGATACTGATCCCTCTCATCCGGAGGGGAGGAGCCCCCTTTTTTTCTTCCAGCAGGTCGCTGATGTTGAAGGTGCCTTCCCTGTTGCGGATTATCTGGATGGTCGGCCGTTCCGCCATGAGCTTTCCGACGACGACTTTCCCTTCAAGGAGCGGCAGGAGCGCAAGACGGAAGCTGACGCGGTCTGCTGTGGCGAACGTTGTCAGGCCGTCCCGTTCCTTGATGACAACCTTGGTAAAGCTGAAGGCAGGGGTAAAGCGAAACGTTACTTCCCCCTTCTCGTACGTGACCTGGCGGTTAAGGCTCTTCTGGACTTCGGCAAGGATCTGGTCCTTGTAGGTGTCGAGTTCATGGAAGTGTGCCAGGAAAAAGGTCGCGACCCCGCCGGCAAGGATGCCCAGGATGAGCAGTATGGAGATGAGGAGGGTCTTTGCGCCGCGGGAGATCATGGGAAGTGGACCTTTCGTTTAGTCTGGGCCGCTGGAGAGTATACTCTCCGGCGCTCCGGGGAGGCAACC
Organism: Geobacter grbiciae; assembly: GCF_018531165.1. Classification (NCBI taxonomy): domain Bacteria; kingdom Pseudomonadati; phylum Thermodesulfobacteriota; class Desulfuromonadia; order Geobacterales; family Geobacteraceae; genus Geobacter; species Geobacter grbiciae. The sequence continues at coordinate 10,153 of NZ_JAHDIW010000010.1, read as the reverse complement.
ATTCTTCGTGTCATGGGGGGAAGGCCGGACACGGTGCTGGTCTGGTTGCATTGACACCCTCCTCTCTGATAGTATGACACGATTTATGAAAATTAAACGCCTCGACATATCCGGCTTCAAATCGTTCGTGGACAAGGTCTCCCTCGACTTCCAGCAGGGGATAACCAGCATCGTTGGCCCCAACGGTTGCGGCAAGTCCAATGTGGTGGATGCCATCCGCTGGGTCATGGGGGAGCAGTCGGCCAAGAACCTCCGTGGCAAATCCATGGAGGACATCATCTTCGGCGGGAGCGAATCCCGCAAACCCCTCGGCATGGCCGAGGTTTCCATGGCTTTCTCCACCGAAGACGGGAGGGTGCCGGCGAAATACCTGAACTACAGCGAAATCCAGGTGACGCGCCGCCTCTACCGCGACGGTGAGAGCGACTACTTCCTCAACAAGACTCCCTGCCGGCTCATGGATATCACCGAGCTCTTCATGGATACCGGTGTCGGTGCCCGGGCATACTCCATCATCGAGCAGGGGAAGATCGGGATGATCCTCCACTCCAAGCCCGAGGAGAGGCGATTCCTCATCGAAGAGGCGGCCGGAGTCACCAAGTTCAAGGCCAAGAAGCAGGTGGCCCTGAAAAAGATCGATCTCACCCGTCAGAATCTCCTGCGTATCGGCGACATACTGGCCGAGATTCGGCGGCAGCTCAACTCGCTCCAGCGCCAAGTCAAGAAGGCCGAGCGGTTCCGGGAGTACCGGGAGGAACTCCGGGAGATCGAAGTGGCTGCCACGGTCAGGCGCTTCATAGCTCTCGATGCTGCCAAGGAGCAGGTGGAGGAGGCGCTTCGCCAGAGCGTTTCCCGGGCCGCCACGCTCACTGCGGATCTTGAGCAGCGCGAACTGGGGCTGGACGAGCGGCGCCTCGCCCTCGTGGAGCGGGAACGGTCGCTGGCCGCGTCCCAGGAGGTGGTTTTCTCCCTCAAGGGGGAGATTCAGGGGCACGAAAGCAGGATCGAGTTCCAGCGCAAGGAACTCGGTGGGTTGGAACGGCAGGAGGAGCGGCTTGCGGGAGAGCTTGAGGGACTGGAGAGTCAGCTTGCTGCGGCTGGCGAAGAGCTTGCTCGTCTCGTGGAGCAGAGCGGCAGCTACGCTGTCGAGGCGGCGGGAGAAGAAGACACCCTCGCCACCCGTGAGAAAGAACTGGAAGAGATGGCTGCTGCCGAACGGGAGCTCTCCACCGACCTTGAGGAGGTGCGGCGGGAGCTTTTTTCCCTCCTGGCCGAGGTGGCCCAGCTCAACAACCAGCGCACCGCCGCTACTCGGCGCCTGGAAGGGCTTGCAGAACGGGTCGAGCGGAACCGTCGAGAGGGGCTCCTCCTCAACGAGCGGCTCGTGGAATCGTCGGGCCGCGCCAGCGAGCTTGAGAAGGCTGTCGCAGGTCTGGCCGACCAGAAGGCTGAACTTCAGGAGCGTCTGCCGCTTCTCGTCCGCCGGGAGACGGAACTGCGGGAGAGCCTTGCGGATATGGATCGGGAAATCGGTTCCCGCCGCGATGAACTGAGCAGGAAATCGTCGCGCCTCCACTCGCTCCAGGAACTGGAGGCCCAGTTTGCCGGCTACGGCCAGGGTGTCAGGAATCTCTTGCTGGCCGAACGGTTCAAGGGGCGTTTCACCGGCGTCATCGCCGACTTAGTGGAAACCGCTCCTGAGTTCGAGACCGCCCTTGAGGCGGTACTGGCCGAGCGGCTCCAGTACGTGGTCTGTCCCCAGGAGTCTGATGCCTTCGAGGCGCTCGCGTACCTCTCCGAGAGCGGCGGTGGACGCTGTTCCCTTGTTGCGGGAATCCCCTCCATGCCGGGCAGTGACGCCGCGCCTGACGGAGCGGTACCGATCCTTTCCCACGTCACCATTGCCGAAGGACGAAACCCCGTTGTGGAGCATATCCTGGCGGGTACCTATCTGGTGGGGGACCTTGCGACGGCCTGTTCCCTTTCGCGGCTTCACCCCCGCAGCACCTTCGTTACCCTTCGTGGTGACGTTGCTTTTGACGGCGGGATTGTGAGCGGCGGGTCGACAGAAGCTGCAGGTCCGGGACTGGTCCACAAGAAGCGGGAGATTCGGGAGCTTACCGGCGAGGTGGAGCGCCTAACTGCCGTGCTGAATGATCTCGACGCTATGCGGGACCGGACGCAGCAGGAACGGGCCGGCACCGAGGAGGAGGTGCGGGAGGTGCGCCAGAGCCTCCACCAGACCGATATCCAACTCGTCAACGCCGACAAGGATCTCATCCGGGCAAAGGAGGAAGTCCAGCGCGTCGAGGAGCGGCTTGCCGTCACCGGCATGGAGGACGACCAGCTCCGGGAGGAGCGTGAGACCCTTGAAGGTGAGATCGTGGATGCCGATACGCGGAAAGCCGTTCACGAAGAGAAAAAAGGAACTCTTGAGGCAGAGCTTGAGCGGCTCCAGGAAACCCTCACGGTCAGGAAGCGCGAGATTGACGCAGCCCGTGAGGCGGTCACCACCCTCAAGGTCAGGGGAGCCCAGCTTCGGGAGAAAAAGGAGGCGGCCAGCCGCGCCCTGAAGCGGACCGAAGAACTCCAGTCAGACCTTCAGGCGCGGATTACCCGACATCGGGAAGAGCGGGAGCGGTGCGCTCAGGAGCGGGAGCGGCTGGTTGCTTCTCTCGCCGGCGGTGATGGCGAGCTGAAATCCCTCCTGGCGCGCCACGTCGAAGCAGAAGGTGCCAGCGCGACCTTCAAGCGCGAGTTCGACGGCCAGGCCGAGGCGGTCCGGGTCGAGGAAGGTGCTCTCCGGGAACTCCGTGTCCTTGCCGAGCAGGCGAAAAATGCCGTTGCCGCCGATAGACTCAGGCAGTCGGAGCTTACCCTGGAACTCAACCATCTCGTCACATCACTCATGGAGAAGTACCGGCTTGAGATGCAGCCCCTCCTCCCGAAGTATGCCGACACCCCCTTCGACGAGGAAACGGCATCCCAGCGCCAGGAAGAGCTTTCGCGTCTCATTGACGAGATGGGGGAGGTGAACCTGACCGCCATCGAAGAGTACCGGGAACTGGACGAGCGCTTCACCTTCCTGTCGGGCCAGAAGACAGATCTGGAGGAATCGCTCCATTCGCTCCAGCAGGCGATCCAGCGGATCAACCGCACCACGCGCAAGCGGTTCCTCGAAACTTTCAATCTTGTGAATGAGAAATTTCAGGAAGTGTTTCCGCGCCTCTTTTGTGGCGGTCGTGCTGAACTCAAGCTTACCAACGAAGAGGACCTTCTGGAGACCGGCATCGATATCATCGTCCAGCCTCCCGGAAAGAAACTCCAGAACGTGACTCTCCTCTCTGGGGGGGAAAAGGCCCTGACCGCCGTGGCGCTCATCTTTTCCATCTTCCTCATCAAACCGTCACCCTTTTGTCTGCTTGACGAGGTTGATGCTCCCCTCGATGATGCCAATATCGGGCGCTTCAACGACATGGTGCGGGAAATGAGCGAGATTTCCCAGTTCATCATCATCACCCACAACAAGGCGACCATGGCGGTTGCCGACACCCTCTACGGCGTCACCATGGAGGAGCCGGGGGTGTCCAAGATCGTTTCTGTCAAACTGAATTAGAGGAGGTCGACCGGTGTCGTTCAAAGCGATCCTGACCCAGCTGGTGCAGTCCGTTCCCGGGGCCACCGGCGCGATCATTGCCGACTGGGAGGGGGAGACGGTGGATCATGTCGCCCTCAGGGACGACTACGAGTTGAAAATCACCGCGGCCCATCTGGGAATCATTCTGACCCGGATGAAAGAGCTTCAGGGTCGGCTTTCTGCCGATCCCGTCCGTGAGGCGGTTATCACGCTGGCTGACCAGCGCGTGATCCTTGGCCCCATTGGAGACGACTATTTGTTGGTATTGACCCTCGACAGGGAGGCCATCGCCGGGTGGGCAATGGTCAAATTCGAGCACGTGCAGGCTATTTTGCTCAAGGAGATTTACTGATATGGCGGAGGAAAAAAAGGGCTTCTTCAAGGGGTTGTGGAACAAGATTGCCGGTGCCGAGGGGGCAGAGGAAAACCCTATTCCCGAGCAGAAGACCGAAGTGGCTGAACATCCTGTTTTGGCCGAGGAACCGGAGGAGCGCAAGCCGGGGTTGTTCGAGCGCTTGCGCCAGGGGCTCAGCAAGACCCGCGACAGCCTTGTGGGGAGGATCGACCGGCTTGTTCTCGGCAAAAAGGAGATCGATGCTGACACTCTGGAAGAACTCGAAGAGATCCTCATCACCGCCGACATCGGTGTCCAGACCACGGTGGAACTTATCCGGATACTGGAGGAGCGGCTCTCTCGCAATGAATTGAATGATGGTGCGGCTCTTCGTCAGACCCTCAAGGATGAGATTCTCAAACGGTTGAGCCGGGATGTGAGACCCCTCGCCGTTGATTCCGCCTCTCCCTTCGTCATCATGGTCATTGGTGTCAACGGCGTTGGCAAGACGACCACCATTGGCAAACTCGCCGCCCGGTTCTCGCGGGAAGGGAAAAAAGTAGTGCTCGCGGCCGGCGATACGTTCCGGGCCGCTGCGGCCGAGCAGCTCGAGATCTGGGGCGAGCGGACCGGGTGCGACGTGGTTCGCCATAAGGAGGGAGCCGATCCCTCCGCCGTGGTCTTTGACGGCATCAAAGCCGCCGTGGCCCGCAAGGCGGACGTCCTCATCGTTGATACGGCAGGGCGGCTCCATACCAAGGTAAACCTCATGGAAGAGCTCAAGAAGGTCCGTCGCATCATGGACCGCGAGATTCCCGGCGCCCCCCACGAAACGCTCTTGGTCCTCGATGCCGCCACTGGCCAGAACGCCCTTTCACAGGCCAAGCTCTTCAAAGAGGCTGCCGAGGTGACCGGCATCGCCCTTACCAAGCTGGATGGCACGGCCAAGGGAGGGATCGTTGCAGCCATTTGCAATGAGTTCCGAATTCCGGTCCGCTATATCGGTGTCGGGGAAGGTGTCGACGACCTTCGGGACTTCGATCCGGCCGAGTTCGTGGATGCGCTCTTCCAATAATTGCCTTGACTTCACGGGGGCTCTGCAATAATATTTTAGGCCAAAAAAGGTATCCCAATGGACACAGAACTGTTCGCCGATCTCGAACGGCGCGTTGAGACTCTCGTAGAACGATACACCGCCCTTAAGCGGGAGAATGACGTCCTTCGCGAGGAAAACGGTCGGCTCCTGCAGGAGCGGGATGCCGTCAAGTCAAGAATAGACGGTGTTCTGAGGAAGCTCGAAGGGATTTGATGTCCGTGAAGGCTTCGCACCGCATCAGCGTGCTCGGCAAGGAGATTACCGTTAAGAGCTCGGCTTCCTCCGAGCATGTGCGTGAAGTGGAGGCACTCGTTAACCGCAAGCTGGCCGAAGCTCAGGCGTCGGTGCCGGTAGTCGGCGATCCCCAGGTACCAATAATTCTTGCACTAATGAATCTGGCTGAATCATGCCTCTCTCTTTCACGGGAACTTGAGGAAAAGGGACAGGCCGATAAGGAAGTCATGAGTCGGTTGGTCAAACGTATCGACAGCGCTCTTCCCTGAAAGTATAGGCGGTTGTATGTGGTTTCGCGGTCTCCCCTGGGGAGATTTCATCATAAAGCAGCACGGTTTGGTCTGGAAAGTTCGATCAGTTACGACAGAAATGGCTTTGACGCTGCTTTAAGGCACTATCTGTTTCACTGATAGCAGGCTGCAGAAGTTCATCTGATGCCGAAAGGGTAAGCACGATTGACGTAATGCCGTAACCACACGCCATATTCGATTTACTCTAAAGCATACGCCCCCTCTGTTGCTGGTCAAGCTTTCCTCCCCCCGTTCTCCTGCCGGAGACCCGATTCCGGGACGACTTCCGTCTCACAAAGCTTCTTTTTATTCAACACAGCTGTTTATAAGGTTCCATGCCCAAGAGAAAGCTTCGGCAATGCATGCTCGATAAACGGCGCACCTTGGCCGCCGAAGAACGGCGCTTTTCTGGGCATCTTATCCAGCAGGCATTTGTTGCACTTCCTGAGTTTGCTGAGGCCCGCATTGTTGCTCTCTATTCGCCTATCGGAGGAGAGGTGGAGACGGGTGAGGTGATGGAGGCCGCCCTTAAGGAAGGAAAGATTGTGATCTTTCCGGTGGTCTGTGGGGATTGCCTCCGCTTTATCAAGGTTTCAGACCCAAGCGAGATGACGAAGGGAGCTTTCGGGATTGCCGAGCCGTGCCTTACCGGAGAAGCCTACCCCCCGGATGCTGCTGACCTTGTTGTCGTCCCCGGTGTCGCGTTCGATCACGCCGGAAAACGAATAGGCTTCGGGAAGGGTTACTACGACAGGTCGCTCCATCATCTTGAGGGGAGCGGGAAACTTGTCGCTTTTTGCTATGACTTCCAGCTTGTGGACGAGATTGTCGCGGAACCCCATGACGTCGCAGTCGATGTCATTATCACCGAGAAGAGAGTTATCACTCTTCACGGTTATCAATAGATCAAGGGAGGTATCAAGACATTGAAGATAGAAATCGCCATTGTCCTAATCCTTGCAGCTGCCGGGCTCGGATACTTTGTGGGAAACATGCTGCGCAAGCGTCTTTCCGACACCCTCGTCAGCAAGGCAGAAGAGCTTGCGTCAAAGATTGTCGATGACGCAAAGCGTGAAGCGGAAACGATAACCAAGGAAGCAGAACTCAAGGCCAAGGATGAAGTATTTCAGGCAAAGGCTGAGGCGGAGCGTGATGCCAAGGAGAAGCGCAAGGATCTTCAGGCTCTGGAAAAACGTCTCCAGCAAAAGGAAGAGAATCTCGACAAGAAGATGAACCTCTTTGACCAGCGCGACGCTGACCTTACAAAAAAGGATCAGGCGCTTCTTAACCGCGAGCAAGGACTTGTTCAGAAGGAAGAGAGGCTTGACGGTCTCATTGCAGAGCAAAGGGAAAAACTTGAGAGTATTTCCGGCCTTTCGTCTACAGAGGCAAAGAAAATTCTCATGGATGCCATGGAGAGCGAGGCCAAACTCGATGCCGCCAAGCGGATCAAGGTCATCGAGGAGGAGGCTCGCGAGACCGCCGACAAGAAGTCGAAGGAGATCATAGCCCTGGCCATTCAACGTTATGCGGGCGAGTACGTTGCGGAGCGGTCCGTGTCGGTCGTGGCGCTCCCTTCGGATGAGATGAAAGGGAGGATTATCGGTCGCGAGGGTCGTAATATCAGGGCGCTGGAGGCTGCTACTGGCATCGATCTCATCATCGACGACACTCCTGAGGCAGTTATTCTGTCCGGTTTCAACCCGGTTCGCCGCGAAGTGGCAAAGATTGCCCTGGAAAAACTCATCACTGATGGCCGCATTCATCCCGGCCGCATCGAAGAAGTTGTTGCCAAGGCCGAAGAGGAAGTTGAGCAGACTATCAAAGAAGCCGGCGATCAGGCTGCTTTCGACCTTGGTGTGCACGGCATTCACCCTGAAATATTGAAGCTGATCGGTCGCCTCAAGTATCGCACCTCTTACAGCCAGAATGTTTACCAACACTCTCTGGAGGTTGCGTTCCTCTGCGGCATCATGGCTTCCGAGCTTGGTATCAACGTTAAGCAAGCCAAGCGCGCCGGCCTTCTTCACGATTTGGGCAAGGCGGTTGATCACGAGGTCGAGGGATCCCACGCGGTTATTGGCGCGGAGCTTGCGCGCAAATATGGCGAATCCCCGAAGATCGTTCACGCTATCATGGCCCACCACGAAGACGAGAAGCCCAATACCGTTCTTGCTGTTCTTGTTCAAGCTGCCGATGCTTTGTCCGGTGCCCGACCCGGAGCCCGGCGCGAGATGATGGAAACATACGTGAAACGCCTTGATGATCTGGAGCGTATTGCCACATCGTTTGTCGGAGTCAACAATTCCTTCGCTATTCAGGCCGGACGCGAAATCAGGGTTATGGTTTCGAGTGATGAAGTCACCGATGAACGGGCTGTTGTTCTCGCTAAAGACATAGCAAAGAAGATCGAAGCCGAGATGACCTACCCGGGGCAGATCAAGGTTAACGTGATCCGGGAAACCCGGGCCATTGAGTATGCCCGTTAATATCCTTTTTATTGGCGATATCGTTGGCGCTCCGGGCCGTCAGGCCGTGTCCCGTGAGCTCCACCGCCTCATTGACCGTTACCGGATAGATCTGGTCATAGCTAATGGCGAGAACGCGGCCGGCGGCTTCGGCATTACCGAAGAGAAGGCCCGCGAACTCTATTCTCTCGGTATCGACGTGTTAACGAGTGGAAACCACGTCTGGGATAAAAAGGAATCATATCCCTATATCCGACGGGAGGAGCGTCTCGTGCGGCCGGCTAACTACCCCCCTGAGACGATTGGTCGGGGGAGCACGATCGTGCGGACCGCCGGAGGAATTAGTGTCGGTATCCTTAACCTCGAAGGTCGCGTATTCATGAACAGTCTTGATTGTCCATTCCGTACGGCTGACCGGGAGATAGTTCAGCTTAAGGAACAAGCCAGCATCATCTTTGTTGATTTTCATGCCGAAGCCACTTCCGAAAAAGTTGCCTTGGGTTGGTATCTGGACGGCAAAGTGAGTGCCGTTGTCGGAACGCACACCCATGTTCAGACAGCCGACGAGCGGATCCTTCCCGGCGGTACCGCCTATATGACAGACGCTGGAATGACCGGTAGTTTCGATTCGGTAATCGGCGTCAAAAAAGAGCTTGCCGTTGAGCGCTTCACAAGCCAGATGCCGGTCCGGTTCGAAGTAGCAAAAAAAGATATACGTCTGAACGGAGTTGTCCTTGGGATCGATGAGATGAGCGGTTCCGCGCTTTCAGTTGAACGGATTTCACTTACGTGTTCGTGAGGAGGGAGAGAGTTCTATGTCGGTAGCTGAACAGATGGCGATCATCAAGCGCGGAGCGACAGAAATACTCCTTGAGAAAGAACTTGAGGGAAAAATCGAAAAATCACTGAGTACCGGGGTTCCGTTGAGAATCAAGGCTGGATTTGATCCAACGGCACCCGACCTCCATCTCGGCCATACGGTCCTCTTGCACAAAATGCGTCAGTTTCAGCAGTTGGGCCACGAAGTCTGCTTTCTTATCGGCGACTTCACAGGGATGATCGGTGACCCCACAGGCAAGTCGGAGACCCGTAAGGCGCTTACCCGTGAAGATGTTCTAAAAAACGCTGAAACCTATAAAGAACAGGTATTCAAGATACTGAATCCGGAGAAGACGCGGGTCGTTTTCAACTCCGAGTGGCTTGGGAAAATGACGGCCTCCGACATGATTGGGCTTGCGGCACAATCTACAGTAGCGCGGATGCTGGAACGTGACGATTTCGGTAAACGATTTGCCAATCAACTTCCTATAAGCATTCACGAATTTCTCTACCCACTCATCCAAGGATACGATTCCGTAGCACTCAAGGCTGATGTTGAACTCGGGGGGACGGATCAAAAGTTCAATCTCCTTGTCGGCCGCGAATTGCAGCGTGTATGGAAACAATCTCCCCAGAGCGTTATTACCATGCCTCTTCTTGAGGGACTTGATGGCGTCAACAAGATGAGCAAGTCACTGGGAAACTATATCGGTATCAATGAGCCTGCCGATGAAATCTTTGGGAAAGTCATGTCCATTTCGGACGAACTTATGCTCCGGTACTACGAGCTGCTCAGCGATCTGACGCTTGCGGAAATCGAAAAACTCAAGGCATCTATCCGGGATGGTGATGTGCATCCAATGGCAGCTAAGAAGCAGCTTGCTCGCGAAATAGTGGCTCGTTATCACGGTGCAGTTGCAGCTGATAATGCGGAGGAAAGTTTTGTCAGGCGATTCCGTGATAATCAAACTCCGGAAGAAATGCCTGAATGCATCTTGTCGGCTGAGGATGGCAAGGTGCTGCTGAGTAGATTACTCGCTGAAGCAGGGCTCGTGAAATCGAACAGTGAGGGGCGTCGCGCAATCAACCAGGGCGGTGTGAAGGTGAATGGAGAAAAGGTCACCAACGATATGCTCGAACTCCCCGGTGTCGGAGAGTACGTCTTGCAGTTTGGCAAGCGGCGTTTTGCGAGAATCGTATTTAAGTAAAAACTAACAAAAATATGTCTTGACCGTAAGGGGTGGGGGTGGTATAAACGCGTTTCCTTTTGACGGG